>NZ_CP035951.1:4810577-5133193 GCF_013376875.1 Acidovorax sp. JMULE5
CATCGGCGCCAACGGACAGCCCGTGGGCGCAGGCTGGGACGTGTACAGCCACGGCGGGCGCAAGAACATGGGCCTGGACGCCGTGGCCTGGGCTACCGAGATGGCACAGCGCGGCGCAGGTGAAATCCTGCTGACCAGCATGGATCGCGACGGCACCAAGGCAGGCTTTGACCTGGAGCTGACCCGCGCAGTGAGCGATGCGGTGAGCGTGCCCGTGATCGCCTCGGGCGGTGTGGGCAACCTCGACCACCTGGCCGACGGCATCCAGACCGGCGGCGCCGACGCGGTGCTGGCCGCCAGCATCTTCCATTACGGCGAATACACGGTGGGCCAGGCCAAGGCCCGCATGGCCGAGCGCGGCATTCCGGTGCGTCTGTGACGACGCCATTCGCGGGCGCGCGTTGGGTGCTGGTGGTGGCCCTGGCGGCCATGGCACTGCCCGCCGCGGCGCAGCAGGTGCCGCCCCCGTCGTATGCGAGTTTTTCTGAGCGCCTGCCCTGTGTGCACCGCATTGGCCGCTGCTTTGACGCGACCATCGGCGGCAAGCCGGTGGATGTGATCGCCGACAAGGCCGAATTCGAGAAGCTCAAGGCCTTGCTGCAGACGCTGAACGACAACGTGCGCGACGTGCACTGGATCGTGCGCGAGCCGGTGCAAGGCAAGCTGGCGCTGGACGTGGAAACCCGCGCCAACACGCTGGGTTTGCCACTGGTGGGCGATGAGAAGGAAGAGCCCGATGTCACCGTCTATGCCCTCGACGGCCAGGACCTGGAGAGCGAATCGGAGCTGGTGGCGCAGCAAAGCGTGCGCGTGAATGGCCAGCCCGTGGTGACGCAGCAGGAAACCCTCACGCAGGATTTTCTGCCCCCGGGGCGCTATGCGTTTGCCATCAAGTACCTGGGTCGCAAGAACTGGGATCGCAAGTGGGTGTTTTTGACCGTGGCGAAGTAAATATTTGACCAAAAGTGGTTCTGGCGCTGAGTGTGAAAGCGCTGATAGCTATTGTTTTTGTAGTCAAATTTGCGCGCTGCGCAGTGCTGCAATTGGCTGCAAGCTGCCCGACGATGCATCTGGTTTTTCATTGAACTCTCATTTTGATAGCTGCTAGCGCTTGATGGATAAGCGCTAGAGGCAAAAATGACCTCAAAACCGCTCGCCCGGCAGGCGGGCTGGTCATTCAAATCACCGACAATCCCGCCCATGAACTGGCTCAACGAAGTGAAATGGGACGCGCAGGGCCTGGTGCCCGTGATTGCGCAGGAGCAGGGCACGGGCGACGTGCTGATGTTTGCCTGGATGAACCGCGAGGCCCTTGCCAAGACGGCAGAACTCGGCCGCGCCGTGTACTTCAGCCGCTCGCGCAAGAAGCTGTGGTTCAAGGGCGAAGAGTCCGGCCACGTGCAGACCGTGCACGAGATCCGCCTGGACTGCGACAACGATGTGGTGCTGCTCAAGGTCACCCAGCTCGGCCACGAGCCTGGCATCGCCTGCCACACAGGCCGCCACAGCTGTTTTTTCAGCGTGCTCAAGGACGGAGCCTGGCACGCGGTCGATCCGGTCTTGAAAGACCCTGAATCCATCTACAAGTAATGGCAATGGACGACAAGACCATGAGTTCCAACGATTCCCTCGCGCGCCTTGCCAATGTGATTGAAAGCCGCAAGCCTGCCAACGGTGGCGATCCCGACAAGAGCTATGTCTCGCGCCTGCTGCACAAGGGGCCGGATGCGTTCTTGAAGAAGATCGGCGAGGAGGCCACCGAAGTCGTCATGGCGGCCAAGGATGTGGACCACGGCGCCGACAAGTCCAAGCTGGTTTACGAAGTGGCCGACCTGTGGTTCCACTCCATGGTGGCGCTGGCCCACTATGGCCTCACGCCTGCCGATGTACTGACCGAGCTGGAGCGCCGCGAGGGCACCAGCGGCATCGAGGAAAAAGCCTTGCGCAAGGCCGTTGCGCGCACTGCCGAAGAAGAGGCCCCATGAACGACATCATCGACGTGCAAAGCAATGAGCAAAAGGCCCAGGGCCTGAAGAACATCGGCTGGGTCAGCTATGTGCTGCACCTCATCGTGGCCGTGGGGGCTGTGTTGCCAGGCGCGCAGGCCAGTGCGCTGTTGCTGGTCATTGCGCTGGTGATTGACTTGGTCAAGCGCAGCGATGCCGAGGGCACCTGGCAGGCCAATCATTTCTCCTGGCGCATCCGCTCGACGATCTGGGCTGGTGTTCTGTATGTGGTGACCGCGCCCCTGTGGCTGCTGCTGATTGCGCCGGGCTGGATTGCCTGGGGGCTGATCTCGCTGTGGTTCCTGTACCGCATCGTGCGCGGCATGCTGGCCATGAGCAAGAACCAGGCGGTGGATGCCTGAACCGACGGCGTCCCTGTCGCACTTGTCATCCCTGCCACGGCTGAACTTGGCCCTGCAGGGTGGGGGCTCCCACGGTGCGCTCACCTGGGGTGTGCTGGATGCCTTGCTGGAGGATGGCCAGTGGCAGTTTGATGGCGTGAGCGGCACCAGTGCTGGCGCGATGAATGCCGTGGCCATGGCGCACGGCTTTGCCAAAGCCGCGCAGGAGCACAAAGACCCGTACGAAGCGCACCTGGCCGGTTGCGTCCAGGCGCGTGAAACGCTTGCCCGGCTGTGGGAGGGCGTGGGCACGCTGGGCAGCCTGATGTGGGGCTCGCCCCTGTCGGCCGCCAACCCCATGATGGGGCTGATGCGCCAGTGGCTCTCGCCCTACCAGACCAATCCGCTCGACATCAACCCGCTGCGCCGCCTGCTGGAGCGCGAGGTGGACTTTGACCTGCTGTGCACTGTGCGCCGCGCCAGCGCTGCGGCGGGCGGGCCCAAGGTGTTTGTGTGCGCCACCAACGTGCGCACCGGGCGCGGCGAAATCTTCTCTGGCCCCCGGCTGAGCGCGGATGCCGTGATGGCGTCGGCCTGCCTGCCAGCGCTGTTCAAGGCCGTGGAAATCGACGGTGAGCATTACTGGGACGGCGGCTATTCGGGCAACCCTGCGTTGCACCCGCTGATCTATCAGACCGAGACCTCCGACATCCTGCTCGTGCAGATCAACCCCATCGAACATCTGGATCTGCCCCACTCAGGCCAGGAAATCATGGAGCGCATGAACGAAGTCACCTTCAATGCCAGCCTGCTGGCCGAGTTGCGCGCCATCGAATTCGTGCGCCGCCTGCTGGCCGAGGGCAAGCTCGATGCGCGCCGTTACAAGAGTGTGCGCATGCACCGCATCGACGGCGGCGCGGTGCTGGCGCCCTTTGGCGCCGACAGCAAGACCCGCGCAGACATGGCCTTTGTGCGCAAGCTGTTCGCCCTCGGCCGCACTGCCGGGCAGGAATGGCTGCACGCGCACCGCAAGGATGTGGGTGTGCGGCCCACCATCAATATCGCTGAAAATACATGAAGCCCCCCTGTGCCGCCTACGGCGCCTTCCCCCTTGGGGGACGCCACCCGTGGCCTGGCAAAGCCAGTTCCACGGTGGCACTGGCTTCGCGCGCGCCGGTTGCGACCGCTTGGGATGGCGATCAGCGCCTGGTGACCTGTTAATTTTGTACTGACATTTTCCTCATGCACGATCCGAACTGCCTCTTCTGCAAAATCATCGCAGGCCAGATTCCTTCGAAGAAGGTCTATGAAGACGAAGAAATTTTCGCCTTCCACGACATCCACCCCTGGGCGCCGGTGCACTTTCTGATGGTGCCCAAGCTGCATATCCCTTCGATGGCGCAGGTCACCGAGGAACACGCGGGTGTGCTGGGGCGCATGATGGCGCTGGCGCCGAAGCTGGCAATGGAGCAGGGCTGCAACCCGTACCCGGAGGGTGGCTTTCGCGTCGTGGTAAACACGGGGCTTGAAGGTGGGCAGGAAATCCACCACCTCCATATCCATGTGATGGGCGGTCCCCGTCCGTGGCTCAAAGGCTGAACCAGGCTGACGGGTCGTGCAGGGAGATTCCCGCAGTTCTGCTTGGGCTGTGAACTCCTGTCACGCCCCCCGTCTAAAATGATTGCAATTCGTTAGGAGATATTCCATGGGCTCTTTTTCCATCTGGCACTGGCTGATCGTGCTGCTGATCGTCGTCATGGTGTTCGGCACCAAGAAACTCAAGAACATGGGCTCCGATCTCGGGGGCGCCGTCAAGGGCTTCAAGGACGGCATGAAAGACGGTTCGGCCGACGCGGCAGCCACCACCACCCCACCCGCAGGCCAGGTTGCCAACAACCCTGCGACCGACAAGACCACCATCGATGTCGAAGCCAAGCAAAAGAGCTGAGCGGGCTGTTCCCGCTGGCACCCGCACGCTTTGCGCTTGATCCATGATTGATATTGGCCTGTCCAAGATGGCGCTGATCGGCGCGGTGGCTCTTATAGTCATCGGGCCCGAGAAGCTCCCCCGTGTGGCCCGCACGGTGGGCACCCTGCTGGGCAAGGCCCAGCGTTACGTGTCCGATGTGAAGGCCGAGGTCAACCGGTCCATGGAGCTCGACGAGCTCAAGAAAATGAAGGACACGGTGGAGAACGCCGCACGCGATGTGCACAACTCCATCCAGACCAGCGCCAGCGAGTTCGAAAAGGACTGGGCCGAGGCTACCGACACCGCCAGCTCGGCGTTGCAGGACCAGACCGCCGTCGTGCCGGCCTACAAACACCCCGGCAAGAATTGGCGCCTCAAGCGGGGTGCGGTGCCCCAGTGGTACAAGGCCCGAAGCGGTGTGCGCACCAAGGCACAGTCTGGCGCGGCCCGTGTGGCGCGTTTCCGTCCCCGTAAATTCCATTGATGCAGCAGCCACCAGCGCACCGCGCGCTGCATGGGCGGCCCTGACGCCCACGAAAACCCAACATGTCCGAAACCCCTTCCAAAGAAGACGAGCTGGCCGGTACCGAGCAGCCGTTTGTGCAGCACCTGATGGAGCTGCGCGACCGGATGGTCAAGGCCATCATTGCCATCGCGATTGCGGCGGCGATTTTGTTCTTCTTCCCTGGCCCTGGCGCGCTGTATGACTTTCTGGCAGCGCCGCTGGTGGCCCACCTTCCCAAGGGCGCCACGCTGATCGCCACGTCGGTGATCTCGCCGTTCATGGTGCCGCTCAAGATCTTGTTGATGTCGGCCTTTTTGCTGGCACTGCCGTTTGTGCTGTGGCAGGTGTGGGCCTTTGTGGCGCCTGGCCTGTATTCGCACGAAAAGAAGCTGGTGCTGCCGCTCGTGATCTCCAGCACGCTGCTGTTCTTCATCGGGGTGGCGTTTTGCTACTACCTGGTGTTTGGCCAGGTGTTTGCGTTTATCCAGAGCTTTGCGCCCAAGAGCATCACCGCCGCGCCAGACATCGAGGCCTACCTGAGCTTTGTGCTGTCGATGTTCCTGGCGTTTGGCTTGTCCTTCGAGGTGCCGATTGCCGTGGTGGTGCTGGCCCGCATGGGCATCGTGAGCGTGCAGAAGCTGCGGGAGTTTCGTGGCTATTTCATCGTGATCGCCTTTGTGATCGCTGCCATCGTCACGCCGCCCGATGTGGTGTCGCAGCTGTCCCTGGCGATCCCCATGTGCCTGCTGTACGAGGTGGGCATTTGGGCGGCGCAGATCTTCATCAAGCACACCAAAGCCCCGGAAGAGGGCAGCGAGCCCGCCTCCAACGCCTGAAGGTTGAGTTTCTCGTGAAAATGGGCTCTGGCGCTTGTTAGATAGGCGCTAAAAGCTATATTTTAATAGCGGTTTGGTCGCATCAGCGACCATGTCGCGATGTTCTGCGCGCAGCCCCTCAAAACTGGCGCGTGCCCAATACCAGAGCCACCGCGGAACCGGCTTTGCGGGGCCGCTGGAGGCGTCTCCCTTTGGGGAAAACGCGCAGCGGCTCAGAGTAGGCTTACCGCCTCACATTGCGCTGAGGCTTGGGGCGCACGCCGGGGTTGATGCTCAGTTCCACCATCTTGTCGCCACGCTGCACGTTGAATGGTGCCGCAGTGCCGGGCTTGAGTCCCGCCACGGCGGTCAGCAACTCGGACACATTGCTCACCTTCCTACCTTCAACCCGCACGATCACATCGCCGGGCCGCATGCCCGCCTGGGCGGCGGGGCCGTCCTGCAGCACGCCGGTGATGATCACGCCCTCGGTGGCTTTCACGCCGAAGGTTTCTGCCAGTTCGGGTGAGAGTTCGTTGGGCTCCACGCCAATCCAGCCGCGTGTGACCTGGCCGTCCTGCACGATGCCATCCAGCACCATGCGGGCCGTAGACACGGGGATTGCAAAGCCGATGCCCATGCTGCCGCCCGAGCGCGAGTAGATGGCCGTGTTGATGCCCATGAGGTTGCCATTCACGTCCACCAGCGCGCCGCCCGAGTTGCCAGGGTTGATGGCCGCATCGGTCTGGATGAAGTTCTCGAAGGTGTTGATCCCGAGCTGTGTGCGGCCCAGCGCGCTCACGATGCCGCTGGTCACCGTCTGGCCCACGCCAAACGGGTTGCCGATGGCCAGCACCTGGTCGCCCACGGCGAGTACGTCCGAGTTGCCCAGCACGATGACGGGCAGCTTGTCGAGTTCGATCTTGAGGATGGCCAGGTCGGTGTCGGGGTCGGTGCCGATCACGCGGGCGCGGGCGCGGCGGCTGTCGGTCAGCGTCACTTCGATCTCGTCGGCGCCTTCCACCACATGGTTGTTGGTCAGGATGTAGCCGTCGGGGCTCACGATCACCCCGCTGCCCAGCCCGGCCTGCGCCTGGGCACCCTGGTCGCCAAAGAAGAACTGGAACCAGGGGTCGTTGCTGCGCGGATGGCGCACGGCCTTGCTGGTGTTGATGCTGACCACCGCCGGCGCCGCCTGGCGCGCCGCAGCGCTGAAGCTGCCTGCGGCAGGTTGCGCATTGGCCGGGGCAGGGGGTGCTTCGAGCAGCGCAATGCCCGCGCCGGAGCGTGTGGTGGCGCCCCGGCCCAGCCAGTTCGGCTGCAGGGTGGCGACAACGAAGTAGGCCGCAACGAACACCGTGACGGCCTGCGAGAACAACAGCCAGATGCGTTTCATGAAATTCTGTACAGGTGATGGGCTGGAGAAGGGGCGGCGGGCGGTGTGCATGCCACGGCTGCCTCCCGGAGAAAAGCATTGTCCCCCATGTGTGGGCGTGGGCCACGCGCGACAATAGCTGCATGAGCATTTCCCGCACCGAACTTTTGCAGGCGTTTGACAGCCTGCTGCAACCCGAGCGCTTCAAGGACTATGGCCCCAACGGCTTGCAGGTGGAGGGCAAGGCCGAGATCAGCCGCATAGTCAGTGGCGTGACGGCCAGCCGCGCCCTGATCGACGCGGCCATTGCTGCCCAAGCGGATGCCATCTTCGTGCACCATGGCCTATTCTGGCGCGGGCAAGACGGCCGGGTGACGGGCTGGATGAAGCAGCGTTTGCAGTTGCTGCTCGCGCATGACATCAACCTGTTTGCCTACCACCTGCCGCTGGATGCCCACCCGGAACTGGGCAACAACGCCCAGCTAGGCCGGGTGCTGGGGCTCGTGGCCGACGCGCGGTTTGGCGAGAACGATCTGGGCTTTGCCGGGCCTGCCGCTTTTGCCGATGGGCAGGCCCTGGCCGACCATGTCGCGCAGGCCCTGGGCCGTGCCGTCACCTGGGTGCCGCCGGAAGGCGCTGCTGCGCAGCGGCCAGTCTGCCGCGTGGCCTGGTGCACGGGTGGCGCGCAGGGCTACTTCGAGGCGGCGATTGCGGCTGGGGCCGACGTGTTCATCACCGGCGAGATTTCCGAGCCCCAAGCGCACTTGGCCCGCGAGATGGGGGTGGGTTTTATCGCCGCAGGGCACCACGCGACCGAGCGCTATGGCGCACCAGCGGTGGCGGCGCAGGTTGCAGGGCAGTTGGGTCTGGGCCACCAATTCATCGAGATCGACAACCCTGCCTGATCGCGGGTAGCCTGGGTTTTTGCTATAAAAATAATAGCTATTTGCGCTTATCAATAAAGCGCTAGGGTCACTTTTTATCTGAAATCAAACTTCCATGAAGCCTCTCGCCATTACCCAGGGTGATCCCGCCGGCATCGGCCCCGAAATCGTGGCCAAGGCCTTTCGCGATGCTTCGGCCGATATGCACGGCTGTTTTGTGGTGGGCGATGTCGCCACCTTGCGGCGTGCGGCCCAGGCCATCGTGCGGCCCGGCGTGCCGATGGTGCCCGTCGCGCACATCACCGACCCTGCCAATGTGCTGGGCGTGCCGCCCCGCTGTGTTCCGGTGTTTCAGTTGCCAGGCATTCCTGGCCCGCAGCCCTGGGGGCAGATTGGCGCCGCTGCTGGCCGTGCCGCCGCAGACAGCGTGGTCTGGGCCGCCCGCGCGGCGTTGCGGGGCGAGGTGGCGGGGCTGGTCACGGCGCCCTTGCACAAGGAGGCCCTGGCGGCAGCGGGCGTGGCATTTCCGGGCCACACCGAGCTGCTGCAGGCCGAGGCCGCCGCGCACCAGAGGGTATCGCTGGCGCAAATGCCCGTGCGCATGATGCTCGCCAGCGACGAGCTGCGTACGGTGCTGGTCAGCATCCACATGTCGCTGCGCGATGCCATTGCGGCGGTCACCACGGACAACGTCCTGCAGACGTTGCAAATCACGCACGCTGCCCTGGTCCGCAGCCTGGGGCGGGCGCCGCGCATCGCGGTGGCGGGGCTCAATCCCCACGCAGGCGAGGGCGGGCTGTTTGGTAACGAGGAAGCCGAGGTGATTGCGCCGGCCATCGCCGCTGCGCGCGCGCAAGGGCTGGATGTGCAGGGCCCCTTCGCTCCCGACACGGTGTTCATGCGCGCGCGCAATACGCCCCATCGCGCTGGAGAGTTCGACGTGGTCATTGCCATGTACCACGACCAGGGGCTTATCCCGGTGAAGTACCTCGGGGTGGACAAGGGGGTGAACGTGACCCTGGGCCTGCCCCTGGTGCGCACGAGCCCCGACCATGGCACCGCGTTTGACATAGCGGGGCAGGGTATTGCCGATGCTGCAAGCCTCATCGAGGCCGTGCGCATGGCGCGGACACTTTGTGGGTGACACAGGCCTCATTGGCGCTGGTGAATAAGCGCCAAGAGCGATCAATTCGATAGCGGATTGCTGGGGGCAGGAGCTTTGAAACTGGCGCGCTCCGAGCCAGTGGCCGCCGCGCAAGAGCCACCCCGCCGCGCTGGCGGCGTCCCCCTTCAGGGGGAAGGCGCGAAGCGACTCAGGGGGCGTTATTTTTTCAAGCTATCTCTGATCTCGCGCAACAGGACGATGTCTTCGGCGGGCGCGGCTGGGGCTTCGGGGGCTGGCGCAGGGGCTTCGCGCTTGAGGCGGTTGATCTGCTTGATCATCATGAAGATGATGAACGCCAGAATGATGAAGTTGACGGCCACGGTCAGGAAGTTGCCATAGGCAAACACCGGCACGCCTGCCTTCTTGAGGGCATCGAGCGTTATGGCTGTGCCTGGTGGTACGGAGCCCAGCACCACAAAGAGATTGGAAAAGTCGAGCTTGCCGAACACCAGCCCCACCACCGGCATGATCAGGTCGGACACCACCGAATCCACGATCTTGCCGAATGCCCCCCCAATGATCACGCCGACGGCAAGGTCGATTACGTTGCCTTTGACCGCAAACTCCCTGAACTCCTGCATCATTCCCATGGTGTACTCCTTGTTTGAATGGTAATGCCGGAGTATTGCCCGGCGCGGTGCCCTGTCAAGACAGTCACCCACTTTGAAATAACCATTTTCACTCCGCTACAATTCGCGGTTGACCCAACAATAGCGATGTTTACCGAGGATCCCCATGAGTGACACACCAGTCGACACCAGTAAAAGGACGTGGCTGATTGCGTCCGGATGTGCCGGTGCCGCTGGCGGAGTGGCAGTAGCAGTGCCTTTCGTCAGTAGTTTCCAGCCTTCGGAAAAAGCCAGAGCGGCCGGTGCCGCTGTAGAGGTGGACATCTCCGCCCTTCAGCCCGGCGAAAAGCTGACCGTTGAATGGCGTGGCAAGCCCGTGTGGATCCTGAAGCGCACTCCCCAACAAATGGAGTCCCTCGCTCAGACAGAATCGCAGCTGGCCGATCCCAAGTCGGATCGCAAGACGTACCCCACCCCCGAGTACGCCAAGAACCAGCACCGTTCGATCAAGCCGGAAGTTTTTGTGGGCGTGGGCATTTGCACCCACCTGGGCTGCTCGCCCGGAGACAAATTCCAGACCGGTCCACAGCCCTCGCTGCCAGACGATTGGCACGGTGGCTTCCTGTGCGCCTGCCACGGCTCCACGTTCGACGTGGCCGGCCGGGTCTTCAAAAACAAGCCGGCGCCAGACAACCTGGAAGTGCCGCCGCACATGTACCTGTCCGACACGCTGCTGTTGATCGGCGAAGACAAGAAGGCCTGAGGTAAATCGACATGGCTGAATTCAAGGAAATCTCCCCCAACGCCTCGGCAGGCGCCAAGGTCACGAACTGGTTCGAGAACCGCTTCCCGACCGCTTTTGACGCCTACAAGGTGCACATGTCGGAGTACTACGCTCCGAAGAACTTCAACTTCTGGTACATCTTCGGCTCGCTGGCCCTCGTTGTGCTGGTGATCCAGATCGTGACCGGCATCTTCCTGGTCATGCACTACAAGCCCGACGCCAGCCTGGCGTTTGCTTCGGTCGAGTACATCATGCGCGATGTGCCCTGGGGCTGGCTGATCCGCTACATGCACTCCACAGGCGCCTCAGCGTTCTTTGTGGTGGTGTACCTGCACATGTTCCGTGGCCTTATCTACGGCAGCTACCGCAAGCCGCGCGAACTGGTCTGGATCTTCGGCTGCGCCATCTTCCTGTGCCTGATGGCCGAGGCCTTCATGGGCTATCTGCTGCCCTGGGGCCAGATGTCGTACTGGGGCGCCCAGGTGATCGTGAACCTGTTCGCTGCCATTCCCTTCATCGGTCCTGATCTGGCCTTGCTGATCCGTGGCGACTTCGTGGTGGGCGATGCCACGCTGAACCGCTTCTTCAGCTTCCATGTGATCGCTGTCCCGCTGGTGCTGCTCGGCTTGGTGGTGGCCCACTTGCTGGCGTTGCACGACGTGGGTTCCAACAATCCCGATGGCGTGGAAATCAAGGGCCCCAAGGCGCCCAAGGATGCCAATGGCAAGCCGCTCGATGGCGTGCCTTTCCATCCCTACTACACGGTGCACGACATCTTCGCGCTGAGCATGTTCCTGATGGCGTTCACGGCCGTGGTGTTCTTTGCGCCTGAGTTTGGTGGCTACTTCCTGGAGTACAACAACTTCATCCCGGCCGATCCGCTGGTGACGCCGTTGCACATCGCGCCGGTCTGGTACTTCACACCGTTCTACTCGATGCTGCGTGCGATCACGACCGAGATGATGTACGTTCTGGTGCTGTGTGTGCTTGCGGGTGCTGCCTTTGGTGTGTTCAAGGCCAAGTTGCCAAGTTTCATCAAGGCCGGCATCGCCGGTGCCGCCGTCGTGGCGGTGGTGCTGATGCTGTCGATCGACGCCAAGTTCTGGGGTGTGGTGGTGATGGGTGGTGCCGTGATCATCCTGTTCTTCCTGCCCTGGCTGGACCACAGCCCGGTGAAGTCGATCCGCTACCGTCCCGACTGGCACAAGTACCTGTATGGCGTGTTCGTGATCATCTTCCTGATCCTGGGCTACCTGGGTGTGCAACCCCCTTCGCCCATTGGCGAACGTGTGTCGCAGGTGGGTACGCTGTTCTACTTTGGGTTCTTCCTGCTGATGCCCTGGTGGAGCCGTATTGGCGAGGCCAAGGCCGTGCCTGACCGCGTGACCTTTGTGGCGCACTGAGCCCCAGGAGATAACAACAATGAAGAAAATCATCCTCACGCTGGTGGCCGCCCTGGGTCTGGCTGCTGGCTCTGCACTGGCTGCGGGCGGTGGCATTCCGCTGGACAAGGCCCCCGTCAAGACGAACGATCTGGCCTCGCTGCAAAATGGCGCCAAGGTTTTCGTCAACTATTGCCTGAATTGCCACTCTGCAGCGTTCATGCGGTTCAATCGCCTGAAAGACATCGGTTTGACCGATCAGCAGGTCAAGGACAATCTGTTGTTCACTACGGACAAGGTCGGCGAAACCATGAAGGCGGCGATTGATCCCAAGCAGGCCAAGGCCTGGTTTGGTGCCAATCCCCCCGATCTGACCGTGATCGCCCGTTCGCGTGCTGGCGCGGGTGGTTCGGGTGCGGATTACCTGTACACCTACCTGCGTACTTACTACCGCGACGAAACCAAGCCGACCGGCTGGAACAACCTCGTGTTCCCCAACGTGGGCATGCCCCACGTGTTGTGGGAGCTGCAGGGTGATCGCCGCCCAGTGTTTGAAGAGCACGAAAGCCATGGTCACAAGACCCAGGTTTTCAAGGGTTGGGAGCAGGTCAGGCCTGGTCTGATGACCCCGCTGCAGTACGACCAGACCGTGGGTGACTTGGTGAACTACATGCAGTGGATGGCAGAACCCGCGCAAAACACCCGCAAGCGAGTGGGTGTCTGGGTGCTGATTTTCCTGGGTGTGTTCACGGTGATTGCCTGGAGGCTCAACGCAGCCTTCTGGAAAGATGTGAAGTAACGCGCGCAGCAGTCATATCCATTGAAAGCACCCTTCGGGGTGCCTTGGTTTTTTTGCAGAGTGGGCGCTTTTGGCGTCCCACTCTTTTGATTTTTAGGAGCCTCCCACCATGATGGTGCTTTACTCGGGTACGACCTGTCCCTTCTCCCACCGCTGCCGTTTTGTCCTGTTCGAAAAGGGCATGGACTTTGAAATCCGCGATGTGGACCTGTACAACAAGCCCGAAGACATCAGCGTGATGAACCCCTACGGCCAGGTTCCCATTCTGGTCGAGCGCGATCTGATCCTGTACGAGTCGAACATCATCAACGAGTACATCGACGAGCGCTTCCCCCATCCCCAGCTGATGCCCGGCGACCCCGTAGACCGCGCCCGTGTGCGCCTGTTCCTGCTCAACTTCGAGAAGGAGCTGTTCGTGCACGTGAACATCCTGGAGTCGCGCGCGACCAAGGGCAACGAAAAGGCGCTGGAAAAGGCGCGTGCGCACATCCGTGACCGCCTGACGCAGTTGGCCCCTGTGTTCCTCAAGAACAAGTACATGCTGGGTGACAACTTCTCCATGCTCGACGTGGCCATTGCCCCGCTGCTGTGGCGCCTCGACTACTATGGCATCGACCTCAGCAAGAATGCAGCTCCGCTGCTCAAGTATGCAGAACGCATCTTCTCGCGCCCTGCGTACATCGAGGCGTTGACCCCATCCGAGAAGGTCATGCGCAAGTAACTTGCGGCCTGCCCCGTTCCCTATTCACAGCAGTTGCCTTTCACCTTCATGACCGCACAGGAATCTACGTCCACACGCCCGTACCTCATTCGTGCCTTGTACGAGTGGTGCACCGACAACGGGCTGACGCCGTATGTGGCGGTGCGTGTCGATGATTCGGTGCAGGTGCCTCGTGAATACGTGAAGGATGGTGAGATCGTCCTGAACATCAGTTTTGATGCGACGAGTGCCTTGCAACTGGGCAACGATTTCATCGAGTTCAAGGCCCGGTTTGGCGGCAAGCCGCGTGAGATCCTCGTCCCGGTGGGGCGGGTGATCGCCATTTATGCCCGCGAAAACGGGCAGGGTATGGCGTTTCCACCTCCGGTTGATGTGCTTGCTGGTGGTGCGGCTGCTGCCGGGGCCATCGCGCCCGTGCTGGCAGAAGCGGTGTCTTCCGAAGATGCTTCTGCTGCAAGTGGAGCGCAAACTTCCGAGGACCGCGTGGTGCAGCTGGTATCTGCGGATGACGGCAGGAAAGATGGCGACGAAGGGGGTGACGCGCCGCGACCACCTCCGGCTGCGGGTGGTGCTCGGCCATCGCTCAAGCGCGTGAAATAACCGCCCCTTGTTTTTTTGAGGCTGCTTTTTCCACGATAAAATGCAGCCTTCGCCGGTTTAGCTCAGTTGGTAGAGCACCCGCCTTGTAAGCGGTAGGTCGTCAGTTCGATTCCGACAACCGGCACCAGTTTTCTCCTGTTCCTCCCCGCATTCCCTGATCCTGGCGTTGACCGTCAGGTTTGAACTTTCAGGCGAATCGCGTTAACCTCCCACCCCCGGCTGCGCAAATGCGCCTGCAAAGCAGGCAGCAGTTGGCGTATTTTTGCCGCGGCGGCATTGCTTTTGACGAGCAGGCACCAGGAGTCTCCATCAATGGGGCCGGCCTGGATCGCTGGGCGCAGCGCCGCAGGAATCAGCATTTCAATGGCCTTGAGCCGATCACTGGAGTCGCGTGTCAGCGCTGTGAGCTTGGCCAGCGTGGGAGAGTCCTCGCTGGCTTGCTGCAGGGTGACGGCGTAGTGGCGGCGGTTCATGGTGTGCGTCTTCGGGCGTGGAGAATTCGTAGTGCATCTGATTATCACGGACGCCAGGCTGGCGCGCAGCCGGGCCATTCACTTGTCGGGCACCCGCCTGATCCTTGCAGGGCTCTTGCTGTCGCTGTGCCTCATGCTGGTGGCTGCGACGCTGTACCACTGGGTGTTTCTCAAGGGCGCGCGTGAAGGCTGGCCGATTGTGGGGTCATTGGTGCGGTTGGTCGTCAAGGACGAGTTTGCAGAGCGGGACCGTTTCATGCGTGCCAATCTGGATGCCATGGCCCGCCGCGTTGGCGAGATGCAGGCCCGCATGGTGCAGCTGGAATCCTTGGGCGACCGCGTGCTGGGCCTTGCAGGCATGGCGCCGGCCGATGTCCAGAAGTCCGATGGGCGTGGAGGGGTGTTGGTCAGTGCACGCAATCTCTCCATGGAGGAACTGCAATCCACCCTTGACGAGCTGGAGCGCCTGACCAACCAGCGTGTGGATTTGATGACCGTGCTCGAATCGCGCCTTTTTGATCAGCACATCCGCAAGAAGATGATTCCTACCCATGCACCTGTCACCGGACGGGTGCCGGGCTCGGCGTTTGGCTGGCGCGTAGACCCAATCACCGGCCAGTCGGCCTTGCACACGGGCCTGGATTTTCAGGCAGATACCGGAACACCGATCCTGGCAGCTGCGGGGGGTGTAGTCGTGACGCAGGAATACCATCCGGCTTACGGCAACATGATCGAGGTGGACCACGGCAACCAGCTGGTCACGCGCTACGCCCACGCATCGCGCACCTTGGTCAAGCAGGGCGACATCGTGCGCCGTGGCCAGAAGATTGCCGAAGTGGGAACCACAGGGCGTTCCACCGGTCCCCACCTTCACTTTGAGGTGCTGGTGCAAGGGGTTTTCCAGGACCCACAGAAGTTTCTCAGCGCTGGCGGCACGGCTGCGGGTGCGCAGGTTGCGGCGATCCAGCCGCACGCATCGCCCGGCCAGCCGGCCACACCTGCAGCAGGCAGGTAAAATCGCGGGTCCGGTGTTCACGGCCCGGGATTGCAGTGCTTGCAATCCTTGGTGATGGACCCACCTGAACTCAATTCATCTTAGGGATTTCGGTCGCTTGACGCGCTGCTTGCAGCGGGGCAGGCGGTCCTGTTCGCATGGCCACCAACTTCCTCACCAAACTATTCGGCAGCCGCAACGACCGGCTCCTCAAGCAGTACCGCAAGACGGTGACCCGCATCAACGCGATGGAGCCCGACTACGAGAAACTGTCGGACGAGCAGCTCAAGGCCAAGACGCAGGAGTTCAAGGAGCGCGTGGCCAAGGGCGAATCGCTGGATGACATCCTGCCCGAAGCCTTTGCCGTGGTGCGCGAGGGCTCCAAGCGCATCATGAAGATGCGGCACTTTGATGTGCAGCTGCTGGGAGGCATGGCGCTGCACTTTGGCAAGATCTCCGAAATGCGGACGGGCGAGGGCAAGACCCTCACCGCCACCTTGCCCGTGTACCTCAATGCCCTGTCGGGCAAGGGTGTGCATGTGGTGACAGTCAACGACTACCTCGCCAACCGCGATGCGCAGTGGATGGGGCGCCTGTACAACTTCCTGGGCCTCACGGTGGGCATCAACCTGCCCAACATGCCGCGCGAGCAAAAGCAGGAGGCTTACCGCGCCGACATTACGTACGGCACGAACAATGAGTACGGCTTTGACTACCTGCGCGACAACATGGTCTATGAGGCGCACGACCGTGTGCAGCAAGGCCTGAACTTCGCCATCGTCGATGAGGTGGACTCGATCCTGATCGACGAAGCCCGCACACCGCTGATCATCAGCGGCCAGGCCGAAGACCATACGGCGATGTACATCGCCATGAACAAGGTGGTGCCCCTGCTGGTGCGCCAGGAAGGCGAAGCCGACCCGCGCACGGGTGAAGGCGTGACCAAGCCTGGCGACTTCACGCTCGACGAGAAGACGCACCAAGTTTTCCTGACAGAGCAGGGCCATGAGAGCGCTGAGCGCATCCTGGCCAGCCAGGGCCTGATTGCCGAGGGGGCCTCGGTGTACGACCCGGCCAACATCACGCTGATGCACCACCTGTATGCGGCGCTGCGTGCCAACCACCTGTATCACCGCGACCAGCACTATGTGGTGCAAAACGGTGAGATCGTGATCGTGGACGAGTTCACCGGCCGCCTGATGTCGGGCCGCCGCTGGAGCGAAGGCCTGCACCAGGCCGTGGAAGCCAAGGAAGGCGTGAACATCCAGGCCGAAAACCAGACGCTGGCTTCGATCACCTTCCAGAACTATTTCCGCCTGTACAACAAGCTCGCCGGCATGACCGGCACGGCCGATACCGAGGCTTACGAGTTCCAGGAAATCTACGGCCTGGAAACCGTGGTCATCCCGCCGAACCGCCCCAGCCGCCGCGACGACCAGCTGGACCGCGTTTACAAGACCACGCGCGAGAAGTACGAAGCCGCCATCAAGGACATCCGTGAATGCCACGAGCGCGGCCAGCCCGTTCTGGTGGGCACCACGTCGATCGAGAACTCTGAAATCATCGACCAGCTCCTGAACAAGGAAGGCCTGCCGCACCAGGTGCTGAACGCCAAGCAGCATGCACGGGAAGCGGACATCGTGGCCCAGGCAGGCCGTGCGGGCATGATCACCATCGCGACCAACATGGCCGGTCGCGGGACCGACATCGTGCTGGGTGGCAACATTGAAAAGGATGTGGCGGCCATCGAGGCCGACGAGTCCCTGTCTGAAACGGAGCGCGCTGCCAAGGTGGAGGCGTTGCGCGAGCAGTGGAAGATCGATCACGAGAAGGTCAAGGAACTGGGTGGCTTGCGCATCATTGCGACCGAGCGCCATGAGTCCCGCCGCATCGACAACCAGCTGCGCGGCCGCTCGGGCCGTCAGGGCGACCCCGGCTCGTCGCGTTTCTACCTGAGCCTGGACGATTCTCTGATGCGCATCTTCGCGGGCGACCGCGTCAAGGCCATCATGGACCGCCTGAAGATGCCCGATGGCGAAGCCATCGAAGCCGGCATCGTGACGCGCAGCATCGAGTCGGCCCAGCGCAAGGTGGAAGCCCGCAACTTCGACATCCGCAAACAGCTGCTGGAATACGACGATGTGTCCAACGACCAGCGCAAGGTGATCTATCAGCAGCGCAACGACATTCTGGATGCTGCCGACCTGTCGGACGTGATCGCTGCCATGCGCGAAGACTGCATGACCGATCTGGTGCGCCAGTATGTGCCCGCCGAATCGGTGGAAGAGCAGTGGGACCTCGCCGCGCTGGAAAAGGTGCTGGCTGAAGAATGGCAGGTGTCGATTGCCTTGCAGCAGGTGGTGCAGGGCGCCAGCGCCATCACCGACGATGAAATCCTGGAGAAGGTGCTGGCCGCTGCCCATGCCTCGTTTGACGCCAAGGTGGCGCAGGTTGGGCGCGAGAACTTCACGCAGTTCGAGCGCATGGTGCTGCTGCAGAGCTTCGACTCCAATTGGCGCGACCACCTCTCCGCACTGGACTATCTGCGCCAGGGCATTCACCTGCGTGGCTATGCGCAGAAGCAACCCAAGCAGGAATACAAGCGCGAGGCCTTCGAGCTGTTCCGCCAGCTGATCGACCAGGTCAAGAACGAAGTCACCAAGATTCTCATGACCGTGCAGGTTCAGTCGCAGGAGCAGCTGGACCAGGCCGCGCAAGAGATGGAAAACCGTGGCGAAAGCATTGCCAACGTGACCTATACCGCGCCGACCGAAACGGGCGAGGTCGAAACTACGGTGGATGCGCAGGCGCAGGACTTGGCGCTGCCGGAGGGCATGCGTGTGGGCCGCAACGATCCTTGCCCTTGCGGCAGCGGCAAGAAGTACAAGCAGTGCCACGGCAAGCTCGCCTGATTTCCTGATCCACACAACACGGGCTTCGGCCCGTGTTTTCATTGGCGTGCCACGGTTTTCCGGATAATCGGCCGCAGTTTTTCAGAAGGACCCCCATGCCCGTCAATCTCGTTGCCCCCGTTGCCGCTGATCTGCACCCGATTGCTGGAGTGCGCATTGGCGTTGCCGAAGCCGGTGTGCGCAAAGCCAACCGCAAGGATCTCACCGTGTTCCTGCTGGATGAGGGCGCCAGCGTGGCGGGCGTGTTCACGCAGAACCGTTTTTGCGCGGCGCCGGTGCAGATCAGCCGCGATCACCTTGCCAGCGGACAGCCCATCCGTGCCATGCTGATCAACACCGGCAATGCCAACGCTGGCACGGGCGCTGATGGCCTGGCGCGTGCGCGCGCCACCTGCGTTGCCCTCGCGCGCCAGCTCAGCGTGGCGCCCGAGCAGATCCTGCCGTTTTCCACCGGCGTGATCATGGAGCCGCTGCCCAACGACCGCATCGAGGCAGGCCTGCCCGCCGCCATTGCCGACGCGCAGCCGGGCCACTGGGCGCGCGCCGCAGAAGGCATCATGACCACGGACACCTTGCCCAAGGCCTTTTCTGCCCAAGTGCAGATTGGTGGTGCCACCGTGTCCATCACCGGCATCAGCAAGGGCGCGGGCATGATCCGGCCCAACATGGCCACCATGCTCGGCTTCATGGCCACGGACGCCTGCGTGGCCCCTGCCGTCATGCAGCAGCTGGCTCGCGAACTGGCCGACGGCTCGTTCAACCGCGTCACCATCGATGGCGACACCTCCACCAACGATTCATTTGTGGTGGTGGCGACCAACAAGGCCGCGCATGCGCCCATCACTTCTCTGGCAAGCGCCGAGGGCCAGGCCCTCAAGGCCGCCATGCTGGCGGTATCGCAAAAGCTCGCCCAGGCCATTGTGCGCGACGGCGAAGGCGCCACCAAGTTCATCACCGTGCAGGTAGAAGGTGGCAAGACCGGCGAAGAGTGCCGCAAGGTGGCGTACGCCATCGCCCATTCGCCGTTGGTCAAAACCGCGTTTTATGCCAGCGACCCAAACCTGGGCCGCATCCTCGCGGCCGTGGGCTACGCGGGCATTGACGACCTCGACCAGACCGGTATCGATCTGTACCTGGACGACGTACACGTGGCCATTCAGGGCGGACGCAACCCCGCCTACCGCGAGGAAGACGGCCAGCGCGTGATGAAGCAAAGCGAGATCACAGTGCGCGTGCTGCTGGGTCGGGGCGAGGCCTCCGACACGGTGTGGACCTGCGATTTCAGCCACGAATACGTCACCATCAATGCGGACTATCGTTCGTAAAGAATGCTCCTAATTTGATAGCTTTTGGCGCTTGATAGATAGGCGCTAGGCCCGAAATGAATCAAAAATTTGAACATCTGATCGAGCGGGCCGAGCAGCTGATCGCCCGCATCGAGTCTGTGCTGCCCCAGCCCCTGGGAGCGCCGGACTGGTCTTTGTCCATCGCCTGGCGTTACCGCAAGCGCAGCAGTGGACACGGCACCCTGGAGCCCGTGCGCCATGTGGCCGCGATGCAGCTGGCGGATCTCAAAGAGATCGACGGGCAAAAGGAAAAAATTCAGCGCAATACCGAGCAGTTTGTGTTGGGCAAGCCTGCCAACAACGTGCTGCTGACCGGTGCGCGTGGAACCGGCAAGTCGTCGCTCATCAAGGCCTGCCTGAATGCGTACGCCGGGCAGGGCCTGCGCCTGATCGAGGTGGACAAGGCGGACCTGGTCGACCTGCCGGATATCGTGGATGTGGTGGCCGACCGGCCCGAGAAATTCATCATCTTTTGCGATGACCTGAGCTTTGAAGACGGCGAGCCCGGCTACAAGGCGCTCAAGTCGATCCTGGATGGATCGGTGGCCGCCGCCACGCCCAATGTGCTGATCTACGCCACCAGCAACCGGCGCCACCTGTTGCCCGAATACATGGCTGAAAACCTCACGTACACCCACACTGCTGATGGCGAAGTGCACCCCGGTGAAGTGGTCGAGGAGAAGATTTCGCTGTCAGAGCGGTTTGGCCTGTGGGTGAGCTTCTACCCTTTCAGCCAGGAGGAGTACCTGACCATCGTCGCCCAGTGGCTGGCCTCCTTCGGTGTCTCTGGCGCCGCGATTGCAGCGGCCCGGCCCGAGGCGCTGGTCTGGGCGCTGGAGCGCGGCTCGCGCAGTGGCCGTGTGGCCTACCAGTTTGCGCGTGACTATGCGGGGCGCCACGATGGTTGATGCCGTGACCATATCCGAGGCACCTGCCGCAACCGTGGAGCGCAACAAGCACACCGAGGTGGCCGTGGGCATCCTGCTGCGGGCTGATGACGCGATGCTGCTCTCTACACGGCCACCGGGCAAACCTTATGCAGGGTACTGGGAGTTTCCGGGCGGCAAGCTCGAAGCGGGTGAGACCGTGGAACAGGCGCTGCGCCGCGAGCTGGTTGAAGAGCTGGGCGTGATCATTGGCGCTGCCAGTGTCTGGAAAGTCACGGAACACGACTACCCACATGCCCTGGTGCGCCTGCACTGGTGCAAGGTCTGGGAATGGTCGGGCGAGTTCGAAATGCGCGAAGGACAGACCATGGAGTGGCAGCAGATGCCACTGACGGTGTCACCGGTGCTGCCCGGTGCCTACCCGGTGCTGCAGTGGCTCGCTGAAGAGCGTGGCCTGGAATATTCGCCGGAGTGACTTTCGTTTGCTGCTGAATTGATGGCTACTAGCGCTTCACCGGTAAGCGCTAGAACCCAATTTCGCTTGAAATTCTGAGCGATTACCAGTCGAGGTCAGTGCTGCAGGCGAGGATCGCCATAAGGTTCGTCGGCGGGTGGAGCCTCTGCAGGCATGCGGAAATCCTCGCTGGCCCAGGCGCCGAGGTCGATCTGCTTGCACCGCTCGCTGCAGAATGGGCGGTACACGTTGGCGGGGCTGTAGATACTGTCACCGCCACAACTGGGGCAGGTGACGATGCGTGCTCGTGGTTGGGTGTGCGTAGAGTTGGCCATGCTCGTCGTCGTTCTCAATGTCCTTGCCTGCTGCCTATCTGGCGCCGCAGCTTACGCGCACAGGGTCAGCTCGAAGGCCGCATCTTCATTGCTGGCATGCAGGCGCCCATCACTTTCCAGCCGCATGAGCCGCACCGAGACGATCAGGCGGTTGCCGCTGATCTCGGGAATCAGGTTCAGGGCCGGGTCAATGCGCAGGCGCAGCAACTGGAATGTGCGGCCCTGCGGCAGGTTCTGCTGAAATTGACCGCGCTCTGCTGCCACCTTCTGGGGAACGCCAGAGTCGCGCAGCAGCTTGAGCAACACATAGATGGATTCGGCCAGCGGGGCCAGGGTCGATGCCCACTCTTCGAGGGCCTGCTGGCGCACACCCGGTTCATGGTGCTGCCACGCGTAATACGCAGGCAAATCGAACCCGCAGGTGCCACCGGGAATGCCCACCCGGCTGCGGATGCTCATCAGCCAGTCGTTTTCGGTGAGCAGGTGTCCGGACTTGCCTGATTGGGTGTTGAGAGCTGTGAAACAACGGTCGAGCTGGGCAATGACTGCGTCAAGGGCCGCTTCGGAGATCGAGGGATTGCCACGGTAGCTATCGAGCTGGTGCTTGTGCTTCTCGATGTCCTTGAGCACATCCGACTTGAGGTCGGCCCGTGCCGCCACATCCATGATTTCGAAGATGGTGACCAGCGCAAAGTGGTGGTCGAGCGCGTGGGAGCGGGGAATCAGTTCTCCCAACCGGCGGAACAACTGCTCAAGCCGCAGATAGGTTCTGAGACGCTCGTTAAAGGGATATTCGTAAAGGATCACGCTGGCGGGTTCCTGGGGGCTCAGGGAGTATTCTGACGCCGGTGGCGCACGGCATGGGGTGAAAGCACAAACGGTTTCGTTCGCATCATAGCCCGAACAGCGTGGCCACTTGCCGGGTCTGCAGGCGCAGGTCCTCTAGCGAGCAATCCCTGTCGTTGGCAATCACGGCATCTGCCACGGCGCGGCGCGCCGTGCGGCTTGCCTGCGAGGCGATGATGCCTTGCACCACCTCTCGCGCCAGGCCGCTGCGTTGCATGACCCGCTTGATCTGCGTTTCTGCAGAGCAATCCACCACCACGACAGCATCGAGCCTGCGGGCCCACCGGCCGAACTCCGCCAGCAACGGGATGTCAAACACGATCAGGGCATGACCTTGGTCCGCAGCCTGCTGGGCCTTCGCGTTGCTATGCAGTGTAACCAGAGGGTGCACGATCCCTTCGAGCTGGGCGCGTGCCTCGGGGTGGCTGAAGACCAGAGCACGCATTCGCGCACGGTCCAGTGCTCCGGAGGCATCCACGAAGTCTGCCCCGAAAGTGGCTCTGATTGCGTCCATGGCCGCTCCTTGCGGGCCTGTCACGTCGCGAGCCAGCTGGTCTGCATCGATCAGGCTGCCTCCCAGCGCGGCGAACATGCCGCCCACCGTGCTCTTTCCGCTGCCAATGCCCCCGGTCAAGCCAAGGCGCAAGGGGCGCCTGCGCGGATTCATCGTTTATAGGCCCAGAAGGTTCAAGACAGCGTTAAGGATTGCGTTGGGGCCAAACACCATGGCGGTAAAACCAGCGCCGACCAGGAAGGGGCCGAAAGGGATGTAGCCGCCCTCACGCAGGCTGCTGAAGACTTTCATCCCGATACCGATGACGGCACCGATGACTGAGGACATCAGGATGATGGGGATCAGCGCCTGCCAGCCAAACCAAGCACCCAGTGCGGCAAACAGCTTGAAATCCCCATAGCCCATGCCTTCCTTACCCGTGGCGAGCTTGAATCCCCAGTAAACCAGCCAGAGCGAAAGATACCCCGCTGCCGCGCCGAGCACGGAGGCATACAAGGGCACCTCAATCCACTGCAGCGCGGAAGCGAGCAGGCCAGCCCACAGCAACGGCAAAGTGATGTCGTCCGGGAGCAGGGTGGTATCCCAGTCGATGAACGCCAAGGCGACCAAGGCTGCCGAGAACCCGCACCAGACGAACCCCGTGGGCGTCATCCCCCAGCGCTGGATGCACAGGAAAAAAAGAGCCCCCGTCGCCATCTCGATCAAGGGATAGCGTACCGAGATCCGCACCTTGCACGCGGAGCAGCGCCCGCGCAGAAAAAGGTAGCTCAAAACAGGGATGTTCTCGTACCACTGGACCATGTGCCCACACGAGGGGCACCGGGAACGGGGAACCATGAGGCTAAACCGCTCCTCATGAAGCGCGGCGCTGGCATCTCCTTGCGCGCTCTGCGCCTGCGCTGCCCGGATTTCCTCAGCCCACTGGCGTTCCATGATTTTGGGAAGCCGGTAGATGACCACATTGAGAAAGCTACCGATCAGAAGTCCCAATATTCCGCCCAAACTTGCATTCCACCAAACGGGCATCTCCATTACACAACTTGGCCGAGTTTGAAGATTGGGAGGTACATGGAGACGACGATGCCGCCAATCAGCGTACCCAGGAACACGATGATGATGGGCTCCATCAGACTGGACAAGCCAGCCACCATTTCGTCCACTTCTGCCTCATAGAAATCCGCAGCCTTGCCCAGCATATGGTCAATGGAACCTGATTCTTCCCCGATGGCGCACATCTGAAGGACCATGGAAGGAAAAATATTTGCGTTGCCCATGGCTGCGGTCAGGCTGGTACCGGTAGAGACTTCCTGCTGGATTTTTTCGGTTGCCATGGAATACACCGAATTGCCCGAAGCACCACCGACTGAGTCCAGAGCTTCAACCAGTGGGACCCCTGCCGCAAACATCGTGGACAGAGTACGCGTCCAGCGTGCAACACAGGATTTATCAATCAAGGCTCCAAAGATCGGAATCTTCAATAGCACGCGGTCCATGAACATCTGCATCTTCTCATTTCTTTTCCAGGCCTGCATGAAAAAGAAAAAGCCTCCACCAATCACACCGAAGATTAACCACCACCACTTTACGAAGATTTCACTAATACCCATCACGAAAAGTGTAGGGGCAGGCAAATCGGCCCCAAACGATGAAAAAACTTCCTTGAATGCAGGAATCACAAAAATCATGATGATCGTAACCACCACAAAGGCAACGATGATCACGGAAATGGGATACATCAAAGCCGATCTAATTTTTGATTTGATGGCCTCCGTTTTTTCCATGTAAGTGGCCAAACGGTCCAGCAGAGCTTCCAAAATACCGGCCGCTTCGCCTGCCTCCACAAGGTTGCAGTAAAGACTGTCGAAATACATTGGATGCTTGCGAAAAGCAGAATTCAGGGAAGTCCCTGTTTCGACATCGGAGCGGATGTCGTTGAGTAGTTTGGTAACACTTGCGTTGGTATTCCCTCGTCCCACAATATCAAATGATTGCAGAAGTGGAACGCCTGCTTTCATCATTGTGGCAAGCTGACGCGTGAACAACGCGATGTCTTTGGGCTTTATCTTTTTGCCAGAGCGCATCCGGCGTTTCTTGATCTTTGTGGGAAAAACGCCCTGGCGGCGGAGCGTGGCTTGCACCTGGTTCTCGCCAGATGCACGCACCTCGCCCCGCACTATCTTGCCGTGGCGATCTTTGCCTTCCCATTCAAAGACAAAATCCTTGATATCCCGTGATGCAGCGGTTGCCATGCTGGACCCTCTAGTCGTTATTCGTTGGTGACGGCAAGCACTTCTTCCAGCGAAGTGAAGCCCAGTCTTGCCTTGTGCAGGCCGGATTCGCGGAGTGAGCGCACGCCTTCTGCTCTCGCCTGCTCGGCGATTTCAAGTGCACTCCCGTCGCGCAGGATGATACGTTGGATGTCCTCAGAGATCGGCATGACTTGGTAGATGCCGACCCGTCCCTTATATCCGTTGTTGCAAGCGGAGCAGCCTACGGGGCGGTACGTGACCCAGCTTCCATCAATTTCTTCTTCTTTGTACCCTGCTTCGAGCAGCGATTCATGTGGTATATCTGCGGGCGCTTTGCAGACGGGACACAACCTGCGTGCCAAGCGCTGCGCTGTGATGAGAATAACGCTGGAAGCAATGTTGAACGGGGCAATCCCCATATTGCGCATGCGCGTCAAAGTGGTGGGGGCATCATTGGTGTGAAGCGTTGATAACACCAAATGCCCCGTTTGTGCTGCTTTGATGGAAATGTCCGCAGTTTCCAGATCACGGATTTCGCCGACCATGATAATGTCGGGATCTTGCCGCAGAAAGGATTTGAGGGCTACCGCAAAGGTTAGTCCAGCCTTTTCATTCACATTGACTTGGTTAACGCCTGGAAGATTGATTTCGGATGGGTCTTCCGCTGTGGCAATATTGACGCCTGGCTTGTTGAGAAGATTCAAGCAGGTATAAAGGGAAACGGTTTTACCGGAGCCTGTGGGGCCCGTGACCAGAATCATTCCATAGGGCCGACCAATGGCTTCGAGCAGGCGCTCTTTCTCCTGGGGCTCATAGCCCAATGCATCAATACCCAGCTTGGCGCTGCTGGGGTCCAGAATACGGATAACAATCTTTTCCCCAAATAAAGTCGGGAGGGTACTGACCCGGAAATCAATGACTCTGTCCGGGCCCACCTTGAGTTTCATGCGCCCGTCTTGCGGTACCCGCTTTTCAGAAATATCCAGGCGAGAAATCACCTTGATACGAGATGCGAGTTTATCTTTGATGGCTATTGGTGGGGACGCGATTTCGCGCAATTCACCATCAATCCGAAATCTCACGCGGTATTGATGCTCATAAGGTTCAAAATGCAAATCCGACGCACGCATATTGAATGCGTCCAGCAGCATTTTGTGCAAGAACTTGACGATGGGAGCATCTTCTACATCAGTAGCCCCGGTGTCGTTGTTGTCTGGTGCCTCTTCGATGGGTGCGTCGTCAAATTCAAAATCACCGCCACCACCCGTCAGTGTTTCCAAAGATTCACTGGCCGATTTGGTGGTGGTTTCTACCAGGCGGCTGAGCTTGTCATACTCCGCAATAATCCAGTCCACCCCCATCTGGGTGGTGAATTTTATTTTTTCAGCTGCTTCCTGGTCCGTAGGGTCTGCAGTCGCAACAATCAGGCGATTATTCCGTTTGCTGAGCACAACAACCCGATATGCTTGGCATATCTTGCCGTCGAGCAGTTCTTTCGGAAGCCGTAACGGATCAATCGCATCCAGATCGAGTAAGGGTGCGCCAAACACAGCCGACACGGTATGGGCCAAGTCGGCAGCTGACACTGCCCCAGAACCGGTCAGTTCGGCAATAAAGCTGGTTCGGCTAGTTTGTGATTTTTTGTAAATGTCCTCTGCTGCCTTTTGGGTCAGCTTGCCAGCAGACATCAGGGCCCTGCCCAATCCGGGGAGGGCCACTGCGGAGGCTTCTTTGGGGGCAGTATCGACAGCGGCCATGTAACCGGAAATATGTTAGGTGTGGAAAAGAAACCATCCTATCATCACCGATCATCTGAAGGCTGTACAGAGATTCGAGATTGGCAACAGCACCACAAAAAGGGTGCTATTGCTGAAAATGCACTTGTATTTATGGTCGGGGTGAGAGGATTCGAACCTCCGGCCTCTACGTCCCGAACGTAGCGCTCTACCAGGCTAAGCTACACCCCGTGTGGCGCGATTGCGCTCAGAAGCTGATGCAATGGCCAGATCAGTTGCGTCTTGCCAGCAACTGTGCGGCCAATTCTAGCAAAGCTGCTGAATATGCATTGGTTGGTAATTGCTCTGCAGCCGCCATGGCCCGGCGGGCCTCGCCAAAGGCGGCGGCCCGTGTGACTTCCAGTGCGCCGGTCTCGCGGACGATTTGCACGATGTCTGCCAGTTGGTCGGTCGAGCCTTGTTCAATGGCTTGGCGCACGACCTGTGCCTGAATTTCGGTGCCACGCTCCATGGCAGCGATGAGGGGGAGGGTGGACTTGCCTTCGCGCAGATCGTCCCCCAGGTTTTTCCCCATCTCAGTCGCATCTCCGTCGTAGTCGAGGACGTCGTCAATGATCTGGAAAGCGGTGCCCAACGCTTGTCCGTAGGTTGCGCATGCTTCCTCAATTTCAGGCGAGCTCTCTGCGAGGACTGCGCCGAGGCGTGCGCTGGCTTCAAACAGTTTGGCGGTTTTAGAGCGAATGACGCGCAGGTAGCCCGCTTCGTCGAGCGATGCGTCATGCATGTTCATCAGCTGCAACACCTCACCCTCGGCGATCACGTTGGTGGCCTCCGAGAGTATTTCCATGATCCGCATGCTGCCTGCCTCGACCATCATCTGGAAGGAGCGGGTGTGCAGAAAATCGCCAACAAGCACGCTGGCTGGGTTGCCAAAGGTTTCGTTCGCCGTGGGGCGGCCCCTGCGCAGGGTGGATGCATCCACGACATCGTCGTGCAGCAGTGTGGCGGTGTGGATCAGCTCGACGACGGCCGCGAGGCTGTGCCGATGTGCTCCCTTATAGCCCAAGGCGCCGCAGACCATCAGCAGCAGTGCCGGTCGCAGGCGTTTTCCGCCAGCGGCAATGATGTACTGCGATATCTGGGCCACCAGGGGTACGCTGGACGTCAGGCGCTGACCAATGACCTTGTCGACCTCGTGCATGTCTTGTGCAACGAGCAAGAGAGGGGATGCTGCGGGGGCGGTGTGGTCAGTCAAGATGGTGGTCACAGAAAGAGACCGAATTATAGGAAGCCCCGGAGGCTCTTCGTTGCGACCACCGAGGTGGCGGCGCTGTCGCTGAACGCGGGGGTGGTGTGTTGTATAGCAATGCGCTATACTCTTGGGCTCTGCGGAAATTCGTCTGCAGAACTCATATCAAGAGGTCAACATGTACGCGGTCATAAAAACCGGCGGCAAGCAGTATCGCGTTGCTTCCGGCGAAAAAATTAAAGTAGAACAGATTGCTGCGGACGTAGGCCAGGAAATTGTGATCGACCAGGTTCTGGCTGTCGGCAACGGCGCTGAACTGAAGGTTGGTACGCCCCTGGTGTCCGGCGCAACCGTGAAAGCCACTGTCGTGGCCCACGGCAAGCACGACAAAGTGCACATCTTCAAGATGCGCCGTCGCAAGCACTATCAAAAACGCCAAGGCCATCGCCAGCAGTTCACTGAACTGCAAATCGGTGCGATTGCTGCTTAATCGAAGGAGCTAGTCATGGCACAGAAAAAAGGCGGCGGCTCTACGCGAAACGGACGTGACTCCAAGCCAAAGATGCTGGGTGTCAAGGCGTTCGGTGGTGAACTGATCAGCGCTGGCTCGATCATCGTGCGCCAACGTGGCACACGTTTCCACCCCGGCAACAATGTCGGCGTGGGCAAGGACCACACCTTGTTCGCCCTGGTGGACGGCCACGTGTCGTTCGGCACCAAGGGTGCGTTGTCCAAGTCTACGGTCAATGTGACTCCTGCCTGAGGTTCATTCCTCTGGTAGCCATCGAAGCCCCGCTTTGCCGGGGCTTTGTTGTTTGGTCTGTACGATGGCGCTCAAGTCGTCGGCAGACGGCGCCTGCAAGGCGTTCCGCAGTTCCGACAGAATCAGGCAGTCTGCTGCTGGTGCTGCGCCCTTTTGTAAACTGGATATCCCATGAAGTTCGTCGATGAAGCCTTTATTGACATTGCCGCCGGTGATGGTGGCAATGGCTGCGTGTCTTTTCGGCACGAAAAGTACAAGGAATTCGGCGGTCCCAACGGCGGGGACGGTGGTCGCGGCGGGCATGTTTTTGCCGTGGCTGATCCGAACCTGAACACCCTGGTGGACTTTCGCTATTCGCGCAGGCACGAGGCCAAGCGGGGCGAGCATGGCATGGGATCGGATATGTTTGGTGCGGCTGGTGCCGACATCACCCTCAAGATGCCGGTCGGCACCATCATCACAGACGCCGAAACGGGCGAGGTGCTCTACGAGCTGCTGAACCCGGGCGAGGTCATCACCATTGCAAAGGGTGGTGATGGCGGCTTTGGCAATATGCGCTTCAAGAGCGCTATCAACCGGGCCCCGCGCCAGAAGACACCAGGCTGGCCCGGCGAGAAGAAGAACCTGAAGCTGGAGTTGAAGGTGCTGGCCGACGTGGGCCTGCTGGGCATGCCCAATGCGGGTAAGTCCACCTTCATCACGGCGGTGTCCAACGCCCGCCCCAAGATTGCAGACTACCCCTTTACGACGCTGCATCCCAACCTGGGTGTGGTTCGCGTGGGGCCGGAGCAGAGTTTTGTGGTGGCTGATATTCCCGGTCTCATCGAAGGCGCTTCGGAAGGTGCGGGCCTCGGGCACCAGTTTCTGCGCCATCTGCAGCGCACCCGCCTGCTGCTGCACATTGTGGATCTGGCGCCTTTCGACGATGCGGTGGACCCGGTGGCCCAGGCCAAAGCCATCGTCAACGAGCTCAAGAAGTATGACCAGCAGTTGTACAACAAGCCGCGCTGGCTGGTGCTGAACAAGCTGGACATGGTGCCCACCGAAGAGCGGGAAGCCCGTGTGAAGGACTTCGTCAAGCGCTTCAAGTGGAAGGGGCCGGTGTTTGAGATTTCTGCCCTGACGCGTGAAGGCTGCGAGCCGCTGATCCATGCGATCTTCCGCCATGTGCAGTCCGAACAGCGGGTGGAGAACGAGCCAGTGGAAATTGATCCACGTTTTGCAGGGGATGCGCCAGCCTGATTTGCAGTCACGGTCTGCGTTCTCATTTGCTATATTAATAATAGCTATTGGCGCTTTTTGGATAAGCGCTAGCGACCAAAAATACTTAAAAAATGGTTTCCAGCGTATTGCGTGACGCCCGCCGCATCGTGGTCAAGGTAGGCTCCAGTCTTGTGACCAACGAGGGCCGTGGCCTCGACGAAACCGCCATTGGCGAGTGGAGCCGTCAGCTGGCGGCTCTGGTGCGTGGCGATGGTGGGGTGCCGCGCGAGGTTGTGATGGTGTCCAGCGGTGCCATTGCCGAAGGCATGAAGCGCTTGGGCTGGACCACGCGGCCGAACGAAGTTCACGAGCTGCAGGCCGCCGCTGCCGTTGGGCAGATGGGGTTGGCGCAGATGTACGAAACCAAGCTGCGCGAGCAAGGCATGGGTAGCGCGCAGGTGCTGCTCACCCACGCGGACCTGGCCGACCGCGAGCGCTACCTGAATGCGCGCTCGACCCTGCTGACGCTCTTGCGCCTGGGCGTGGTGCCGGTGATCAATGAGAACGACACCGTCGTCAACGACGAAATCAAGTTCGGCGACAACGACACCCTGGGCGCACTGGTGGCGAACCTGGTCGAGGCCGACGCGCTGATCATCCTCACCGACCAGAAGGGCCTGTACACGGCCGACCCGCGCCGCGATGCGTCCGCGCAGTTTGTGCACGAAGCCAAGGCCGGCGACCCAGCGCTGGAGGCCATGGCCGGTGGTGCGGGTTCCAGCATTGGCAAGGGCGGCATGATCACCAAGATCCTCGCGGCCAAGCGTGCTGCTGGTTCTGGCGCCTCCACGGTCATTGCCTGGGGGCGCGAATCCGATGTGCTGGTTCGCCTCGTTCAAGGGGAGGCGCTGGGTACGCTCCTTGTGGCCCAGACGCAAAAAAAGCAAGCCCGCAAACAGTGGATGGCCGACCACCTTCAATTGCGCGGCTCGGTGGTGGTGGACGCGGGGGCTGCGGCCAAGGTGCGTGATGAAGGCAAGAGTCTGCTGCCTATCGGTATGACGGCTGTGGAGGGTGACTTTTCGCGCGGCGACGTGATTGCCGTGCGCGACGCATCCGGCACCGAAATTGCCCGTGGCCTGGCCAACTATGCTGCGGCCGAGGCCAGAATGCTGTGCCGCAAGCCTTCGACCGAATTCGAAAAGCTGCTGGGTTACGTTGCCGAGCCAGAGATGGTGCATCGAGACAACATGGTGCTGGCCGCCAGCTGACGGCGAAAGCCAGCAGCCAACGTAGCTTCTCAAAGACACCATCATTCCACCAACAAAAACGCCTGCGATTTGCAGGCGTTTTTCATGGGACTGGCGATCACCTCGCCAATGAATTAACGCGGCGTGGTGACCGCAGGCAGTCCGTCTAGCTCTCCGGGCACACTGTTCTGCGGATCCGGATCGAAACTGGCCCCCGGTGGAAGCTCCATGCCCGGATTGATCAGCATGGAGCCCGTCCGAAACATGGTGCCCGCGTGTTCGCCCTCGCGCGTGCGCATGCCACTGCGCAGGTAGCGGTTGCGCTGCTCGTGGCGAGGCAGGAAGCGGGCCAGTTCCGTCAGCGCCATTTCATAGACGCCACGCTTGAATTCGACCACGACATCCAGCGGAACCCAGTAGTCATTCCAGCGCCAGGCGTCGAATTCCGGATGGTTGGTGGCACGCAGGTTCAGGTCCCAGTCGTGTCCTACCAGTTGAAGCAGATACCAGATTTGTTTCTGGCCCTTGTAGTGTCCGCGTGCATCGCGGCGGATGTACCGGTCAGGCACCTCATAGCGCAACCAGTCCCGGGTGCGGGCCACCACGCGTACGTGGTTGGGCAATAAGCCCACTTCTTCATGCAGTTCACGGAACATGGCTTGCTCGGGGGTTTCTCCCCGGTCAATGCCACCCTGCGGAAACTGCCAGCTGTGGGTGCGTATACGCTTGCCCCAGAACACCTGGTTTTTCTGGTTGAGCAGGATGATGCCGACGTTCGGCCGAAAGCCGTCCCGGTCAAGCATAATCAAACCCCAAATTTTTAAACTGTGTCCATTATGCACGGCGCCTAGCGCGCAGCAAGTGGACGGCCCCGTTCTGCCTGCAATCGATTCCGATGAAAGCCTCCCAATTCTTTATTTCCACCCTCAAGGAAGCTCCGGCGGATGCCGAAGTGGTCAGCCACAAACTCATGACGCGGGCGGGGCTGATCAAGAAGCTGGGCGCTGGCATCTATAACTACATGCCTATGGGGCTGCGGGTGATCCGCAAGGTAGAGGCCATCGTGCGCGAGGAAATGAACCGTGCAGGTGCCGTGGAGCTGACCATGCCTGTGGTGCAGCCCGCTGAGCTGTGGCAGGAAACGGGCCGCTTCGAAAAGATGGGCCCCGAGTTGCTTCGCATCCAGGACCGCCACGGGCGCGACTTCGTGGTGCAGCCCACCAGCGAAGAAGTGATCACTGACATCGCGCGCCAGGAGTTCAAGAGCTACAAGCAACTGCCGAAGAACTTCTACCAGATCCAGACCAAGTTCCGCGACGAGCGCCGTCCGCGCTTCGGCCTGATGCGCGGCCGCGAGTTCATCATGAAGGATGCTTACAGCTTCGACCGCGACCAAGCCTCGGCCAAGGCCAGCTACCAGGTCATGGCGCAGGCTTACCGCCGCATTTTTGACCGCTTTGGCCTGACCTACCGCGCCGTGGCGGCCGACAGTGGCGCCATTGGTGGTGACCTCTCCGAAGAGTTCCAGGTGATCGCCGCCACGGGCGAAGACGCCATCGTCTACTGCCCAGAGAGCGATTACGCAGCGAACATGGAAAAGGCCGAAGCGCTGGCCCCTGCCGGTCCACGCGGCGCAGCCACTCAGGCGTTGGCAAAAACGGCTACGCCTGGCAAGAGCACTTGCGCAGATGTGGCAGAACTGCTCGGCGTGCCTCTGAACACTACGGTCAAGTCGCTCGTGCTGGCCACAGACGAAACCAACGAAGCCGGCGAAATTGTCAAGACCCAGGTCTGGCTGCTGCTGCTGCGCGGCGACCACGACATGAACGAGATCAAGGTGGGCAAGGTGCCGGGGCTGGCGGGTTTCCGTTTTGCCACGGTGGGCGAAATCGAAGACCATTTCGGCTGCAAGCCCGGTTACCTGGGCCCCATCGGCCTGAAGAAGCCTTTGAAGGTCGTGGCCGACCGCGAAGTCGCCCTGATGGCTGACTGGATCTGCGGCGCCAATGAGGTGGACTTCCACATCACTGGAGTCAACTGGGGCCGCGACCTGCCCGAGCCCGACGCCGTGGCCGACCTGCGCAACGTGGTGGCAGGCGACCGCTCGCCCGACGGCAAGGGTGAACTGGCGATCGAGCGCGGTATTGAAGTGGGTCATGTGTTCTACCTGGGCACCAAGTACAGCAAGGATATGAACGCCACCTTCCTCGGCGACGATGGCAGGCCCGCATTTTTTGAAATGGGCTGCTACGGCATTGGCGTCACGCGCTTGCCCGCTGCGGCCATCGAGCAGAACCATGACGAGCGCGGCATCATCTGGCCCGACGCGATTGCCCCCTTCACCGTGGTGGTCTGCCCCGTGGGCATGGACCGCAGCGAGGCCGTCAAGGCCACGGCCGAGCAGCTCTATGCCGACCTGCTGGCTGCGGGCGTCGACGTGATCCTGGACGACCGGGGCGAGCGCCCCGGTGCCATGTTTGCCGACTGGGAGCTGATCGGTGTGCCGCACCGCGTGACCATTGGCGACAAGAGTCTCAAGGAGGGTGTGGTCGAGTACCAGCACCGCCGCGACTCAGCGGCCACCAAGGTGGCCACGGCAGACATCCTGGCCCACGTGAAGGGCCGCATGGCGGTATGAACGGGGCGCGGCTGGTTTCTGTGGCAGGTACGCCCCTCGACAATGGGGGCGGCGTGTCCCGGCGCGCATGCCTGGCGGCCCTGTCGGCACCAGCAGCGTGGCTGGCAGTACCTTCGCTGGCGCATGCGGGTGGGCAGCTGGAGGAGCCCCTGATGGACTCCGTGCGCACCGCGCTGAGTTCAGCCATTGCCAACCAGGCCCCGCCAGAGCCCCATTTTTTCACCACCGAAGCCCGCATTCACTACGTGCGCTGGCTCGCCGCCATGAGCGACCGCCTGCGCCGCCGCAAGCCCGAGTGGGAGGTCCGCCGCGACTTCCTGCAGACCGCCTGGTACGAATCCAAGCGTGCCGGGTTGGATGTGTCCCTGGTGCTGGGCCTGATCCAGGTGGAGAGTGCGTTCCGCAAATACGCGGTGTCCAGCGTGGGCGCACGTGGTTACATGCAGGTCATGCCCTTCTGGACACGGGTGATTGGGGATGGTGACCCGGGCAAGTTGTTTCACATGCAGACCAATCTGCGCTTTGGTTGTGTGATCTTGCGGCACTACATCGACCGGGAGCGGGGCGACCTGTTCATGGCGCTGGGGCGTTACAACGGCAGCCGCGGGCGTTCGCCGTACCCGGACGCCGTGTTTCGCGCACAGCGCAACTGGTTATTCGCCGAGGGTTCACAGCTGCCTGCTGCCTAATTTGCTATTGTTTACATAGCTGCTTGCGCTTATCCATCAAGCGCTAAATGCCAATTTGGCGGCGGTTTCAACGACGAAGTGCGCCAGTACCCAGTGTAAGTGGGCTCACTTTGTAGCCATGGAACACCTCATGCGGAGTCTTCCAGCCCAAGCATCTGCGGGGTCGGTGGTTGAGCCGGTACACGGCTTGGAGCACCTGCTCTTCGCTGGCCGTGCCCAGATCGCTGCCCTTGGGGAAGTAGTGGCGTAGCAGCCCATTGTGGTTCTCGTTGAGCCCCCGCTGCCAGGGGCTGTGCGGATCGGCGAAGTACACCTTCGTCTTCAGGCGTCTATGCACCCACCTGTGCTCGGCGAATTCCTTGCCGTTGTCCAGCGTGAGGGTGTGGCGGTGCTTGGGATGGTGCCTGAGCATTTCGATGATGGCCTGGCCCACCGGCTCGGCCTGGCGCCGCTGCACATGCTGCGCCAGTGTGTAGCGCGAGCGTCGCTCGGTCAGGGTCACCAGCCCTGCCAGTCCACCCGCACCTGAGACGATGGTGTCCCCCTCCCAGTCACCCAGGCGCGCTCGCTTGTCCACGATGGCGGGGCGCTGTGCGATACCCACGCGATCGCGCAGTTGCCCCGCACCCGAATGTGCCTTGCGTCGGCGCTGGCCGCAACGCAGGCGCGGTGCAACCTGTCCCATGCGGCGCAGCCGGTTGTAGATGCAGGTGTGGCTGATGCGCAGGCGCTTTTCCAGCCCCAGGCGGGCGGCGGCCTGCTGAGGTGACAGATCCAGCTGCAGATACGACAGCACCAACTCCCACTGGGCATCGTCAAAGCGCTGAGCGTTGGTCTGACCACTTTGGCGCGCAAGAGCCTGTTGATGGGCGCTGTGGGCTTGGTACGCCGTGCTGGCGCCGCTGTTGCGCCTGATCTCGCGGGCAATGGTGCTGCGGTGGCGCCCCAGGCGCAGGGCTGTCTGTGTGATCGACAGCCCCACGTCGCGAAGGCATTGGATTTGGTAACGTTCGCTTTGGCTCAGATGGGTGTAGTTCATGGTGCACTTGGGTTGACTGGCAGGTCACACAAGTCATCTTCACTTACTTGTCTGGGCCTACCTTTTGGCAACGTGCACTTCGTTGTTTAAACCGCCGGCTGATTTTTCTGAAATTCTGCAAGCGGCAACAGGAGTCAGCTCCCGAAAAGCCGATGGAGCCCATTCGCCCGCAGGTCTAGGTCGAAGTCGGCGCAGCGCTGTCTGCTGGCGAGGCCGGGATGGTCTGGCCGGAACCTGCTGACTGGGTGGTACCGAGGCGAGACACCATGACCTGGTCGATGCGGTAGCTGTCCACGTCCAGCACCTCGAACTTGTAGCCACCCCAGCTCACGCTGTCCGTCCGGCGCGGAACGCGCCGCAGCATCACCATCAGGAACCCGGCCAGGGTTTCGTAGTCGCCCGCGTGGGGCAGCTCGTCCAGCGACAGTGCGCGCAGCACGTCCTCGACCGGTGTGACGCCGTCGATGAGCCACGAGTTTTCATCGCGCCGCACAATCTGCTCTTCATCCGCCGGGCCGACCAGGTCGCCCATCACGGTGCTCATCACGTCGTTCAGCGTGACCACGCCCACCACCAGGCTGTATTCGTTCACGATGACAGCAAAGTCCTCGTGCACCTGTCGGAACTGCTCCAGCACCTCCGATAGGGTCAGCCGGTCCGGCACGATCAACACTTTGCGCACCAGGCTGTCATCGGCCAGCGAGATGGGCTGGTTGTTCAGCACGCGCTGGAACAGGTCCTTGGCATCCACATAGCCCACCACATGGTCGATGTCGCCCTCGCACACGGGGTAGGTGGAGAAAGGCTCGGCCGCAATGCGCAGGCGGATCACGGAGTCCGGCTCGTCGCGCAAGAAGAAGGCCACACGGTCGCGGGGGGACATGGCGCTGGACACCATGCGCGTGTCCAGCTCGAACACATTCGTGATGACCTGCTGCTCGCGGGCGGCCAGCACGCCGGCACGCGCACCCGCTTCCATCATCGCCAGGATGTCGTCCGAGGTGATGCGGTCGTCCCGCAGCGACGACATGCCCAGCACCCGGAACAGCGCATCTGCCCCCCGGCTGTAGAACCACACCACAGGGCGCAACAGCGCCATGCACCAGGCCATGGGCTGCGCCAGCCGCACCACCAGCCGCTCAGGTTCGGCCATGCCCAGGCGCTTGGGGAACAGGTCGGCAAACAGAATGAAAAGGGAGGTGATGACCAGGAACGAGGCGAGAAAGCCCGCCTTCTGCGCGGCTGATTCCGACAGCCACAGGCCGAACAGTGTGGTGAAGTGGGGGCTCAGCGCACCTTCGCCCACGATGCCGCCCAGGATGGCCACGGCGTTCTGCCCCACCTGCACCACGGTGAAGTAGTCGCCCGGCTGCTCCTGCATGCGCAGCACCTGGTCCGCCCTCGCATCCCCTTCGTCGGCCATCTGCCGCAGGCGCAGGCGGCGCGCTGCGGCGAGCGAGATCTCGGCCATGGAGAAAAAGGCGCTGGCTGCAATCAGCAGCCCGATGACAAAGAGGCTTTGGGAGAGGGTCATGAATGGCGACGGAGCGTGGCGCTGCGGCACACCGGATGACTGAGTGTATCTGGGCGTTCCGCAGGCACCTACCCCAGGTGTGCACACACCGGGGGGGCTGGTGGGCCTTCGGGGTTGGGGCCCCGAAGGCCAGTCCTGCGGGCGAGCGCAGGACTGGCGGCGGGGGCCTTGTTATTGCACGAAACCGATGCGGCTGCGCCCTGACGCCGCCTTGGGCAGATCAGCAATCTCCACGGTGGACCGGCGGTCCAGCCGCGCATTGCCAAAGCCCGTCATCAGCGCACGCCGCATCTCACGGGGGGGCATCTGTGCCAGGTGGTCCAGCACGTCGTCCGTCGGCTCCGGATCCAGCAGGCGGCCCCAGTCGTGCCCTGCGCGGATGCCCTGGTACAGGTTGCGGGCAATGGTGCGCGCCTGCTCCAGCGTGGGCGCCTCCACCTCGAACACGTTCATGCGGTTCAGGATGGGGTCGGGGATGCCGCGCGTGTCGTTGGCGGTGGTGATCCAGATCACCTGGCTGGCGTCGATGGCCACCTCCGCAAACTCATCGGTAAAGCTCTGGGCGGTGTCGTACTCCAGCAAGCTGTACAGCGCGCCCAGCGGGTCGTACTGTGCATCGCTGCTGGCCTTGTCGATCTCGTCCACCACGATCACAGGGTTGGCGTATTCGCCCTCCACCAGCGCCTCGAACACCTTGCCCGGGCGTGCGCCCTTCCACTGCGCCGACGAGCCCGACAGCAGCCAGCCTGCGGTCATGGAGCTCATGGGCAAGAGGTTCATGCCCGTGCCCAGCAGCTCGGCCAGGTGGCGCGCAAAGTGGGTCTTGCCGATGCCGGGCGGGCCCAGCAGCAGCATGGGCGTGACCTCCAGGCCATCGCTGCTGTCCTGCGCCAGTGCCACGTGGCGCTTGACGTCGTCCAGCACCTCGGTGAAGTTGGGCAACTGCTCATACAGGCTGGCCATGTCGGGGATGCCCGAGGGCTTGACCTGAAAGCGCTCCGGACCACGTTCCAGCATGCGTTCGTACACGGTGCGCAGGGTTTCGTATTCGCGCTGGTTGCCCGACTCCTGCAACCGTGCGAGCTTGCGCTCGACGTCACCGGGGTGGAACACATTGCGCATCTGGGCCACCGGCAAGCGCAGGGCGGGTGGCTGGGGAACAAGGCTATGGCTGGTCATTGCATGCTCCTGTGATGGTTACGTCACGCAACCATTCAAGCACACAACATGCCCGCTTCAGTACCGGAAAAGCCCCTGATTGGTGCCACTGTTGCGGGCAAACAAAAAGGCCGCCCGAAGGCGGCCTGGTTTGCACGGGGTAGTGGCCGCGTCGATCAGCCTTCGGTGCCCAGCACCTGCTTGAGTTCGCCCGACTCGTACATCTCCATCATGATGTCCGAGCCGCCGATGAACTCGCCCTTCACGTACAGCTGTGGGATCGTGGGCCAGTTGCTGTATTCCTTGATGCCCTGGCGGATTCCGTCGTCTTCGAGCACGTTGACGGTGACCACGGCCTTGGGGTCCACGCCGCAGGCCTTGAGGATCTGGATCGCACGGCCGGAGAAACCGCACATGGGGAAGCTGGCGTTGCCCTTCATGAACAGCAGGATATCGCTGGATTTGACGAGGGCGTCGATGCGTTGTTGGGTGTCGCTCATGGGAATACTCCTTGAAAGGGGCTGGCGGGCGTGGGGTTTTGAAAGCCCGCAATGGGGTGAATTATTTCACTGTCGGCCACTGGCCACCAGAACAGCGGGCGATGCCTGCCAGGTCTGTGCGGCTTTGTACGTGGGCAAAGCCTTGTGCGGTGAGCAGGGCCTGAACGGCGTGGGCCTGGTCGTAGCCATGCTCCAGCAATAGCCAGCCGCCCGGCTGCAGGTGCGCGGGGGCCTGGGCGACGATGGTACGGATGTCTTCGAGGCCGTCTGCGCCGCTGGCCAGGGCCTGCAGGGGTTCGTGCGTCAGCGCGGCCAGGTGGGAGTCGGCACTGGCGATGTAGGGGGGATTGGAGATGATCGCGTCAAAAAACCCATCCACGCCTTGCAGCCAATCACTGCGCTGAAACCGCACCGGCAAACCCAGCCGCTGTGCATTGGCCTGGGCCACGGCCAATGCATCGGCACTCGCGTCCACCGCCAGTACCTTGGCGTCAGCGCGCTGGCTTTGCAGCGCCAGTGCAATCGCGCCGCTGCCGGTGCCCAGGTCCACCACGCGCGGCGATGTCAGCGGGGCGATCACTTCCAGTGCCCAGTCCACCAGGGTTTCGGTGTCGGGGCGTGGGTCCAGCACGCGGGCGTCCACCTGCAGCGGCAGGCCGTAGAACTCCTTGCGTCCGGTGAGGTAGGCCACCGGCTCGCCCGCCAAGCGGCGCTGGCACAGGGCGATGAACTGGGCATGTGCTGCCTCTTCCATCGCATCCGTGTCGTGCGCCAGTAGCCAGGCGCGGCCTGCGTCGTGGCGCGCCAGGGTGTGCAGCAGCAGCAATTGCGCGTCGATGCGCGCCAAGCCCAGGGTGTGGACCTGGTTCAGGGCCTGGGCGAGGGTGGGGGATGTATTGGTCACTATTGATTTAATAGCTGCTAGCGCTTTATGGATAAGCGCTAGAGGCCAATTTTGTTCAAATTTTGAATGGGGCTCAGCTGGTGGTGCCCATTTCCAGCTCTTCAAGCTGCTCGGCCTCGCGCGCATGGGCCAGGGCCTGCAGCACGTCGCCCAGGTCGCCTTCCATCACGTACAGCAGCTTGTACAGCGTGAGGTTGATGCGGTGGTCCGTGAGCCGCCCCTGCGGGAAGTTGTAGGTGCGGATGCGGTCACTGCGGTCGCCGCTGCCGATCAGGCCCTTGCGCAGCGCGGCCTCCTTGGCGGCGCGTTCGCTGCGTTCTTTCTCTTGAATGCGGGCCTGCAGTACCTGCAGCGCCTTGGCCTTGTTGCTGTGCTGGCTGCGGCCGTCCTGGCATTCGGCCACGATGCCGGTGGGCAAGTGCACCACGCGCACGGCCGAGTCGGTCTTGTTGATGTGCTGGCCACCGGCGCCGCTGGCGCGAAAGGTGTCGATGCGCAGGTCTGCCGGGTTGAGCTTGATGGCCTCGTGCTCGTCGGGCTCGGGCATCACGGCCACGGTGCAGGCGCTGGTATGGATGCGGCCTTGGGTCTCGGTGGCGGGCACGCGCTGCACGCGGTGGCCGCCGGACTCGAACTTGAGCGCGCCATACACACCGCTACCGGAGGGGCCCGTACCGGGCTGGCCTTCAATGCGCAGCACGATTTCTTTGTAGCCGCCCAGCTCGGCGGCGTTCTCGCTCACCACCTCCACCTTCCAGCCCACGGTGGCGGCGTAGCGGGTGTACATGCGGGTCAAGTCGCCTGCGAACAGGGCGGATTCGTCACCACCCGTGCCCGCGCGGATTTCGACAAACGCGTTGCGTGCGTCGTCGGGGTCCTTGGGCAGCAGCAGGCGCTGCAGTTCGTCTTCCAGCTGCAGCAGCTCGGCCTCGGCACTGGTGATTTCTTCTTGTGCCATCTCGGCCATGTCGGGGTCGGCCAGCATCTCGCGCGCGCCCGCCAGGTCGGCCTCGCGCTGCTGGTAGCGGGCGTAGCGGCCGGCGACCTGCGTGACCTCGGCATGCTCGACGGAGATACGCCGGTACTGCGCCATGTCGCTCATGATGTCTTCGCGCGAGAGCAGGAAGTCGAGTTCGCCCAGGCGTTGTGCGTAGCGCTCCAGTTGGCTGCGGAGAAAGGGTTTCATGGAATTCTGAAAAAATGGTTTGCTACAGATTTGGTAGCTGGTGGCGCATATGAATCATGCGCCTGGGGCCGATTTGGCTTAAATCGGAACAGCTGGGGAGCGGGCGAGCGCCGCTACAGGCCGTTGTTGTTGGGCGTCTTGCTTTGCGAGCGCAGGAACAGGCGCGAGACGGTCTGGGCCGTCTGGGCACGCATCTCGGCGTCGCCCGCGCGCAGCTCGGCCAGGGTGCCGTGCAGCATCTTCTGCGTGAGGCCACGCGAGAGCGCTTCGAGCACGGCGTCCACATCCTCGCCCTTGGCCAGCAGCTTCTTGGCGCGCGCGATTTCCAGCGCACGCCACTCGTCGGTCTGGGCGTTGAGCTGCTGAATCAGCGGTACCACACCACCGGCTTGGCCGACAGGGCTGCGCAGCTCCATCCAGTGCATGAAGCTCTGCACGCCCGCGTCGATGATGGCCTCGGCCTGGGCCACGGCGGCCTGGCGGTTGGCCTGTGCGGTTTGCACCACGGTGGCCAGGTCGTCCACGGTGTAGAGGTACACGTCGCCCAAGGCCTTGACCTCGGGCTCGATGTCGCGCGGCACGGCCAGATCGACCATGAACATGGGGCGGTGGCGGCGCTTCTTGAGGGCGCGCTCCACGGCACCCAGGCCGATGATGGGCAGGCTGCTGGCCGTGCAGCTGATGACGGCGTCAAACTCGTGCAGGCGCTCGGGCAGGTCGGCCAGGCGCATCACCTCGCCGCCAAACCGGGTGGCTAGCTTTTCGCCGCGCTCCAGCGTGCGGTTGGCAATGGCGATGGCCTTGGGGTTCTTGGCTGCGAAGTGCGTGGCGCACAGTTCAATCATCTCGCCCGCGCCGACGAACAAGATCTTGGTCTCGGAGATGTCTTCAAACAGCTGGCCCGCCAGACGCACTGCGGCGGCGGCCATGCTGATGCTGTGCGCACCAATCTCGGTGCTGCTGCGCACTTCCTTGGCCACGGCAAAGCTGCGCTGGAACAGCTGGTTGAGCGTGGTGCCCAGGGCGCCAGCGGTTTCGGCGGCGCGCACGGCATCCTTCATCTGGCCCAGGATCTGGGCCTCGCCCAGCACCATCGAATCGAGCCCGCTGGCCACGCGGAAGGCGTGGCGTGCGACGAGGCTGTCTTCGAGCGTGTAGGAGTGCGAGCGCAGCAGCGCGGGGCTGACGCCGCCGCTCTGGGCCAGCCAGCCCAGCGTATGGTCCATGGCGGCCTGCTCGCCCGCGCAGTAGATTTCGGTGCGGTTGCAGGTGGAGATGATGGCTGTTTCCACCCCGGGGTGGCGGCTGGTGGTGCCCAGCGACTGGCGCAAACCGTGCAATGTGGGGGCAATCTGGTCGAGCGCGAACGCGAACCGGCCACGCAGATCGAGCGGCGCGGTGGTGTGGTTGATGCCGAGGGCCCAGACTGCCATAAGGTGGGATTATAAAATTGTTGGCCCGAACAGGCGGCCTTGCTTGTTCAAGCCTTGATTTGGGTCAATTCCATGGGTCCACTGGACATCGCCAACCACCTTCTCAACTTTGTTGCACCCGCCGCCGCCATGGCGCTGGTGTTGGTGCTTGCGGGCCGTCTGGTGGGCTCCCGCAGTGCCTCGGCGATGTCGGTGTGGCTGCGCTGGGTGATTCTGTTTGCCGTGGGTGTGGCGGTGCTCGCAGCGGGGCTGGTGCTGTGGGGGCGTGACGGCAAGATGCTGATCTATGCCGCCCTGGTTGTGGCCTGCGCTACCTGCCAGTGGGTGCTGGTGCGGGGCTGGAAGGCTTGAAGCTTTCAGCAAGCCGTCACGTGTTTTGAGGGTTTGCGAGGGGTGGTTTTGGGGGCTCTGGCGCCCTTGTGTCTGATAGCCTTGGTGCCGCCCCTATGGCGTGCCATGTCATGGGTATTGGCGGTTTGACCCGCCGCTGACGAAGCCCCCTATACCGACTGCTGGAGACATTCCCCATGAAGCTGCTGCGTACCTGGATCACCCTGGCTGCGGGCTTGGCCCTTTCCGCTGCCGTGCACGCACAGGCTTTTCCGTCCAAACCCATACGTGTGGTCGTGGGCTTCCCGGCTGGCGGGCCTTTGGACCAGCATGCACGCCTGCTGTCCGATAAGCTGCAGGCCGTGCTCGGCCAGCCCGTGGTGATGGACTACAAGGCCGGTGCCGGTGGCACCGTGGGCGCGCAGGACGTGATGAAAGCACCGCCCGATGGCCACACCATCATGCTGGCCAACACGGGTGTGATGGTGATCAACCCGGGGCTCTACAGCCGGTTGCCGTATTCGACCCTCAAGGACTTTGTGCCGATTGCGCGCACCGCCATGCAGCCACTGGCGCTGCTGGTGAACCCCAACGTGCCTGCCAAGAGCCTCAAGGAGTTCATGGACTACGCCCGGGCCAAGCCGGGCCAGGTCAACTTTGGCTCGGCGGGCAATGGTGGCATCAGCCACCTGGTGCCCGAGATGTTCAAGACCGCCACGGGATTGTTCATGGTGCACATCCCCTACCGGGGCAGCGCCCCGGCGTTCACCGACCTGATGGGCGGGCAGGTGCAGTTCATGGCCGAGAGCATTCCGCAGGCCGCCGCGTACCACAAACAGGGCAAGGTGCGCGCCCTGGCGGTGACCAGCAAGGAGCGCAACCCCGCACTGCCCGATGTGCCCACGGTGATCGAGAGCGGCATCAAGGGATTCGAGGTGGTGGGTTTCTATGGCTTTCTGGCCCCGGCCGGCACGCCCAAGGAGGCTGTGAACAAGCTCAGCGAGGCCTTCGGCCAGGTGCTGCAGATGCCCGATGTGCGCAACCGCATGGTGAGCCAGGGGGCCGACCCGGCGTTTCTGGGCTCGGAGGACTTCGCGAAATTCCTGGCGTCCGAGATGCCACGCTGGGCCGAGGCGGTGAAAAAGTCGGGCGCGAAGCTGGACTGACCCCCTGAGGCGCTGCGCGCCTTCCCCCTGAAGGGGGACGCGACCCCTGGCCCGGCGAAGCCGGTTCCACGGTGGCACTGGCTTGGGGCGTGGATGGTTTGAAGGCGCGCCCTATGGCGTGGCGGGCGAAAAGAAGTCCACGCGGTCGGTGATGATGCCGTCCGTGCCCAGGGCGATGAGCCGCTGTGCGGCCCAGTCGTCGTTCACCGTGTAGCTCAGCGCGCGCAGGCCGTCGCCGTGGACGCGCGCAACCAGCGCCGCATCCCACAGCGCGTGGTTGCAGACGATGGCCACGCAGCCCAGCTCGCGGGCCGTGTTGTGCCAGCCGTCCCACAGCGTGTCCAGCAACAGGGCGCGGGGGATGTGGGGTGCTGTGGTGCGGGCGCCAGCCAGCGCTTCGGGTCGGAATGACGAGAACAGGGGCAACACCGCCTGGCCGTGCCACAGCCGCGCCGCATGCTCGCCCACTACCTGGCCTGTCTTTTCCTCCACGCCGGGTGTTGGCTTGATCTCGATGTTCAGCAAGAACCCGTTGGCGATGCAGTAGTGCGCAATGTTCTCCAGCGTGGGTAGCGGCTCGCCGGCGTAGCTGCGTGAATGCCAGGCGCCAGCATCCAGCTGTGACAGGGCCGCCCAGGGGTGATCGCCCCCGACCGCGCTCGCTGCTGAGCCCAGTGCCTGCGCGCCATTGGTCGTGCGGTCCAGCGTGGCATCGTGCATCAGAAACGGTACGCCGTCGGCACTCAGCTTGGCATCGCACTCGAACATGCGATAGCCATGCTGTGCTCCCAGCCGGAAGGCGGCCAGGGTGTTTTCAGGCGCGAGCTTGCCGGCGCCGCGGTGGGCGATCCAGCGGGGGTAGGGCCAGGGGGCGAGGATGGGAGATGGGGCGCTCATGCGGGTTCACCAAATTTCAGCAGGTTGCCGTGGGGGTCGATGACGAACATCTCCTTCATGCCCCAGGGCTGGACAACAGGTGGCGCCAGCTGCAGGCCGCGCGCCGTGAAATCCGCGTGCAGCGCTTCTGTGTCGGCACGCACATAACACGAGGTGTTCTCTGCAATGTGGCGCTCGGTGCAGGGCCAGAAGTGCAGCTCGCAGCCATCGCGCTGCAGGATCAGGTAGTTGTCCATCTCCAGCAGCGGATCAAAGCCCAGGTGCCTGGTGTAGAACCGCAGGGTTTCTGCAAGGTCCAGCGACGCCAGCACCGGGACTGTGGCCTGAACCTTGCCCCCGGTACTGGCAGCTGGCTTGGGTGGCATCGGTTCAGGCCGCGATGCGCTTGCCGGTGGTGGCATCGAACGCGTGCAGGCGATCTGCGCGGGGCTGAACATGGATCACGGAATCGGGCGCAGGGGAGTGCGTGCCTTCTTCAACGCGCACGATGATCTGCTCGCCATTGATGCGGCCATAGATCAGGCGCTCGGCGCCCAGCAGCTCCACCGTCTCGACCGTGACCGCCCAGCCTTCGCTGCGCACATCCAGGTGCTCGGGGCGGATGCCCAGGATGGTGCCGGGGGCGGCGCTCGGCGCGTTCTTGAGCAGATTCATGGGCGGCGAGCCGATGAAGCTGGCCACGAAGGTGGAGGCGGGCGTGTGGTAGACCTCTTCGGGCGTGCCGAACTGTTCCATGTTGCCGGCGTTCATCACGATCATGCGTTCAGCCAATGTCATGGCCTCGACCTGGTCGTGTGTGACGAACAGGCTGGTGATGCCCAGCTCGCGGTGCAGCTTCTGAATCTCCAGGCGGGTCTGGGCGCGCAGCTTGGCGTCCAGGTTGGACAGCGGCTCGTCGAACAGAAACACCTGGGGCTGGCGCACGATGGCGCGGCCCATGGCCACGCGCTGGCGCTGGCCGCCCGAGAGTTCGCGCGGCTTGCGTTCGAGCAGGTGGCCCAGTTCGAGGATCTTGGCGGCCTTGTCCACGCGCGCCTTGATCTCGTCCTTGGGCACCTTGGCGATCTTCAGGCCATACGCCATGTTGTCGAAGTTCGTCATGTGCGGGTACAGCGCGTAGTTCTGGAACACCATCGCGATGTCGCGCTGGGCAGGTTCCAGGTTGTTCACCACGCGGTCGCCGATGCGCAGTTCGCCGCCAGAGATTTCTTCCAGGCCTGCCACCATGCGCAGCAGGGTGGATTTGCCGCAGCCCGAGGGGCCGACGATCACGATGAATTCACCGTCCTTGACCTCGGCGTTCACGCCGTGGATGACCTGGTTGGCCTTGGGGCCGTGCCCGTAGCGCTTGATGATGTTGCGAAGAGAGATGGATGCCATTTTGCTATTAAATATGTAGCTGCTAGCGCAGATGTATGAAGCGGTAGGGCCTGTTTTATCTTTATTTTTCGGTGTCCACCAGGCCCTTGACGAACCAGCGCTGCATGACCACCACCACAAAGGCAGGTGGCAGCATGGCCAGCAGGGCCGTGGCCATCACGATGTTCCACTCGTTGCCTGCGTCGCCGCCGGCCAGCATGCGCTTGATGCCGATCACCACGGGGTACATGTCTTCGGACGTGGTCACCAACAGGGGCCACAGATACTGGTTCCAGCCGTAGATGAACTGGATCACGAACAGCGCGGCAATCGAGGTGCGCGACAGCGGCACCAGGATGTCCTTGAAAAAGCGCATCGGGCCGGCGCCATCCACCCGCGCGGCTTCGACCAGTTCATCGGGCACCGTGAGGAAGAACTGCCGGAACAGGAACGTGGCCGTGGCCGAGGCGATCAGCGGCACCGTGAGGCCCGCATAGGTGTTGAGCATGCCGAGGTCCGACACCACCTGGTAGGTGGGCCCGATACGCACTTCCACGGGCAGCATCAGCGTGATGAAGATCAGCCAGAAGCAGATGCCCTTGAAAGGGAAGCGGAAGTACACGATGGCAAACGCCGACAACAGCGAGATGGCGATCTTGCCCAGCGTGATGACCATGGCGGTGACAAAACTCACCCACATCATGTGCGCCACGGGTGCGGTAGAGCCCGCGCCGGTTCCGCCGCCGAACAAGGCGTCGTGGTAGGTCTGCCAGAAGTTGCCGCCGGGCACCATGGGCATGGGCACCTGCACGATGTCCTGCGCCGTGTGGGTGGAGGCCACGAAGGCCAGGTACAGCGGGAAGCCGACGATGATCACGCCCAGCACCATGATGAGGTGCGAGAACGCGGTGAGATAAGGGCTGCGTTCGACCATTTTTAGTATTGAACCTTTTTCTCGACGTAGCGGAATTGGATGACGGTGAGCACAACGACGATGGCCATCAGCACCACCGACTGTGCGGCCGATCCGCCCATGTCCATGGCCTTGAAGCCATCGTGGTACACCTTGTAGACCAGGATGGAGGTGTCGCGGCCCGGGCCGCCCTGCGTGGTGGCGTCCACGATGGCGAAGGTGTCGAAGAACGCATACACCACATTGATCACCAGCAGGAAGAACGTGGTGGGCGACAGCAGCGGGAACTGGATGCTCCAGAAGCGGCGCCATGGGCCTGCACCGTCAATCGCGGCCGCCTCGATGAGCGACTTGGGGATGGACTGCAAGCCCGCCAGGAAGAACAGGAAGTTGTAGGAGATCTGCTTCCACACCGCCGCAATCACGATCAGCGCCATCGCATGGTCGGAGTTGAGCATGTGGTTCCAGTCGAAACCCGACTGGCGCAGCAGGTAGGCCACCACGCCCAGCGAGGGCGAGAACATGAACATCCACAGCACGCCCGCCACCGCAGGCGCCACGGCGTAGGGCAGCAGCAGCGCGGTCTTGTAGACCATGGCGCCCTTGATGATGCGGTCGGCAAAGATCGCGAGGAACAGCGACAGCGTGATGCCGCTGACCGCCACCAGGATCGAGAAGAAGGCCGTGGTCTTGAACGATGCCAGGTAACCCGGGTCCTGGAACAGGTCCCGGAAATTGTCGAAACCGACCCATTCCTTCGAAAACCCGAAGGAGTCCTGCATCTGGAACGACTGCACCAGGGCTTGGCCGGCTGGCCAGAAAAAGAAGACGCTGATGATGGCCAGTTGGGGTGCCAGAAGCACCCATGGCAGCCATGCAGAGCGGAATAAAACGCGTTTTTCCATGTCGAAACTCTCAAAAAGAAAACCCCGCCGCCCCGTGAACCAATAGGGTTGACGGGGCGGCGGGCTTTCGATGCCACCCTGCAGTGCTGCTGGGCGGTATCGGCAGATGTTCGGCAGTGTTTACTTGTTGGCGCGGGCGAAGCGGCCCAGTTGCTCGTTGCCACGGGTCACGGCCGTGTCCAGTGCTTCCTTGGGCGACTTCTTGCCCGACCAGATCTGCTCGGTTTCCTCGTCGATGATGGCGCGGATCTGCACGAAGTTGCCCAGGCGGATGCCGCGCGACTTATCCGTGGCCTTCTTGATCATCTGCGTCACGGCCACGTCGGTGCCGGGGTTCTTGGTGTAGAAGCCCGAAGCCTCGGTCAGCTGGTAGGCGCCCATGGTCACAGGCAGGTAGCCGGTGCGCTGGTGGCTCGCAGCCTGGACCTTGGTGTCGTTCAGGAAGTTCAGGAAATCGGCCACGCCCTTGTATTCCTCGGCCTTCTTGCCAGACATCACCCACAGGCTGGCACCACCGATGGCGGTGTTCTGGGGAGCACCCTTTACATCAGGGTAGTAGGGCAGGGCCGAGATGCCGTAGGCAAACTTGGCTTCCTTGGCCACGCGGGCGTACAGGCCCGAGGAGCCCGTCATCATGGCGCACTCGCCCGATGGGAACGATGCGTCCGGCACGTTGCCACGGCCCTTGTAGACGAAGCTGCCGTCCTTGGAGGCCTTGGCCAGGTTCTCGAAGTGGCGCACGTGCAATGGCGAGTTGACCTGCAGCTGGGCGTCGTTGCCGTCAAAGCCGTTGTTCTTGGATGCGAACAGCGTGTTGTGCCACAGCGAGAAGCTTTCCAGCTGCGTCCAGCTGATCCAGCTGGTGGTGAACGGGCAGCTGTGGCCGCTGGCCTTGAGCTTGGACGCAGCGGCAAACACTTCGGGCCAGGTCTTGGGCGGCTTGTCGGCGTCCAGGCCGGCCTTCTTGAAGGCATCCTTGTTGTAATAGAACACCGTCGTGGAGCTGTTGAGCGGGTAGCTCAGCATCTGGCCGTTGGGCGCGGTGTAGTAGCCAGCCACAGCCGACACGTACTGGGTGGGGTCGAACTTGAAGCCGCCGTCGTTCAATACCTTGGCGACGGGCACGATAGCGCCCTTGCTGGCCATCATGGTGGCGGTGCCCACTTCAAACACCTGCAGGATGTGGGGGGCGTTGCCCGCACGGAAGGCAGCGATGGCGCCTGTCATGGATTCGTCATAAGTGCCCTTGTAAGTGGGCACGACCTTGTACTTGGTCTGGCTGGCGTTGTACTGCTTGGCCAGGTCATTGACCCAGTCGCCCAGCGCTGCGCTCATCGAATGCCACCACTGAATCTCAACTTGCTGCGCCTGGGCTTGCGCAGGTGCGCAGACCGACAGGGCGATGGCAGCGCAGACCGCCAGATGCTTCGTTTGCATGAATATTTCCTCCGAGGATGACGAAAAGCACAAAGGCTGGATGCTATGCAGCCGATGTGACATTGATATGTCGTTGTCGCATGACCCCAGCGCTTGCAACAACCGGGAAACCCCTTGGGTAACCCGCAAGGGGAGCGATTGTGACTCTTTTGTGACAAGGTGTGGCGCATTTGCCGAGGCTTGCAAGGTTTTGTGCAATGCACCATGCTGGTGACTGTTCGCTGGTCCCTGTCGCACCGGTTCGTTCGCGCCGCAGCGCGCCGGGTTCTTTTCTCCATCTCCTTCTTTCTCATTGCCATGGCCACCAATTCGCTGGACAAGAACAAGATCAAATTTCTGCTGCTCGAAGGCATTCACTCCTCTGCGGTGGATGTGATCCGCGCGGCGGGCTATACGCAGATCGAGACGGTGTCTGGCGCACTGCCCGACGATGAGCTCAAGCGCAAGATCGCGGATGTGCACTTTGTGGGCATCCGCTCGCGCACGCAGCTCACCGAGGAAGTGTTTGCCCAGGCCCACAAGCTCGTGGCCGTGGGCTGCTTTTGCATTGGCACCAACCAAGTGGATCTGAACGCAGCGCGCGAGCGTGGCATTGCGGTGTTCAACGCGCCGTACTCCAACACCCGCTCGGTGGCCGAGCTGGTGCTGGCGGAAGCCATCCTGCTGCTGCGCGGTATCCCCGAAAAGAACGCGGTGGCGCACCGGGGCGGCTGGCTCAAGTCGGCCGACAACGCGTATGAAATCCGGGGCAAGACCCTGGGCATCGTGGGCTACGGCTCCATCGGCACCCAGCTGTCGGTGCTGGCCGAGGCGATGGGCATGCACGTGGCCTTCTTTGATGTCGTCAACAAGCTGCCCCTGGGCAATGCCCGCCAGGTGCAGCACCTGCACGACCTGCTGGGCCAGAGCGACATCGTGAGCCTGCACGTTCCCGAGTTGCCGTCCACCGAGGGAATGATCGGCGCCGCCGAGATCGCGGCCATGAAGCCAGGCGGCATCCTCATCAACGCCGCGCGGGGCACGGTGGTGGATATTGAAGCGCTGGCCGCATCGCTCAAGGCCAAGAAGCTGCTGGGTGCAGCCATCGACGTGTTCCCGGTCGAGCCACGCACCAACAAGGACGAGTTCCAGTCCCCCCTGCGTGGCCTGGACAACGTGATCCTGACTCCCCACATCGGCGGCTCCACCATGGAGGCACAGGCCAACATCGGCCTCGAAGTGGCGGAAAAGTTGGTGAAATACAGCGACAACGGCACCAGCACCTCGTCGGTGAACTTTCCAGAGGTCGCGCTGCCCGCCCACCCCGGCAAGCACCGCCTGCTGCACATCCACCGCAACGTGCCGGGCGTGCTGTCGGAGATCAACCGCATCTTCTCGGACAACCAGATCAACATCTCGGCCCAGTACTTGCAGACCAACGAGAAGATCGGCTACGTGGTGATCGACATCGACGCCGCATCGTCGGATCTGGCATTGGACAAGCTTGCGCAGGTCGGCGGAACCCTGCGCAGCCGCGTGCTGTTCTGAGCGCCAGAGTGGGGGCCGACGCGGGGAGGGCACCGTGGCATAAAATCACGCCCCCACCCCAGGTAGACCCCCATGAATGTTCCGATCGCGTTGGCGGCCTTGCAGACGCAGGCCGCCGAGCCTGCCCGTCTGCGAGAAATTCCCTATAACTACACCTCGTTCTCCGACCGGGAGATCGTGATCCGCCTGCTGGGGTCCTCATCCTGGGAGGTGCTGGACCAATTGCGCAAAGAGCGCCGCACCGGCCGCTCGGCCCGCATGCTGTATGAAGTGCTGGGCGATATCTGGGTCGTGCAGCGCAACCCTTACCTGCAGGACGACCTGCTGGACAACCCCAACCGCCGCAAGCTGCTGGTCGATGCTCTCCAGCACCGCCTGGGCGAGATCGAAAAGCGCCGCACCCCCGCCGATGACGCCGGACGCGACCGTCTGGTGGGTGAACTGGTCGTCGCTGCGCGCCGCGCAGTGGCCGAGTTCAACGCCACCTTCGAGCAGGCCGCGCAGCTGCGCCGCCAGATCCAGAAGACGCTGGGCCGCCTGACGGCCAAGGACAACATCAAGTTCGATGGCCTCTCGCGCGTGAGCCATGTGACCGATGCGACCGATTGGCGTGTCGAGTACCCGTTCGTGGTGCTGACCCCCGACACCGAGGTCGAGATGGCGGGCCTGGTCAAGGGCTGTATCGAGCTGGGCCTGACCATCATTCCCCGGGGGGGCGGCACCGGCTACACCGGCGGCGCGATTCCGCTGACCTGGAAGAGCGTGGTCATCAACACCGAAAAGCTTGAAGCCATGACCGAGGTGGAGATGCGCCGCCTGCCGGGCCTGGACCGCGAGGTGGGCACGGTGTGGACTGAAGCCGGCGTGGTCACCCAGCGTGTGGCCGATGCGGCCGAGCGCGCTGGTTTTGTGTTTGCGGTGGACCCGACCAGTGCCGAGGCTTCCTGCATTGGCGGCAACATCGCCATGAACGCGGGCGGCAAGAAGGCCGTGCTGTGGGGCACGGCGCTGGACAACCTGGCCAGCTGGCGCATGGTCACGCCCGACGCCCAGTGGCTCGAAGTGACGCGCCTGGACCACAACATGGGCAAGATCCATGACGTGGAGACGGCCACCTTCGAGCTGCAGTATTTCGAGGCCGATGGCAAGACGCCCGTGCGCACCGAGCGCCTGAGCATTCCAGGCAAGACTTTCCGCAAGGAAGGCCTGGGCAAGGATGTGACGGACAAGTTCCTCGCGGGCCTGCCCGGCATCCAGAAGGAAGGCTGCGACGGCCTGATCACCAGCGCGCGCTGGGTGGTGCACCGCATGCCCGAGCACACGCGCACCGTGTGCCTGGAGTTCTTCGGCAACGCCAAGGACGCCGTGCCCTCCATCGTAGAGATCAAGGACTTCATGTTCGCCGAGCAAAAGCGCAGTGGCGTGCTGCTGGCGGGCCTGGAACACCTGGATGACCGCTACCTGAAGGCGGTGGGCTACGCCACCAAGAGCAAGAAGGGCAACGGCGGCCTGCCCAAGATGGTGCTGATTGGCGACATCGCGGGCGACAACGCCGACGACGTGGCCCGCGTGACCAGCGAGGTCGTGCGCCTGGCCAACACCCGCAGCGGTGAAGGTTTCGTGGCCATCACGGCCGATGCGCGCAAGAAGTTCTGGGCCGACCGCAAGAAGACGGCGGCCATCAGCCGCCACACCAACGCCTTCAAGATCAACGAAGACGTGGTGATCCCTCTGCCGCGCATGGCCGAGTACACCGATGGCATCGAGCGCATCAACATCGAGCTGAGCCTGCGCAACAAGATCAAGCTGTGCGACGCGCTGACCGAGTTCTTCGAGCGCGGCAACCTGCCCCTGGGCAAGCATGACGCCGACGACGAAGTCCCATCGCCCGAGCTGCTGCAGGAGCGCGTAGCCCAGGCCATCGCCCTGGTGGAAGGGGTGCGCGCGCTGTGGCAAGGCTGGCTGCACGATGTGGAAACACTGTTCCCCCAACTGCAGGACCACACCCTGCGTGCGAGCTGGAAGACCCAGCTGCGGGCGCCGCTGCAAGGCATTTTCACCGGCGCTGCGTTCAAGCCCATCCTGGACGAGGCTGTGGCCATCCACAAGCGCGTGCTCAAGGGTCGGGTGTGGGTCGCGCTGCACATGCACGCTGGTGACGGCAATGTGCACACCAACCTGCCCGTCAACAGCGACGACTACGAGATGCTGCAGACCGCGCACGAGGCCGTGGCGCGCATCATGGTGCTGGCGCGCAGCCTCAACGGCGTGATCTCGGGCGAACACGGCATTGGCATCACCAAGCTGGAGTTTTTGACCGACGAAGAGCTGCGCCCCTTTGCCGAGTACAAGCGCAAGGTGGACCCGGAAGGTCGCTTCAACAAGGGTAAGTTGCTCCGAAATCAGGAGCTGCCCGCGCTTTATGGACAAGCGCTAGAGGCCAAAAGCGCTTCAAACGCTGCGTTGATGCACGCCGATTTGACGAATGCCTACACGCCCAGCTTCGGGCTGATGGGCCACGAGTCGCTGATCATGCAGCAGAGCGACATCGGCGCGATTGCCGACAGCGTCAAGGACTGCCTGCGCTGCGGCAAGTGCAAACCCGTGTGCTCCACGCACGTGCCACGCGCCAATTTGCTCTACAGCCCGCGCAACAAGATCCTGGCCACCTCGCTGCTGGTCGAGGCGTTTTTGTACGAAGAGCAGACCCGCCGGGGCGTGAGCATCAAGCACTGGCAGGAGTTTGAGGACGTGGCCGACCACTGCACGGTGTGCCACAAATGCGAGAGCCCCTGCCCGGTGAAGATCGACTTCGGCGACGTCACCATGAACATGCGCAACCTGCTGCGCAAGATGGGCAAGAAGACCTTCCGCCCCGGCAACGCGCTGGCGATGACCATGCTCAACGCCACCAACCCGGACACCATCAAGTTCATGCGCTCGGCCATGGTGGATGTGGGCTTCAAGGCTCAGCGCTTGGCCGTGGACCTGCTGCGCAAGGTGGGCCGCAAGCAGACGGCCAAGCCGCCTGCGACGGTGGGCACGGCTCCGATCAAGGAGCAGGTGATCCACTTCATCAACAAGAAGCTGCCGGGCGGCTTGCCCAAGAAGACGGCGCGCGCGCTGCTCGACATCGAGGACAAGGACTACGTGCCCATCATCCGCAACCCGCAGGCCACCACCGCGGAGACGGAGGCGGTGTTCTACTTCCCCGGTTGTGGCTCCGAACGCCTGTTCAGCCAGGTGGGTTTGGCCACGCAGGCCATGCTGTGGCACGCCGGTGTGCAGACCGTGCTGCCGCCCGGATACCTGTGCTGCGGCTACCCGCAGCGCGGCTCGGGCCAGTTCGACAAGGCCGAGAAGATGATCACGGACAACCGTGTGCTCTTCCACCGCGTGGCGAACACCCTCAACTACCTGGATATCAAGACCGTGGTGGTGAGTTGCGGCACCTGCTACGACCAGTTGCAGGGCTACGAGTTTGACAAGATCTTCCCGGGCAGCCGCATCATCGACATCCACGAGTACCTGCTCGAAAAGGGTATCCAGCTGCAAGGCAAGGGCGCCTATCTGTACCACGAGCCCTGCCACAACCCCATGAAGCTGCAGGACTCGATGAAGACCGTGAAGGCGCTGGTGGGCGAGCAGGTCTTGAAGAGTGAGCGTTGCTGCGGCGAGTCGGGCACGCTGGGAGTGACCCGGCCTGACGTGTCCACGCAGGTGCGTTTCCGTAAGGAAGAAGAAATCAAGAAGGGCGAGGCCAAGCTGCGCGAGATCGGTGCCGTGGGCGCCCAGGACAACGTGAAGATTCTCACCAGCTGCCCCAGCTGCCTGCAGGGCCTGAACCGCTACGAAGGCGATCTGAACAACGGCCTGCTCGAAGCCGACTACATCGTGGTCGAGATGGCGCGCGAGATTCTGGGCGAGAACTGGATGCCTGAGTACGTACACCGTGCCAACAACGGCGGCATTGAGCGGGTGCTGGTCTGATGACCTGCCTCTTGTGCGCTGAAGACGGCGGCGCATTGGTCTGGCGTGGCGAGCGCCTGCGTGTCATCCGTGCGCATGATGCGGGGTTTCCTGCCTTCTATCGCGTGGTGTGGAATGCACATGCGGCCGAGTTCTCGGACCTGGCTGCCGTTGATCGTGTGCACTGCATGGAGGCAGTGGTCCTGGTGGAGCTGGCCCTGCGCCAGCACCTGTCGCCCACCAAGGTCAACATCGCGGCGCTGGGCAACATGGTGCCGCACCTGCACTGGCATGTGATTGCGCGGTTTGACTGGGACAGTCACTTTCCATCGCCCGTGTGGGCGGCGGCGCAGCGGCCCAGCCCGGCGGCGCAAGAGGCCGGCGTGCGGACCCTGCTGCCCGCGCTGGAGGCGCAGTTGCAATCGCGGCTGGCCCAGTTGCCTACCCGGTAACCCTGTTTGCGGTGTGCCCCAGAGCGGGTGGGACAATCTCAGAGGTCGTTTCTGACAACAGTTTTCTCACAGGTGAATCCATGGCAGGTTTGAAAGCGGGTGCGCCCACGCCGCAGGCAATCACGGTGCACGAGGCATCGCGGGTGCTCGAAGTAGGCTTCTCCGATGGCACCACGTTCCGCATTCCGTTCGAGCTGATGCGCGTGTATTCACCGTCGGCAGAAGTGCAGGGCCACGGCCCAGGCCAGGAAGTGCTGCAGACGGGCAAGCGGGAGGTCACGCTGGTCAACCTGGAACCCGTGGGCAACTATGCGGTCAAGCCCACGTTTTCTGATGGGCATGACAGCGGCATCTTCACCTGGGACTACCTCTACGAACTGGGCGACAAGCAAGACGCGCTGTGGACCCAGTACACCGAGCGGCTGGCCGCTGCGGGGGCGGACCGCGATGCGCCGATGGCGCCTCAGGGTGGTGCCGGTGGCCATGCCTGTGGCAGTCATTGAGGCTGCGGGCCGGGTGTTTTTCTGGCGGAGCGCAGAACACTGCGGAAGCCCTTGTCTGTCAAGGTGCTATTGAAATAATAGCTTTTGGCGCAATGTAGAAAAGCGCTGGCGGCTGATTTCTTTTCAATAGCGTTGTCCAAATTGCGACAGATGCCCCATTTCAGTGCGGGGTTGTCGCTGTACCTCTGGCGTTCACGCGCCTAGCATGAATCTTATGAGCACCACGCATTTCGGTTTTCAGTCGGTGGACGAGCAGGAAAAAGCACGCCGCGTGCGCGGCGTGTTCGACTCCGTGGCCTCCAAGTACGACGTGATGAACGACCTCATGTCGGCGGGCCTGCACCGTGCCTGGAAGGCCTACACCGTGATGGTGGCCAACCTCAGCGAAGGCAGCCAGGTGCTCGATATTGCAGGGGGCACGGGCGACCTGGCGCTGGCGTTCTCCAAGAAGGTGGGCGCCACCGGCCGTGTGGTGCACACCGACATCAACGAAGCCATGCTGCGCGTGGGGCGCGACCGCCTGATTGATGCGGGTGTGGTGTTGCCGACACTGGTCTGCGATGCCGAGAAGCTGCCGTTCCCCGACGCACATTTCGATGTGGTGAGCGTTGCTTTTGGCCTGCGCAACATGACGCACAAGGACCAGGCGATTGCCGAAATGTGCCGCGTGCTCAAGCCCGGCGGCAAGCTGCTGGTGCTGGAGTTTTCAAAGGTCGCAAAGCCACTCGAAAAGGTGTACGACTGGTATTCGTTCAAGGTGCTGCCCCAGTTGGGCAAGCTGGTGGCGGGCGACGACGCCAGCTACCGCTACCTGGCCGAGTCCATCCGCATGCACCCCGGGCAGGAAGAGCTCAAAAGCCTCATGCAAAAAAATGGCTTTGGGCATGTGGACTATCACAACATGACTGGGGGGATTGTGGCCTTGCATGTTGGAATCAAGTGCTGAGCGTTTCGCTCAGTCATTAACGGAGACGGAGAAGTCATGATGAAACTGTGGTCTGTGGTGTTGGTTGCGATGCTGGCGTTTGCGCACGCCGATGCCGACGCCCGGCGACTGGGCGGTGGTAAATCGACGGGGCAGCAATCGAGCAACGTTACGCAGCGTGAGTCGGCAGCGCCGGGTGCGCCCGCCCAGAATGCGACCAATGCGGCGGCTGCCAAGCCGCCTGCTGCGGGTGCAGCTCCGGCCGCTGCTGCGGCCAAGAAGCCTTGGGGCGCGATGCTGGGTGGCCTGGCCGCTGGCCTGGGCTTGGCCTGGCTGGCCAGCTCGTTGGGGCTGGGTGCAGGGTTTGCCAACATTCTGATGATTGCGTTGCTGGCCGTGGCCGCGTTTGCCATCTTCAAGATGGTGATGCGCGCACGCAGTGGCGGTGGCAACGGTGGCGCTGCTGCCGGTGGTGCGCCGTTCGCGTTCCAGGGCGCGGGTGCTGCCACGCCCGCCGCAGCGCAGGTGCCTCCGCAGTACAGCCCCAACAACGTGGGCAACGACGCCTCGGCGCGCCCCTGGGAGCGCAGCAGCATGGCGTTTGATGCCTCGCGCGCTGCACAAGGCGGTGCGGGTTCGGGCGTGGTGATCGGCTCGGGCCTGTCCGGGTCGCAGAACTGGGGGATTCCTGAAGGCTTTGATACCGAGGGCTTCCTGTCTGCCGCCAAGCGCAACTTCGTCACCTTGCAAGCGGCCTGGGACCGTTCGGACATCGCCACCCTGCGCTCCATGATGACCGACAGCATGCTCGGCGAGATTCGCACCCAGCTCACGGAGCGCGAAGACCACCGTGGCATGCAGCCCAACCACACCGATGTGGTCATGATCGAAGCCCAGTTGCTGGGCATTGAAGACCTGGGCGACGGCTACATGGCCAGCGTCGAGTTCTCCGGCATGATCCGCGAAGAGCCCTCAGCCGGCCCGAGCCCCTTCCGCGAGGTCTGGAACATGACCAAGCCCAAGGCCGGCAGCAGCGGCTGGCTGGTGGCCGGCGTGCAGGCCCTGCAGTAATAAAGGAAATGCCCCGCTGTGGGGCTATCCCAGTTCAGGGAATAATCGGGGACTATGGCAACACCACAGTCCCCTTTTTCGTTTCTGGACGGCCTCTTTGAGCGTGTGGCCGCCGGCCCCCAACCCCCCCAGTGGCTCGTGCATGAGATGCAGCAGCGCATGGTGCTGTTCCTCAACCATGTACTGATGCAAGAAAAAGAGGCCATGGACCGCCTGGTGCGTCAGAAGGGCCGCATCGCCCGCGTGCAGTGGCGTGCGTATTCGATGGCCCTGGTCATCACGCCCGCTGGGCTGTTCAACCTGGCGCCCGAAACTGCCGCGCCCGATCTGCAGCTTCACGTCACCGAGACCTCTCCCTTTGCGCTGGCCCAGACGGCCCTGCGGGGTGACAAGCCCGCCATCCGCATTGAGGGCGATGTGCAACTGGCCGCCGAAATCAACTGGCTGGTCGATCACGTGCGCTGGGATGTCGAGGAGGACCTGGCGCGTGTGATTGGTGACGCTCCTGCCCACACTGTTGCGCAGGTGGCGAGCCGCGCTGCGCAGGCGCTGCGCCAGTTCGTGGGCACGCGCGTTGCACCAACGTCTTCAGCCGTCGCACCCATGCCATCTGGACCCTCCACGCCTTCCGCGCCAAACAGCGGTTCCGACCGGGCTGGCGCATGAAGCAGTTCCTGAGGGGCGGCGCCATCCTGTGGGTGGTGTTCCGGTACGGCCTGGACGCCATGGTGCTGGACAGTTTCCAGAAGCCCTGGCTGCGATCGGTGTCGCGCGTCCTGTCGTTCGGACGCAACCTGGATGCACCGCGCGGCCAGCGGCTGCGCCTGGCGCTGGAGCGCCTGGGGCCCATTTTCGTGAAGTTCGGCCAGGTGCTTTCGACACGCCGCGACCTGCTGCCGCCCGATGTGGCCGACGAGCTGGCCCGGCTGCAGGACCGCGTGCCGCCGTTCGACCCGGAGATCGCCATCGCCACGATCGAGCGGGCATTCCGGCGGCCGGTGGATGAGGTTTTCACGTTCTTCGATCGCGTGCCGGTGGCCAGCGCCTCCATTGCGCAGGTGCATTTCGCCACGCTGCGGGACCGCCATGGCATCGAGCGCGAGGTGGCGGTCAAGGTGCTGCGCCCGGGTATGTTGCCTGTGATCGAGAAAGACCTGAGTCTCATGCGCATGATGGCCGGGTGGGTGGAGAGCCTGTCGGCCGACGGCAAGCGCCTCAAGCCCCGCGAGGTGGTGGCCGAGTTCGACAACTATCTGCACGACGAACTCGATCTGGTGCGGGAGGCCGCCAACGCCGCGCAGCTGCGCCGCAACATGCAGGGGCTGGACCTGGTGCTGATCCCTGAGATTTTCTGGGACTTCTGCCACCCCGAGGTCATGGTGATGCAGCGCATGAACGGTGTGCCCATCAGCCAGATCGAGCGCCTGCGGGAAGCCGGGGTGGACATCCCCAAACTCGCGCGCGACGGCGTCACCATCTTCTTCACCCAGGTGTTCCGTGACGGCTTCTTTCATGCCGACATGCACCCCGGCAACATCCAGGTGAGCCTGGATCCGGCCACCTTTGGGCGCTATATCTCGCTGGATTTCGGCATCGTGGGCACGCTCACCGAGTCTGACAAGGAGTACCTGGCGCAGAACTTCGTGGCGTTCTTCCGGCGCGACTACAAACGCGTGGCGGAGCTGCACATCGAAAGTGGCTGGGTGCCGCCCGAGACACGGGTGAACGATCTCGAATCGGCCATCCGCGCCGTGTGCGAGCCGTACTTTGATCGCCCGCTCAAAGAGATATCGCTGGGCATGGTGCTGATGCGCCTGTTCCAGACCTCGCGCCGCTTCCACGTTGAGATTCAGCCCCAGCTGGTGCTGTTGCAAAAGACCCTGCTCAACATCGAAGGCCTGGGCCGCGAGCTGGACCCGGAGCTGGACCTGTGGAGCACGGCCAAGCCCTTCCTGGAGAAGTGGATGCTGGAGCAGATGGGGCCGCAGCGCCTGTGGCGGGAGCTGCGGGCCGAGGCGCCCCACTATGCCAAGCTGATTCCCGAGCTGCCGCGCCTGCTGCACGACGCCTTGCGGCAGCGCCCGGCGGACCAGCAGCAAGCCTTGCGCGAACTGCTGGAAGTCCAGCACCGTACCAACCGGCTGCTCCAGTCCATCATTTATGGCGGCGTCGGTTTTGTGCTGGGCCTTCTGGCGATGCAGTTGTTTGTGCGGATGCGGATTTTCTGAAACGGCGCGAACGGCACGAAAGTTGCCTTCATAATCCGCTGCAACTTTTGTTACGAATTTTGTAGCAAAGTGGTCACCCCTGGATCTGCAGGGGCCTCGGCGTGTCGGCCCACGGCACGCCGGGCGCACACCTGCTTTTTGTAACCTTCCTTGGAGTTTCGGAGCGGCGCCATGCTGATCACATTCATCGTTCTGTACCTGCTGGTCTCGATTGGTATCGGCCTGTATGCCGCCACGCGCGTGCACAACACGGCCGACTATGCGGTGGCGGGCCGCAGCCTGCCCCTGGCTGTGGTGATAGCCACGACCTTTGCGACCTGGTTTGGCTCGGAAACCGTTCTCGGTGTGTCAGCCCGGTTTGTGGATGGTGGGCTGGGTGCGGTGGTGGAGGACCCATTTGGCGCCTCCATGTGCCTCGTTCTTGTGGGGCTGTTTTTTGCCTACAAGCTTTATAAGAAAAACCTCATCACCCTGGGTGACTACTACCGCCAGCGTTACGGGCGTGTGATCGAAGTGGCTTGTTCAGCCATCATCATGTTCAGCTACCTGGGCTGGGTGGCTGCTCAGATCACAGCTCTGGGGCTGGTGTTCAACCTGCTGACGCAGGGGTATGTGTCCGTCACCATGGGCATGGTCATCGGTACGGTCATCGTTCTGGTCTACACCCTGTATGGCGGCATGTGGTCGGTGGCCATGACCGACTTTGTCCAGATGATTGTGATCGCCGTGGGGCTGCTGGCCATCGCCTGGTACGCGGCGGACCTGGCCGGAGGGGCGGGTAAGGTCGTGGAATATGCCGCGCGTGAAGGCAAGTTCCAGTTCTTCCCCACAGGTGGGCTCAAGGAGTGGACCTTCTTCTTTGCCGCCGCGATCACGATGATGCTGGGCTCCATACCCCAGCAGGATGTTTTTCAGCGCGTGATGTCGTCCAACAGCGCCGAGACAGCGCGCACCGGCCCGGTCATCGGAGGGGTGCTGTACCTGCTGTTTGCCTTCATCCCCATGTTTGTCGTTACGGCCGCCGTGTTGGTCATGCCCGAAACTGCCCAGGCGCTGCTCAAGGACGACCCCCAGAAAGTGCTGCCCACGCTGGTGATGGAACGCATGCCGCTGATTCTTCAGATCGCCTTCTTTGGCGCGCTGCTCTCGGCCATCATGTCCACCGCCTCTGCCACGTTGCTCGCACCGTCCACCACCTTTGTGGAGAACATCCTGCACAACCTGCGGCCTGGCATGACCGATGCCCAGACACTGAAGGCCATGCGCATTTCGGTGCTCGTGTTTACCGCCTGCGTGCTCACTTACGCGATCACCATGCAGGGCACGTCGATCTATGAACTGGTGTCGGGCGCTTACCAGGTACCGCTGGTGGGGGCTTTTGTCCCCCTGGTGTTCGGCCTGTACTGGAAGCGCGCGACCACCCAGGGCGCCATCCTGGCGGTGGCCATGGGCCTGGGTGTGTGGCTGCTGTTTGTGGCCAGCCCCATGCTGTCCGAAGCGTTCCCGCAGCAACTGGCTGGGGTGCTGGCGGCATTGGTCGGCATGATCGGGGGCTCGCTGGCACCGCAGTGGATCGACGACCACAAAGGCCACGTCACCCACTACGAGGGCAGCGCCAGCTGATTGCATCGCCCCATGCCCAGTGCGTGGGGCTTGAGGATGGGCATGCCGCCTATAATTGAGGGTTTTGCACTTTCCCTCAACACACTGACATGCCTATTTACGCCTACAAATGCGGCTCCTGCGGCCATGCCAAGGATGTGCTGCAAAAAATCTCTGATGCGCCCCTCACGGTGTGCCCCGCCTGCGGCGCGGAAGCATTTTCCAAGCAGGTCACAGCGGCCGGCTTCCAGCTCAAGGGCTCGGGCTGGTATGTGACCGATTTTCGCGGTGGCAGCGGTGGCAGTTCTGCCCCCGCGACGGACAGCAAGACAGAACCGAAAACCGAGGCCGCGGCGCCGGCAAGTTCTGGTGATGCTCCTAAAAAAGAAGCATCTGGTGCAGCAGCACCAAGCGCTGGTGGCAGTTCTACCACTTCCACCTCCTCTGCGAGCTGAGTGACCCTCATGGCTGCCTTGCGCAAGTGGCTGTTGACCGGCCTTCTGGTGATCGTGCCAGGGGTTATCACGGCCTGGGTGCTCAACTGGATCGTGAGCACGCTGGACCAGACCCTGCAGATCCTGCCTGTTGCATGGCATCCCGACAAGCTGCTGGGCTTTCACGTCCCGGGCTTTGGCGTGGTTCTCACGCTGCTGATCCTGTTGGTGGTCGGTGCCGTCGCCAGCAACTTCGCAGGCCGCAAGCTCGTGCAGTGGGGCGATGCGGTGGTGCACCGCATCCCGGTGGTGCGTTCGATCTATTCCAGCGTCAAGCAGGTGTCCGACACGCTTTTTTCCGAAAGCGGCAATGCCTTTCGCAAGGCCGTGCTGGTGCAGTGGCCGCGCGAGGGCGTCTGGACCGTGGCCTTCGTCACTGGTGCGCCCAACGGCGAGGTGGCGGCATACCTGCGCGATGAATTCGTGAGCGTGTATGTGCCCACCACGCCTAACCCCACCGGCGGGTATTTTGTGATGCTGCGCAAGAGCGACTGCGTCGAACTCGACATGAGCGTGGACGCCGCCCTCAAATACATTGTTTCGATGGGCGTGGTCGCTCCGGCTGACCCCACGCTTGTTTCCCACAGTAAGTAAATCCCTTTAACGCGCCCCTTGGGCGCCGGAAGTTTCTGCCATGGCCATGCGTTCCCACTATTGCGGTCTTGTGACCGAAGCCCTGATGGGCCAAACCGTTACCCTGTCTGGCTGGGTGAACCGTCGTCGTGACCATGGCGGTGTGATCTTCATCGACCTGCGCGACCGCGAAGGTTATGTGCAGGTGGTGTGCGACCCTGACCGTGCCGAGATGTTCAAGACCGCCGAAGACGTGCGCAACGAGTTCTGCGTGCAGGTGGTGGGCCTGGTGCGCCCCCGTCCGGATGGCACGACCAACGACAAGCTCAAGAGCGGCCAGATCGAGGTGCTGTGCCATGAGCTGAACGTGCTCAACCCCTCGGTCACGCCTCCGTTCCAGATGGACGACGAGAACCTGTCGGAAACCACGCGCCTCACGCACCGTGTGATGGACCTGCGCCGCCCGCACATGCAGCGCAACATGATGCTGCGCTACAAGACTTCCATCCAGGTGCGCAACTTCCTGGACAAGGAAGGCTTCATCGACATCGAAACGCCCATGCTGGGCAAAAGCACGCCCGAAGGCGCGCGCGACTATCTGGTGCCCAGCCGCGTGCACGACGGCCAGTTCTTCGCGCTGCCCCAGTCGCCCCAGCTCTACAAGCAGATGCTGATGGTGGCTGGCTACGACCGCTACTACCAGATCACCAAGTGCTTCCGCGACGAAGACCTGCGCGCCGACCGCCAGCCCGAATTCACGCAGATCGACTGCGAGACGTCGTTCCTGGGCGAAGAAGAAATCCGTGCGATCTTCCAGCGCATGATCACCGAGGTATTCCAGCAGCAACTGGGCGTGGACCTTGGCGAATTCCCCATCATGACTTACCAGGAAGCGGCTTTCCGCTTTGGCTCGGACAAGCCCGACCTGCGCGTGAAGCTCGAATTCACCGAGCTGACCGAAGTGATGAAGGACGTGGACTTCAAGGTCTTCTCTGCTCCCGCCACCACCAAAGGCGGCCGTGTGGTTGCCCTGCGCGTGCCCGGCGGCGCACAGATCTCGCGCGGTGAGATCGATGCCTACACCGAGTTCGTGAAGATCTACGGTGCCAAGGGCCTGGCCTGGATCAAGGTCAACGAAGTGGCCCAGGGCCGCGAAGGGCTGCAGTCGCCCATCGTGAAGAACCTGCATGACGCGGCCATCGCTGAAATCCTCAAGCGCACGGGTGCGCAGGACGGTGACCTGCTGTTCTTCGGTGCCGACAAGGAAAAGATCGTCAACGACTCCATCGGCGCGCTGCGCCTGAAGGTGGGCCACAGCGAGTTCGGCAAGAAGAGCGGTCTCTTTGAAAACCGCTGGGCACCGCTGTGGGTGGTGGACTTTCCCATGTTCGAGCACGACGAGGAAGAAGACCGTTGGACGGCCGTGCACCACCCCTTCACCAGCCCCAAGGACGGTCACGAAGAGTTCATGGCCACCGATCCCGGCAAGTGCATCGCCAAGGCCTACGACATGGTGCTCAACGGCTGGGAGCTGGGCGGTGGCTCGGTGCGTATCCACCGCGCCGATGTGCAAAAGAAGGTGTTCGATGCGCTCAAGATCACACCCGAAGACGCACAGGCCAAGTTCGGCTACCTGCTGGATGCCCTGCAGTACGGCGCGCCCCCACACGGTGGTCTGGCCTTCGGTCTGGACCGCCTCATCACGCTGATGACCGGTGCGGAATCGATCCGTGACGTGATCGCTTTCCCCAAGACCCAGCGCGCTCAGGACCTGCTCACGCAGGCGCCTTCGCCCGTGGACGAAAAGCAGTTGCGCGAGCTGCACATCCGCCTGCGCAACATCGACGCTGTCAAGGCAGCCTGATCCGGGGCTTTCCCCGAACCCGGCGCGGATCCACTCTCGTGGCATCGCACGACAAAGCGGCAAGGGCTTGGCAGCCTGCGCCGCTTTTTTCTTGGCCAGCCCATGCCCACGGCGATGTGGCGCTGGCACTGAAAGGACACTTTCCATGCGTTCAATGACGACCCAGGCTTTGTGGATGGGCGCCGTGCTGCTGGCCCTGGCAGGTTGCGGCGAAAAGAAGACCGAACTGGGCCAGGGCGGTTCCGTGGTCACTGGCTCGGCAGGGCCGGCAGGGGCCAGCAACGCTGCGCGCGAACTGGTGCGCTGCGAGGCGCCCGTGGCCACGCTGGCGCTGGCAGAAAACCCCAGCGGCTACACCATGGGTTCGGGCTACAGCCTCCCGCCATCCCCCGTGCCCCTGGTCAAGCTGCTGGCCCAGCAAAGTGGCTGCTTTCGTGTGGTGGACCGGTCGGCCGGGCTGCGCGGAACCATCCAGGAGCAGGACCTCAAGGACTCCGGCGTGCTGCGCAAGAACAACTCCACCGTGGCAAAGGGCAAGGGCTACGAGGCGCAGTACACGCTCACACCCAGCCTCACGTTCAGTGAGCAGGACGCGGGACGGGGCCTGGCGGGTGTGATTGCCATGATTCCGGTGCTGCGCGACATCGCGGGCCTGGCCGGCATGGTGGAGCAGGTCAAATTCAAGGAGGCGCAAACGGCACTGCTGCTGTCCGACAACGAAACCACTGAGCAGGTTGCCGCGGCCACCGGGTCTGCACGCACCACTGACCTCGGCGTGGGCGGGCTCGTGTTCGGCAAGCTCGGGGGCGCGGCGGGTGCGGGCTGGAGCAATACCAACGAGGGCAAGGTTATTGCCGCGGCCTTCCTGGACGCACACAACCAGTTGGTGGTGCAGGTCAGGGCGCTGCAGGCCAAGGAGCTGCCGCCGCCCGTTCCCACCACTTCAGCCCCGCGTTCCAAGGCCGGGTAAAGAGGGAAGGTGTCGCCCATGGTGCCGACAGCGCAGCACAGGCCCTACAAGCTTCCAGAGTCGGTGCTGGTGGTCATCCACACGCCCGCCCTGGAGGTGCTGCTGATCCGCCGCACGGGCGGTGATGGGCACTGGCAATCTGTCACCGGGAGTAAAGACCGCCTTGATGAGCCTTTTGAAGAAACCGCCCGCCGCGAAGTGGCCGAGGAAACCGGCATTGACGCGAGGGCGCCCGGCTGCCTGCTGACCGACTGGGCCTTGGAGAACGTCTACGACATCTGGCCGCAATGGCTGCACCGATATGCACCGGGGGTGGTGCGCAATCGCGAGCGGGTGTTTGGCTTGTGTGTGCCAGCAGCTACGCCCGTGGTGCTGAGTCCTCGTGAACACGATGCTTTCGAATGGTTGCCGTGGCAGCGCGCGGCCGAGCGCTGCTTCTCGGCCTCCAATGCCGAGGCCTGTTTGCTGCTTCCTCGTTTTGTGTAGGCAGACGTTGGAGCGCGCCCCGCACTGCGCGCGGCGGCGCCTGTAGCTCACTTGCGCTGGGCGAGGATGCGGATCAGGTGGTCTGCGAAGCCCTCCGCTGCAGGCGAGGTGGCCCGCCGTGCGGGGCTGTAGAGGCACACGTAGCGCATGACTTCGGGCGACAGGATGCGGCGGCGCACCAGTCCGAGTGGCTTGGCCAGTGCACCCACATAGTCGGGCGCCAGCGTAGCGGCCACATCGGCGGCAGCCAGGCCCATGGCGGTGGAGATGTTGTCCACGATCTCTACGGGGGTCACGCGCTGCTCGCTGGGCAGCCCGGTGTGCATCTGCGCCACGCTGCGTTCGTGATCCCGCCCGGCAGCCACCAGCGGGTAGGCGTGCAGCTGCTCCCAGGTCACGCTGCGTTTGTGGGCCAGGGGATGGGTGGGCGCACACCACAGCACCCAGGGACTCTCGAAGAGCTGGGTACGCACGATGTCATCGCCACAGGCGCGATCCGGACCCAGGGCCAGATCGGCGTCGCCGCTGGCGACCGCATCGACGAGTTTTTCCACCGGCACGTCGCGAATGCGGATGTGCACCTTGGGCCTGGTTTGTGTATAGGCCTTGATGGCTTTGGGCAGGATCACGCTGGCGACGACCAGTGGTGCGGCGATTCGCACAATGCCCGCTGCGCGGTTGCGTACATCGCTGGCGGCCGACTGCGCCATGCGCAGGTGCTTGAGCACGGACTCTGCCGAGGCCAGAAACTCCCGCCCCGCGCTGGTGATGTCAACCCTGCGCGTGCTGCGCTCAAACAGTTTGAAGCCGAGCGCGTCTTCCAACTCGCTCACGAGTTGGCTTACAGCAGACGGCGTAAGGGCCAAACGCTCTGCGGTGGCCGCGAAGCTGCGCAGTTCTGCCACGTTGACAAAGGCTTCGAGCTGGCGTGGCGTGAAATGGGGCAGAGACATGGCTGTTGCGGGTGAATCGCTGGGATCAGGCCATTCATTAGAACATCTTCACAATCCGTCATAAAGCATTGATTGTGGTCAAGGAAGGCGCTGCAGATACTTCGCGACGGATCGGGCAAGGTTGCCCGGCTCTGTTGTCTGACTGGAGAACTCCCTTGAGCAATGACATGCTGAATGTCGCCGGCATCGCGGTGTCGCCCCACCACTACATCGACGGCCAGCGCGTTGCGTCCGAGATGCGGTTCGATCTGCACTCGCCCATCGACCAGGCGCTGCTGGGCTCCATCAGCGAAGGATCGCCCGCCCATGTGGACGCAGCTGTCACCGCGGCCGCGCGTGCCTTCCCGGACTGGAGCGCGCTCACGGCGGCGGAGCGAAAACCCTACCTGGATCGTTTCGCCGCCGAGATTGGAAAACGCGCCGAGGCCTTCTGCACGCTCGAATCCAACGATGCTGGCGTGCTGCTCTCGCGCATGAAGCACGGCGTGGTGCCGCGCGCCATGCTCAACATCAGTTGGTTCGCCAAGCATGCGCTCACGCTGCAAGACAGGCCCATAGAGACGGAGCAGGCCACGCACCTCGTGCGCCACGATCCGGCCGGTGTGGTGGCCATCATCACACCCTGGAATGCCCCGCTCATGCTTTCTACCTGGAAGCTAGGACCTGCGCTGGCTGCGGGTAACTGTGTGGTCGTCAAGCCGCCGGAATGGGCACCGCTGACCAGCAGCCTGCTGGCCGACTGTGCGTACGCCGCCGGCCTGCCACCTGGGGTTTTCAACATCGTGCAGGGCGCGGGCGCCAGCACCGGTGCGCGCCTGGTCAGCGACCCGCGCCTGGCGCGTATCTCGTTCACCGGATCGGTCCCCACGGCCAAGTGGATTGCCCAGTCTGCCGGGGCCAACCTCGTGCCTTGCAGCCTGGAGCTCGGTGGCAAGTCGGCCTTCATCGTGCTGGAGGACGCCGACATCGACAATGCCGCTGCCACCGGCGCACTGATGTACCGCAACGCTGGCCAGGTGTGCCTGGCAGGCACCCGCTTCCTGGTGCACCGCAAGGTGCGCGACGTCTTCGTGGCGGCCTTGCGCGGCCATGTGGAAAAACTCACCGTGGGCGACCCGCGCGACGAGGCCACCGAGGTCGGTCCGATCATTCACCCGCGCCAGGTCGAGCGCGTGCACGGTTTTGTGCAGCGCGCCGTGGCCGATGGCGCCACGCTGCTCTGGGGTGGCGCGCACCATTCCTTCGGTGCGCAGTATTACCAGCCCACGCTGCTGGCTGGGGTACGCCAGGACAGCGAGATCGTGCAGAACGAGGTCTTCGGACCTGTACTCACCCTGCAGGTCTTTGACAGCGACGACGAAGCCATTGCCCTGGCCAACGGAACGGACTACGGCTTGGGTGGCGTCTGCTACGGCGAGGTGGAGCATGCGAGCGCCGTGGCGCAGCAGGTGCGTACCGGCTTCATCTGGGTCAACAGCTTTGGCATCCGCGACCTGGCTGCGCCGTTCGGCGGCATCAAGCGCAGCGGTGTGGGCCGCGAGGGCGGGGACTGGAGCTTCGAGTTCTTCTGCGATGTCAAGGATGTGGTGCTGCCCAAAAAGCCGTTCCGCGCAAGTTTCAGCCATCGCTGACCCCACCCCAATCACATGCAGGAGAACACCACCATGGGAAGCATTGTTGGCGCAGCCATCGTCTCGCACCATCCCGGCCTGATGCAATGCGAAGAGTTTCGCGTGCTTCAGGGCGCGGGGGCCGACTCGGACCTTATCCCCGGCTATGCCCGGCTGCGCGCCAAGCTCGCCGAAGCCCGGCCTGACGTGGTCGTCATCTTCGATTCACACTGGTTCACCACGGGCTACCACCTGGTGGATGGGGCCTCACGCTATCAGGGCAGCTACATCTCGGATGAGATGCCCTGGTATCTGCACGGCGTGCCCTACAACTACCGGGGCCATCCAGGATTGGCGCTAGAGATCGAGGCCGTCTCGCGCGAACTGGGGGGCTACAACCGCGTCATCAACCATCCCGAACTGGGCCGACAGTACGCCACCATCAACTTGGTCAAGCACCTGCGGTTGGAGCACAGCGACACGCCGGTTGTCACCGTGAGTTCATGCCAGAACTGCGACTGGACGCATTTCGTGAAATCGGGGGAGGCCATTGGCGAGGCCGTACGCCGCAGCAACCTGCGTGTGGCGCTGCTTGCCTCCGGTGCGCTCAGCCACAAGTTCAACCCCATCGACTGGAAGCCCAACCACCCGCGCATCTTCCATGAGAGCAATGTCTCGCGCCCAGAGAACATTGCGAGTGACAAGGGTGCGATCGAGCTGCTGCAGCAGGGCCGCCACGGCGCTGTGCTCGACCGTTGGCAAGACGAATACCGAAAGCTCCCCTGGGAGGCCTTTGGCGCCCACTACCTGCAGATGGTGGGGGCCATGGGGGGCGCGGACTGCCGCGCGCGGGGTGAGACGCTGTCCGCTTACGAGAACGCGCGCGGCACCGGCAATGTGCACATGTGGTTCGATATGCAAGAGGTGGCGGCATGAATTTCGAATTCCCGCTGAAAGAACTGCCCGCCGTGATGCGTGGACCGCGCATGGAGCGCCGCCGCGTTCTGGTGGGTGGCAGTGCCTGCTGGGGCACCATCGTGGAAGAGGGCACGTACCAAGGGCAGTTGCGCCTGGACGATGGTCGCACGGTGGACCTGGCGACCGTGCAGCACCTGCCACCCGTGTCGCCCAGCAAGATCATCGCGGTGCACATCTCGTACAGCTCGCGCAGCTTCGAGACGCGTAACCAGCCCAGGCCGACCGAGACGCCCACCTATTTCACCAAGCCGCCGACTTCGGTCAACGGCCATGGCTGCGAGATCCACAAGCCCGCTGACAGCCTGTACCTCAACTACGAAGGCGAATACGCCATTGTCATTGGCAAGACCTGCCGCAACGTGTTGCCCGATGAAGCCTGGGACTACATCGAAGGCTTTTGCCCTGCCCTGGACATGGGCCTGCAGAACTACCGCGACACCGACCAGGGCAGCATGCTGCGTGTCAAAGGCGCGGACACGCTGCTGCCCATCGGCCCCGGCATTGTGCGCGGCGTGAACATTTTCGAACAGACGCTGCGCACCTATCGCAACGGTCTGGTGGTGCAGGAGGCGCACATCGGCGACGAGACCATCTGGGGCCCGCACTACGTGGTGGCCGATATCGCACGCCACATCACCCTGGTGCCGGGTGACGTGATCCTGATGGGGACGCCTTGCCATTCGCGCTCGGTAGACCCGGGCGATCTGGTGGAGTGCGAGATCACAGGCCTGGGGCGCCTGGCAGGCACGGTGGTTGCCATCCCGGCGCCGCGCGCATCAGCCCTGGGCGTAGGGCACCAGCCCACCGACAGCCCCGAAGTGCGGCGCGTCGCCTTTGGATTTGACGAACGGGTGCCCGACCCCTTGAAAGCCAACTACCGGCAGGCGGCAAGAGGGCGGACCCCATCGCCATAGTGCTCCGCCTTTGCTTTTGCTTCCCCTTGATCACGCCACAACAACCTGGAGACAAACCATGAAACCTTCCTTTTCCGCTTCGCGCCGCAATGTCTTGCAATTTGCGCTGGCGGGCGCAGCTGGGTCTTTGCCGCTGATGGGCCGTGCGCAGTCCATCGACACCGTCAAGATACTGGCCGGTTTTGCCGCTGGCGGCACGGTAGACACCCTGGCCCGCCGTGTGGCCACCCAGCTGGCACCGGCCTACGCCAAGTCGGCTGTGGTGGAGAACAAGACCGGGGCAGGCGGGCAGATCGCCATTGCGACGCTCAAGGCAGCTCCGGCAGACGGTGCCACCCTGCTGGTCACCCCCATGTCCATGTTGGGCATCTACCCCCACACCTACAAAAAGCTGCCCTACGACCCGGCGGTTGATGTCACCCCCGTCTCGCTGGGCGTGGTGTTCGACATGGGATTTGCCGTGGGGCCACAGGTGCCAGCGTCGGTAAAGACCGTGCCGGAGTTTCTGGAGTGGTGCAAGGCCAACTCGAACGGCGCAAATTTTGGCTCTCCTGCGCCAGGCTCGGTCCCTCACTTCGTGGGTGAACTCATCGCCCGCGCCGGCAAGGTGGACATGAGGCACGTGGGCTTTCGCGGATCGCAGCCTGCCATTCTGGATTTGATGGGCGGCCAGATTGCCGCTGTGTCGGCGCCTGTGGGTGAGTTCTTGCCCCACCTGGCGGGCGGCAAGGTGCGTCTGTTGGCTACTTCGGGCGCTACACGCAACAAGTTCGTGCCCGGTGTGAGCACACTGGTGGAGCAGGGCTTCAAGGACATGGTCTACGGCGAGTGGTTTGGTTTCTTCCTGCCGGGCAAGGCACCTGCGGATCTGGTGCAGAAGGCCAACATCGCCATTCGTGCCGCGCTGGCCGACAAGGAGGTGATCGCCGGGCTGGCTGCCATGGGGCTGGAGGCCCGCTCGTCCACGCCGGCCGAGTTGACGGCGCTGCTCAAGGCCGATGGCGAGAAGTGGGGCCCCATCGTGAAGGCCATTGGCTTCACCGCTGAGTCTTGAATACACCCCTGAGTCGCTTCGCGCCTTCCCCCTCAAGGGGGACGCCGCCAGCGCGGCGGGGCGGCCCTTGCGCGGCGGCCGCTGGCCTTGGTCGCGCCGGTCTTCGCGCGGTTGCCACGGTGCACAACCCTGAAGAGAGAACAACAGATGTTTGACGACGCAGTGATCCAGCAACTGGCCCGTGAACTGCACCAGGCCGAGAAGACCCGCGTGCAGGTAGAGCATTTCTCCAGGCGCTACCCCGGTATGACGGTGCAGGACGGCTATGCCATCTCGCGGGCCTGGGTGGCGATGAAGATCGCCGAGGGGCGCACGGTGCGCGGCCACAAGATCGGGCTGACCTCGCGCGCCATGCAGGTCGCCAGCCAGATCACCGAACCTGACTTCGGCACGTTGCTGGACGACATGTTTTTTGCCGAAGGTGGCGACATACCCCTGCAGCGCTTTATCCTGCCGCGCGTGGAGGTGGAGCTGGCCTTCGTGCTCAACAAGCCGCTGCGTGGCGAACCTGGGCACCCTCCGGTAAACATCTTCGACGTGCTGGCCGCCACCGAGTACGTGGTGCCTGCCATCGAGATCATCGATGCGCGCATCGAACAGCACGACCGCCATACGGGAGTGATGCGCAAGGTGTTCGACACCATCTCCGACAACGCCGCCAACGCCGGCATCATCACCGGCGGACGCCCGGTGCGGCCTGATACGGTGGACCTGCGCTGGTGTGGCGCACTGCTCTACAAGAACGGCGTGATCGAAGAGTCCGGGCTGGCGGCTGCCGTGCTCAACCACCCGGCTACGGGCGTGGCGTGGTTGGTCAACAAGCTAGCCCCGTATGGAGAAGGCCTGGCGGCGGGCGAGGTGGTGCTGGGTGGTTCCTTCACGCGCCCCGTGGCCGCCGCAGCGGGCGATACCTTCCATGCGGACTACGGGCCGCTGGGCAATATCGCTTTTCGCTTTGTTTGAGGGCTTGGGTATGCACACCCCTGTGAACACCTTCAAGGCAGCCCTGGCTGCACGCACGCCGCAGATCGGCCTGTGGTTCGGCCTGGCCCATGGTTATGCGGCCGAACTGGTGGCGGGTGCCGGTTTTGACTGGTTGCTGCTCGATGGCGAACATGCCCCCAACGATGTGCCGCTCATGCTTGCCCAATTGCAGGGTATTGCCAGCGCGCGTGCCCTGTTGGGCACCGGGCCCCACCCGGTGACGCGCGTGCCCGTGGGCGACACGGCGTTGATCAAGCAGTACCTGGACATTGGTGCGCAGACGCTGCTGGTGCCCATGGTGGATACCCCCGAACAGGCCGCGCAGCTGGTGCGCGCCATGCGCTACCCCCAAGACGACGGGCAAGGCGGCATCCGTGGCCTGGGTGCAGGCCTGGCGCGTGCCTCGCAGTGGATGCGCTACCCGGGCTACCTCACGGAGGCCAATGCCCAGGTCTGTCTGCTGGTGCAGGCCGAGAGCACGCTGGCCATGCAGAACCTGGATGCGATCGCCGCCACGCCGGGGGTGGATGGCGTCTTCTTTGGCCCGGCGGATCTGTCGGCGAGCATGGGACACGTAGGTAACCCTGGGCACCCCGATGTCCAGGCCGTGATCGAAGACGGAATACGCCGCGTGCTGGCAGCGGGCAAGGCCCCGGGTATTCTGATGGCCGACGAGAAGCTGGCACGCCGCTATCTGGAGCTGGGCGCCGTCTTCGTCGCTGTGGGGGTGGACACCAGCGTCCTGGTGGCGGCCACGCGGGATCTGGCGGCACGCTACGGCAGGCCGGTGAGCCTGGATCCCTCCCGCAATGCACGATCGGTGGCCGCGTACTGATCCTGGCAGGCGCAGGGCCAGCGACCGGGGGCTACCCTGGTGGCCGCAGCCGAAGCTTGTCCGCTGGATTGTCTGGCGCAGCGCTGGCAGGAGCCCTGGGATCGTCGCCCAGCGGCGGCCGGGCCGCTGAAGCTGGCTCGGCGGCGTTGCGCGAGCGGATGGCCACGCCTCCGGGGTGCCGCTCGCTGTCCTGCCCCAGGATAGCCCGTGCCGGGGTGGAGCCCACGCGGGCGCGCAGCGTGTCAATGGCCTCCTGCAATGGCTCGGGCGAGGCCATGCGTGCCCGGTGGCGCAGCAGCACCTGCTGGGACATGTCCACCAGCTTGGAGTTGAGCGTTCGCTCGGCCTCTGCCAGCAGATGATGGACGGCACCGGTCGGGTCTCCGTGCAGGCTTTGCGCCATGGCGGCCTCGGCGGTTTTGTTGATGTGGACCAGGCATTCGCGCACCAGGTCGCCATACGGCGTGTGCAGGTTGCAGGCATTGGCCAGAAGCTCGGTCAGGCCGCGCGTGTTGGCATAGCGCATGCCCAGCGCACGCACCCAGCCTTCGCCGTCGGCCAGATCAATCGACGTGACGGCCAGCACCGCCAGCAGGCTGCCCAGGTTGCAAGCGGCCTCGAAATCAAAGCTGCTGGCCGTGATCTCGCGTGCCATGCTGCGCACCGACTCCACTGCTTGCGAGAACTGCCGCTGCTGGATGAGCTGCAGCGTGCGGGCCACCTCGGCAAAACGCTGCACGCGGGCGCTGCCTTGGTGGCGCTCCAGAATGCGGCCAAAGTCGGCCATGCAGCGTTCGATGCCCTTGCGGTCGTTCTCGGCAAAGTACGAGAACGTGAGCAGCACCAGCGACTGGAAGTCAAACAGCTTGGAGTCGATGCCCAGGATGGCAGCCCGCGCCAGCACCTTGGTGGCGGTTTCGCGGTCGCCCATGTAGTACGACATCATCCCCAGCTTCTGCAGCCGCACCACCGAATCCGGCGTCAGGCCGCTGGCCGTGCGGTAGGTTTCGATGGCCTGCGAGAAATTGCCCAGCTCCACCTGCGCGCGGCCGAGCACGTCGTAGGCATCGGCAAACGAGGCGTCTTCGCCGATCAGCTCCTGCAGAGTGGTGATGGCGCGCGCTGCCTGGCCCGACTCGATCTGCGCACGTGCCACGCCCAGCTTGGCCCAGGGCAGGGCGCGCGCGGCAATCACGGCTTCAAACAGCGTGCGGGCCTCGTCATGTCGGCCCAGGCGCAGCAGCAACTCGGAGCCAATGCGCGCGGCATACAGCCAATAGGGTTGGCGAGACTCAAATCGCTCCACACACAGTTGGGCGGCACGCTCAAAATCTTCGGCCTCGATGGCGTCAAAAATGGGGCGCAGATGGATCTTGCGCAGCCGCGCCAGGCTGAGGCGCTCAAACAGTGCGCTGGGGGTGAATGGCTTGAGCAGATACCCGTCCAGCGCCGACTCGGCGGCCTCGGCCACGGCGGCATACGACGCCTCGGCCGTGACCATGAAAAACACGGTGGAAAACGGCAGCAGCTGTGCGCGCCGCAGATCGTCCAGCAAGGTCTGGCCCGAGTAGCCGCCTTCGCCAAAGTATTGTTCGCACAGCACGTAGTCAAACACGGTGTGCTCCAGCCGGTTGCGTGCGTCCTGCACACGGCTGCATTGCACGATGCGGGTCACGCCGTACTCACGCAGCTGCCCCACCAGAATGCTGCGTGATGTGGCATTGCTGTCAACAATCAAGGCCAGCACCTGGGGTGGGGCGGATTGTTCTTTCTCGGTTGCCATCGGTGGTGTGTACCGGCCCTGCTGCTGGCGTGGATAGGGGAAGCCCCCAGTGTAAGGGCGGCCCGCACCGCGTAAATGCCGGGCAAACCCGCTGCGTGCGCGGCTTGCGACACAATCCCCCATCGCAGGCCCGGAACGGGGACTGGCAAGCGCGCTCAACTACTCCAATGAGGCTCATGGAACACGACGACATTCTGCGGGTAGCCACCTACAACATCCACAAGGGCGTACAAGGCATCGGCCCGGCGCGCCGGCTGGAGATCCACAACCTGGGGCTGGCGGTGGAGCAGCTCGACGCCGACATCGTCTGCCTTCAGGAGGTGCGCAAACTTCACCGGCGGGAACAGGCGTATTTCCAGCGCTGGCCCGAGTTGCCCCAGGCCGAGTTCCTGGCCCCCGAGGGCTACGAGGCGGTGTACCGCACCAACGCCATCACCAAACACGGCGAGCACGGTAATGCCCTGCTGTCCCGCTGGCCTGTGATCGGCCACCAGCACGAAGACATCTCCGACCACCGCTTCGAGCAGCGCGGGCTGCTGCACGTGGAGGTAGACACCCATGGCCGCCGCGTACATGTGATCGTGGTGCACCTGGGGCTGATCCCGGGCAGCCGCATCCGCCAGATCGAACGCTTGCAGCGTTTTATCGAACGCGAGGTGCCACCCGGCACGCCCCTGGTGGTGGCCGGAGACTTCAACGACTGGGGCCAGCAGATCAAGCGCATGCTCGCGGGCTATTTTCTGTACGAGTTTGATGCACCGCGCACCTTCACCTACCCGGCTCGGCTGCCGCTGGCGCAACTGGACCATGTCTATGTGCGGGGCCTGACGCCGCTGTCCCTGCACGTGCCCAAGGGCCGCATCTGGTGGCGCATGTCCGACCATTTGCCGCTGATTGCTGAGTTCAGGCTGTGATGCTCCCCCCTGTGTCGCCTTCGGCGCCTTCCCCCTGAGGGGGACGACACCCACGCTGCGGGGCGGCCCTTGCTTGGTGTCCCGCGCCTTGGCCGCGCCAGTTTCGCCGCGAGTTGGTGGCGGCCTGCAGAGATGAGAAGAAAGTCTTCCGCCACGCTGCGTGGATTCGAGTTTGCCGATGACCACCAGGTGCGCCTGCTGCAGGGGGCCGAGGAGCTGTTCCCTGCCTTGATCGAGGCCATGGATGCGGCTTTGTCGGACATCCAGTTCGAGACCTACATTTTTGATTTCACCGGTGCCGGTGCGGCGGTGGCCGAGGCCCTGATGCGCGCGGCGCAGCGCGGCGTGCGCACCCAGCTGGTGGTAGACGGCGTGGGCACCGGCGCCTTGCCGCACGACTGGGCGCAGCGCCTGCAGGCGGCCGGCGTGCAATACCGCGTGTACTCGCCGCTCGGCCCGCTGGGGTTGCTGCTGCCGCACCGGTGGCGCAGGCTGCACCGCAAGCTGTGTGTGGTCGATGGGCGCATGCTGTTTTGCGGCGGCATCAACGTGCTGGATGATTTCCACGACCCCAACTACGGCACGCTGGATGCGCCGCGCTTTGACTTTGCGGTGCTGGCCACGGGCAGCCTGGTGGCGTCGGCCAGCGAGACCATGGACCAGCTGTGGTGGCGCATGCAGGCCGTGCGCGACGCGCGCCAGCGCCGCCTGCCCGAAGCCTTGCAGGCCCTGCGCGCGGCCAGCGCCGCCCAGCACGCGGCCCGGGTCGCCGAGGCAGGCCCGCCCATGCGGGCTGCGCTGGTGCTGCGCGACAACGTGCGCAACCGCAGCCGCATCGAGAAGGCCTACCGCAAAGCCATTGGCGCGGCGCGGCACGAAGTGATCATCGCCAACGCGTATTTCATGCCCGGCGGCAAGCTGCGCCGTGCGCTGGTGATGGCTGCGCGCCGGGGCGTGCGCGTGCGCCTGCTGCTGCAGGGGCGTTATGAATACTTCATGCAGTACCACGCGGCGCGGCCGGTGTACGGCGCGCTGCTGGAGGCGGGGGTGGAGATTCATGAATACGCGCCCAGCTTTTTGCACGCCAAGGTGGCTGTCATCGACGCGCTGGGCGACAAACCCTGGGCCACCGTGGGCTCGTCCAACCTCGACCCCCTGAGCCTGCTGCTGGCGCGCGAGGCCAACGTGGTGGTGGAAGACGCCGCCTTTGCCACCGACCTGCGCCAGCGCCTGGTGCATGCCATGCAGCATGCTGGTCGGCGCATGGACCCGGCCCGGTACGCAGGCCGCCCCCTGCGCCAGCGCGTGCTCGACCGCGTTGCCTTTGGCCTCATGCGGCTGGCGTTGTGGGTTACCGGAAACAGGTATTGAGCAGGCCCCCATGGGGCGCTGCGCGCCCCGCACGCGCCGTCTGCCTGCGCCTGGGCCGTGGGCGGGCGGCATGAACGACGGAATCCTGCAAGGCATTGTGCTATTGTTTTGATAGCTTTTTGCGCTTGTCCATCAAGCGCTGGATGCCTAAAACCCTTGAAATCCATGCGCCAGCGTTCGCTGTTACGATTCTGACCATGTCCAGCCAACCCGCCGCCGATATGACGCCCACCCCGCCGGATGATGAAGGCACGCCTGTCTCCGTGAAGATTCGCGAACGACTTGCCGCCGCCCGCAAGCGCTTTCACGCCAATGACAACATTGCCGAATTCATCGAACCCGGCGAGCTGGAAAAGCTGCTCGACGAGGTCGAAGTCAAGATGCAGGGCGTGCTCGACAGCCTGGTGATCAACACCCAGGGCGACCACAACACCAACAACACCGCGCGCCGCGTGGCCAAGATGTACCTCAACGAGGTGTTCAAGGGCCGTTATGTGGCGCAGCCGCCCATCACCGAATTCCCCAACGCCGAGCACCTCAATGAGCTGATGATCGTAGGCCCGCTCACCGTGCGCAGCGCCTGCAGCCACCACTTCTGCCCCGTCATCGGCAAGATCTGGATCGGCGTGATGCCCAACGAGCACACCAACGTGATCGGCCTGTCCAAGTACGCGCGCCTGGTGGACTGGATCATGGGCCGCCCCCAGATCCAGGAAGAAGCCGTGGTGCAACTGGCCGACCTGATCATGGAAAAGACCCAGCCCGACGGCCTGGCCATCGTCATGGAAGCCAGCCACTTCTGCATGTCCTGGCGCGGTGTGCGGGACAACGACAGCCGGATGATCAACTCGGTCATGCGCGGCGTGTTCCTCAAGGACAGCGCTCTGCGTCGTGAATTTTTGTCCCTCATTCCTGGAAAGAACTGACCATGCTGGTACGCCTGCTTTACGCCAGTCGCGCGGTCGATACCTCGCCCGCTGCCATCGAAGCCATCCTGACGCAGTCGCGCCAGCACAACCCAGGCTCCGGCATCACCGGCGTGCTGTGCTACGGCGGCGGCGTGTTTTTGCAAGCCATCGAGGGCGGGCGCTCTGCGGTGAGCGAGCTGTATGGCCACATCCAGAAGGACCCGCGCCACAAGAACGTGGAACTGCTGCACTACGAAGAAATTGCCGAGCGCCGCTTTGGTGGCTGGACCATGGGGCAGGTCAACCTGTCCAAGATCAACCACTCGATCCTGCTGAAATACTCCGAAAAACCCGAACTGGACCCGTATGCGGTGTCGGGCAAGGTGTCGTTTGCGTTGCTTGAAGAGTTGATGGCCACGGCCTCCATCATCGGCCGAGCCTGAAAAGCGGGGCGCTTTGCTACTGCGCCAGCCGATTCCGGGCCTGCTGTGCTTGCCGTACGAGAGTACGGCTGCGCGCATCGACCCAGACTAGGCTGGCTCGCTACGCAAATCGCCCCACTTTTCTTCGCAGCCAGCAATCACGTTTTGCAGCCGCAGCCGCCCAGAAGGCGCTGCGGCTTTTCTGTTCAGGCCGTTCTTTTTCCCGCCCGTGACCTTCACCGCCTTCGCCCTCATCATCCTCGCTGGCCTCATCCACGCGTGCTGGAACATCGTGGCCAAGAAGGCCGGGGGTGACTCGCGGTTTGCGTTCTTCACCTCTGTGATCATGATGGTCGTCTGGGCGCCGCTGGGCTGGTACCTGGGGCGCGACGCGGTGCCGCTGTGGGGCGCAGTGGAGTGGGGTTTTGTCGCCGCCAGCGGGCTGCTGCATGTGGCGTATTTCGTCATCCTGCTGCGCGGCTACCGTGTGGCGGACCTCACCGTGGTCTATCCGCTGGCGCGCGGCTCGGGGCCGCTCTTGTCGTCGCTGGTGGCCATCACGCTGCTGGGCGAGCAGATCTCCGCGCTGGGCGCTTTGGGCATCGTGGGTGTGGTCGGGGGCGTGTTTCTGATCGCGGGTGGCCCGGGCCTGCTGCGCGCCGCGCACGACCCCGCTGCGCGGGCTCGGGTGCACAAAGGCATGTTGTATGGCTTGCTCACAGGCGCGTTCATTGCCAGCTACACGGTGGTCGATGGCTATGCCGTCAAGTTCTTGCTCATGTCACCCATCCTGGTGGACTACATGGGCAACTTTGTGCGCGTGGGCCTGCTGGCGCCCGTGGTGCTGCGCGACCTGCCCACCGCCCGCACGCTCTGGCTGGCGCAGTGGCGTTTTGCGCTGGCCGTGGCGGTGGTGAGCCCGGTGGCATATGTGCTGGTGCTTTACGCCATGCAGCAGGCACCCCTGTCGCATGTGGCCCCGGCGCGCGAGGTGTCCATGCTGTTTGCCGCGCTGATTGGCGGGCACCTGCTGGGCGAGGGTGACCGCGTGGCGCGCATCTTCGGGGCGCTGTGTATTGCTGCGGGCGTCACGGCCCTGGCACTGGGATGACGGCAGCCGCACCACAAACCCTGCTGCTGGGCTGCGACTTCTCCAGCAGCCCCACGCGGCGCAAACCCATCGTGCTGGCGCTGGGCCAGCGCCAGGGCGCGCGCGTGTCGCTCACCGCGCTGCAGCCGTTCGACACCCTGGCCGCGTTCGGCCAATGGCTGTCTCAGCCCGGTGACTGGGTGGGCGGCTTTGATCTGCCCTTTGGCCTGCCGCGCGAGCTGGTGCAGGCGCTGGGCTGGCCCACCGACTGGCATGCCTGCATGCAGCACTACCGCAGCCTCAGCCGCGAGCAGATCCGCGCGCAGTTTGCGGCGTTCTGCGATGCCCGCCCTGTGGGGGGCAAGTTTGCCCACCGCGCCACCGACGGGCCCGCAGGCTCCAGCCCCTCGATGAAATGGGTGAATCCGCCCGTGGCCTACATGCTGCACGCAGGTCTGCCGCTGCTGCTGGATGCCGGGGTGCACCTGCCCGGCCTGCACCCTGGCGCCCCCCACCGCGTGGCGCTGGAGGCCTACCCCGGCCTGCTCGCGCGCGAGGTGCTGCAGCGGCGCAGCTACAAAAGCGACGACCGCGCCAAGCAGACGCCGGACCGACTCATTGCCCGCAAGGACCTGATCAACGCCTTGGAACTGGGCCAGAACCGCCTGGGCCTGCGCCTCAAGCTCAGCCACGCCCAGCGCGATGCGTTGGTGCAGGACGCCAGCGGCGACAGCCTGGACGCTGTGCTGTGCCTGCTGCAGGCCGCCTGGGCCCAGCAGCGCCATGCCGAGGGCGATGCGCTTTACGGCCTGCCGCCGGGGCTCGATCCGCTCGAAGGCTGGATCGTGACGGCTGAAAAGCCGTGACCGACCATTCCACCGCTTTTCAGGGCATCGGCCCTGCGCAGGCTCAGTAGCATGGGGTGCAGTCGCTGGATGCTTTGTTTGCCCATGCCTTTCGCCCCCCGCTTTTTGTTCGCGCTGGTCCTGCTGGCCCCGCTGCTGGTGCAGGCCGCCCCCGCGCCCTGGTTTTACTGGCGCAGCTTGGTCGATGGCCAGCGCGTGTGTGCACAAACCTCGCCCGGTCACGGCTGGGAGCGCGACAGCGCGGCCTATGAAGGCCCTGGCTGCCAGCCCCGGCGCAAGGTGCTCATCGTGCCCATGCGGTAGCTGTGGCTGGCTGCCAATGGCTTCTGGTGATTGCGGTGCTTGTTATAAAAATAATAGCTACTAGCGCTTGCTGGATAAGCGCTAGAGGCCAAAATTGCTTGCATTAATGTGTGTACATTCGATAATGGCACGCATGACCGAACTCATCCTGATCCGCCACGGCGAGACCGACTGGAACCGCGAGCTGCGTTTTCAGGGCCACGTGGATGTGCCCCTCAACGCCACTGGCCACGAACAGGCCCGCCGCCTGGCTGAGCGTCTGGCTGCAGAGCGCCCCGTGGTGCACCACCTCATCTGCAGCGACCTCATCCGCACCCAGCAGACCGCCACACCCAGCCTGCAGGTGCTGTTCCCTGAGGCCCGCATCGACACCCTCACCGACAGCGCCCTGCGCGAGCAAAACTTTGGCGTGGTGGATGGCAAGCGCGTGGACGACGTCAAGCTGGAGCACGCCGACGCATGGAACCAGTGGCTGCGTTTTGAAGCCGACTACGGCATGCCCGGCGGCGAGACCACCCGCCAGTTCCACACCCGCGTGATGGACGCTGTCTACCGCATCGCGCAGCAGCACAGCGGCCAGACGGTGATGGTGGTCACCCATGGCGGCGTGCTCGACATGATCTGGCGCACTGCGCTTGGCACCGGGCTGGACGGCCCGCGCCAGAGCGACATTCCCAACGCGGGGCTCAACCGCGTGAGGGTGCGTGGCGAGGCGGTGGAGGTGCTGGACTGGGCCGACGTGCGGCACCTAGCGGATTTGCCGGAGCAGCCGGTGTATGACCAGACGAAGTTGGTTGTGAGGTGACTGAAAAGGTAAGGCGCCGACCGAAGGCCGGTAGGCTTAAGCGGTCAATTTGGCTTCAGCGGAAAGGCAAGTTGTTGCACTTCAAGTTTGAGACCGCTGGGTAAATTCAGCGAACGTTGACCTTGGTCTACTGGGAACGATTGGTTCGGTGGCACGCGTTCATGCAAGCCCGAGTTGCTTTAAGACGATAGCTGTGACTACGTGTCGCATCCCGGACGATTGCATAGACTCCAAACGCTATCCACTCTTCATGGCGCGAGCGGTTCTAAAGGAGTTGATAGAGTCCTTGCAATCCACCCAGGGAGTGAAGCCATGTTGATAGCCCTGCACAAGAACGCCCGCACCACGCCCGCCGTGCGTGCCGAGATCGCAGCCAGCGATGAACCAGCCAGCGTCCTGGCCCAGCGCTTTGGGATCACTGAGCAGACGGTCTACAAGTGGAAGAAGCGTTCCGTCTTTGCAGACCGCTCTCACACTGCCCACCACCTGCAGACCGTGCTTACGCCAGCACAAGAAACAGTGGTGGTTCACTTGCGGCGTACCTTGCTGCTGCCTTTGGATGACCTGCTGGCCGTGACACGGGAGTTCATCTGTCCCCATGTCTCGCGCTCCGGGCTGGACAGGTGCTTGCGCCGCCATGGAGCGGGCAACCTCAATGCTCTAAAGCCCCAGCAGCCTGCGCTGGCCTACAAGACCTTCAAGAGCTACGAGCCAGGCTACGTGCACATGGACGTGAAGTACCTGCCCCAGATGCAGGATGAGAGCAGCCGGCGCTACCTGTTCGTGGCTATCGATAGGGCCACGCGTTGGGTGTTTGTGCAGCTCAAGTCCAACAAGACCGCCGCCAGTGCACAGGCCTTCCTCAAGGCGTTGCACAAGGCCTGTCCGATCAGGATCAACAAGCTGTTGACCGACAACGGCAAAGAGTTCACGGACCGTCTGTTTGCCAGCCGGGAACGCGAACCCAGCGGCAACCATGAATTCGATCAACTGTGCCAGGAGTTAGGCATCGAGCACCGACTGACCAAGCCCAGAACACCCAGAACCAACGGCATGGTGGAGCGATTTAACGGCCGCATTGCGGACGTTCTGAAGACCCACCGATTCAACAGCCGCGAAGACATGGAGCAGACCTTGTTGCGCTATGTGGCGTTGTACAACCACCAGCTACCGCAGTCAGCGCTCAAGAGCAGTACGCCGATGCAGGCGATGAAAGAGTGGTACCAGACCCACCCGCACCTGTTTCTCAAGCGACCATATGATCGTCCGGGATGCGACAACTACGCTAAAGATGATTCCTGCACCAAATAGAACATAGTCCCGCCGCGCGCTTTTCTTTTCGCTCGGCTTCGAGAGCTCGGCGAAGTACTCAGCGACTGGTAGCGGTACCTTCTCAAGGTGTTCGATCTTGGTCTTCAGTTGAGACTCGCGTTCAGTAAGCGCCTTTAAATCATCTTCAAGCTTTTGTACTGCTCGCTCCCGCGCTGCTGCCACCTGCTGGAGTTCGCCGATTACTGAATCGACTTCTCGGGATGATTTGGTCAGGTTTTCGGATAATTGCTTAAGTCGTTCGGAGTAGCTGACATCCTTTGCACTGGTGCCAAGAAAATTCTTGAGCACGAGGGGAAAAAGTCGGTTGAGAATTTCCCGGATAGCTCCGCCTGCGAGCAAACTGACGCTTGCTGTTAAGAGCGCAAAGACTATTTCATCCATCAGTATTCTTTCCTTGGAAGATTAGGCTATTTTTTACAGCATCCTGCAAGGATGCAGCAAGCGGACAAAAAACGGGCACGCATTCGCCATTGCAAATCCCGGACATTGTCGTTTGCACAAACCTAAATCTTGGGATTGCGGTGGTCATGTCAGGCCATGTCCGTGAAGGACCTGCCCTCCACCCACAGGCAACCCCAACACCCCATTTACCACCCCCACCTGCCGCGCTAGCCTCTTAGATTCCGGCTGCCCATTCACCAACGGCTGCAACAAATTCTGCACCGCCGCCCACTGCCCATTGCGCTGCAGTGCATCCAGCCAGATCTGGTGAAACAAATCCCGCTGTGCATGGCTACCGCCAATCTCCACCAGCCGGGGCAGGGCCACGCCCAGCTTCTCCACCGCCGTGGCCCAGTCGCCCTGTGCATGTGCTAGCAAGCCCTGCTCTGCGGGTACACACACCTGTTGCCACACGGTGCGCTCGTGGGCCTCGGTGCGGGTGGCGGCGTGGGCTGCGATGTTGTTGTGCAGCGTGCGCGCGGCCTCCATGCGCCCGGCGCGGGCCAGGCCGTAGAGGTATTGCAGGTCCAGGAAGGGCAACACGTGGTCGGCCAGGCGCAGTGCCAGGTGGTCGGCCACATCGGCCCAGCGGTTGCCCACGTCTACGCCCGCCAGCTCCAGCCGAGCGAGCAGTGACACGGCGCCGATCTGGTCCTGCGTGTATTCCTTGACCACCCCCCAGACTTGGCTGTCATACAGCGCCAGCACTTCGGCGTGCCGGTCCTGCTCCAGCAGAAAGAGCGCCTGGTGCCACCAGTTGTGCGTGACCATGAAGGAGTTCAGGCCCGTCCAGGTGTCGCTCATGCTGGCCATGAAGTCGGTACCTTCGCGGATGCGTCCCTGCGTCAGCATCACGTGGGCCAGGGCGTGGTGCGCCCAGGGCTCCTTGCGGCACAGGTCGATGGCGTGGCGGGCGGAGGCCTCGGCGCGGTCGAGCAAATGGCATTGCTCCCAGCCAAAGGCCAGCATGCCGTGCAGGTAAGGCACATCGGCGGCGGCAGGCACAGCCTGCAGGGCCAGGCGCAGCATGCCGGGCGAGTCCCCCCGGTTGAACAAATGGTATTGACCGAGCTTGAGCGATGCCAGGTCGCGTGGAAACAGGCGTGCCTGCTCCTCATGCAGCGCAATCGCACGGGGCAGGTTGCCATCCACCCAGGCAGCCACGGCGGCGACAAAGCGTTGCTCGCGGTCACTGGCTTGTGGGGCGTTGGCCAGCGCCTGGTTGATGAACGGGCGCGCGTTGCGCGGTGCGTCCGCCGATTCGGCAAACATGTGCAGCGCCGCGCAACTGGCCTGCACGATGGGGCTGGTGTCTGCGGCTGCGTTCAGCACATTCACCGCGCGGGCTTCGCAGGCGATGAAGCCTTCGACAAAGTCGTTCAGGGCGGCGGCGCTTGCCGGGTCCTGCAAGGTGACGGGGTTGCCCAGGCTATCGGTCGTGCGGGTGTGCGTGGAGGATGGCATGGGGCATTGTTAGGAGTGGTGGATCAGCCGCCCTTGATCAGCGTCAGATAGGCCTTGCGGGTGTCGGCAGACACAGAGGCCACCAACTGCTCGTGCGGCGTCTGGTGGCGCGCCAGCATGCGGGCCGTGGCAATGGTCTTGGATTTGCAGAACCAGTGGCAGGTGTGCTGCATGAGGAACAGTTCAGCCGTCATCATGAAGGCCCGGTCCTTGGGCGCGAGGTGGCTGGTGTTCTGCACCACGTGCGCAATGCCGCGCGCGTGGATGGCCAGGGCCTTGCGCATGTCGAAGGTGAAGCTGGGCAATATCTTCTCGGCAAAGGGGATCGCCATTGCCAGGCGGCTGACGCGTGTGGTGGCCTCGGGCTCCTTGGCAAATTCGGCGGCAAACCGGCTGAATTGCTCGGTGAGTTGCGCCTCGGTGGTGCTCAGCAGGCTCCAGATCTGCTGGCGGCGCTCGTCCGTGCTTTCGCCCAGGGCGCGCAGGTAGCCGTCGGTCAGGGCCTCCATGAGCTTTTCGATCTGGTAGTTGGCCAGGTGGCTGCCCAGCAGCGCAATGCGCTTGCGCTGCTCTTTGGCGTTGAGCATGTAGGTGCCGGTGGCAATCAGGATCGCCAGGATGAGGATGTCCATGCGGTGTGGTGCGTTCGTACAGGGGGTGGGAGAGTGGTGGCCCAGGGTGGCCCGGTGTCTGCCAACAAACCCCCAAGGTTACCAACAACCTCCGGCCATGCTTTCAGCCCGCTGGCGGCTGGGGCCATGCCCGCTGGGGTTCACGGATCAGCTCGAACGCGTGTGCCACCTGCAGCACGCCCAGGTCGTCAAAACGTGCACCCGCAATCTGCAGGCCGATGGGCAGGCCGCTTGTGGTGTAGCCGCAGTTGACCGACGCGGCAGGCTGCTCGGACATGTTGAAGGGCACGGTGAAACCGATGTGCTCCAGCGGGCGAAGCGGGTCGTTGGTGGGGGAGGGCAGCTCGGCCTGGAAGGCGGGCATGGGCGCCACGGGGGATATCACATAGTCAAAGGCACTGCAGGCCTTCACGGTGTTGACCCGCGTCAGGTGGAACTGGTGGCTGGCGTTGAAGACTTCGGTGCCACTCATGCCCGCTGCGCTGTCGGCCCAGGTGCGGATGTAGGGCAGCACCTTGTCGCGCCGCGCGGCGGGCAGGGCCTGCAGGTCGATGTGCGAGCGCATGCGCCAGAAATGGTCCATGCCGTCGAGCATGGCCTGGGTCATGAAGGGCGCCATGGGCACGATGGTGGCGCCCGCCGCCTCCATGAGTTTTGCTGCGCGTTCTACGGCGGCTTTCACCTCGGGCTCCACCGGCAGGCCGCATCCGGCGTCCAGCAGCAAACCAATGCGCAGACCGCGCAAGCGTTCGCCGCCCTTGTTGAACTGGCTCCACGCGATGTCCTGGTAGGGCAGGCTCATGCTGTCGCGCGCGTCGGGCTGGCTCAGCACCTGCATCATCAGCGCGGCGTCGGCCACGGTGCGGGTCATGGGACCAGCTGCGCGGCCGGTGTAGGGTGGATCGATCGGAATGCGGCCCAGGCTGGGCTTGAGGCTGAAGATGCCGCACCAGCTGGCGGGCAGGCGCAGCGAGCCGCCTATGTCGGTGCCAATGTGCAGCGGGCCGTAGCCTGCGGCTGCGGCAGCGCCACCGCCGGCGCTGGAGCCGCCGGGGCCCTTGCGGGTGTCCCACGGGTTGCGCGACAGGGGGTGAAAGGTGGACAGGCCCGAGGACAACATGCCGTAGTCGGGCATGGTGGTCTTGGCCACGATGACGGCGCCCGCCTCGCGCATGCGGGCGGCGGGCGGCGCATCGGCTGCGGCGGGTACCAGTTCGACGGCGGCCGTGCCCAGCGGCGTGGGGTCGCCTTCGCTGGCGATGTTTTCCTTGATGGTGCTGGGCACGCCGTCCAGCGCGCCCTTGGGCTCGCCACGCAGCCAGCGGGCTTCCGATTCGCGGGCTTGCGCCAGGGCCATCTCAGGGCGCAGCAGGTAGGTGGCGCGGATGTGGGGCTCCCACCGCTCGATGTGGGCCAGCACGGCCTGCGTGACCTCGACGGGGGACAGCGTGCGCTGGCGGTAGGCGGCAAGGAGGTCGTGGGCGGGCAGGTCGTGCAGGGCTGTCATGGCGGGATGTGGGGAGTTTTATCAATAAAAAAGGCTGCCAGCGCTTATTGGTAAAGCGCTGGCAGCTATTATTTTGGGAGCGCGCCGCACACGCCGTGGCGAGCGCGGCGCGGGGGCATCAAGACCAGGAGAGCGACGAGATGTCGTTCACAAACACAGGCATGTCTTTCCACAAGCCCTTGAGGTTCTTGTTGGCCACCGTGATCCACTGGTTGGAGTACAGGAAGGCGTGCACTGCATCGTTGGCCAACAGGCGCTGGGCATCGCCCAGCAGCTTGGCGCGGTCGGCGGGGCGTGCTGCGTTCTTGATCTGGGTGAACAGGTCGTTGAACTTGGGCGAGTTGTAGGCCCAGTAGTAGTCGGGCTTGGCAAAGTTGCCCAGGTCGAAGGGCTCCACGTGGCTGATGATGGTCAGGTCGTAGTTCTTGCTGCCGTAGGTGCCGCTGAGCCACTGCGCCCATTCCACGTTCTGGATCTTGGCGACGATGCCGACCTTGGCCAGCTGGGCGGCCACCACCTCGCCGCCCTGGCGGGCGTAAGGCGTGGGGGGCAGCGTCATGGTCAGCTCCAGCGGCGTCTTGATGCCGGCTTCGGCAAGCAGCTTCTTGGCCTTCTCGGGGTCGTAGGGGTTCACGCCCGTGGTGTCCACATAGCCAAAGGCGCCAGGCACGTAGTGGCTGCCAATGGGCGCACCGTAGCCGTCGCCCGCGCCTTCGATCACGGCCTTGCGGTCAATGGCTGCGGCAATGGCGCGGCGCACGCGCACATCGTCCAGCGGCTTCTTGCCGTTGTTGATGGCCAGAATGGTCTTGGCGCGCGAGCCTGCCACGATCACCTGGTACTTCGGGTTGGCCTTGAACTGTGCCACGCTGCGCGGTGTGACGCGCGGGAAGGCGTCCACGTCACCGGCCAGCAGGGCGGCCACCTGGGCGGCGGGGTCGGAGATGAAGCGGAAGGTGGCGCGCTTGATCTTGATGGCCTTGGCGTCGCGGTAGCCGTCCCAGGCGGTCAGCACGACTGACGAGCCCTTGTTCCAGGCCTGCAGCTGGTAAGGGCCGGTGCCCACGGGCTTGTTCGCGTTGGTGTCGGCGCTCTTGGGCTCCACGATGATGGAGGTGGCCTGGCCGAGGATGAACAGCAGGTCGGGGTCGATCTCCTTGTTGAGCAGCACCACGGTGTAGTCGTCCACCACCTGGGTGGTGATGCCTGCAAAGGTGCGCTTGTCCTTGTTGGTGCTCTTCTCACCGCCTGCGCGGTCGTACGAGAACTTGACGGCCGCAGCGGTGAAGGGCTCGCCGTTCTGGAACTTCACTCCACGGCGCAGCTTGAAGGTGTAGGTCTTGAGGTCGGGCGAGACCTCCCAGCTTTCGGCCAGCAGGGGCGACACGCTGCCGTCGGGGTTGATCTTGGTGAGCGTCTCGAAGATGTTGTACTGAACGATCTCGGCGATGGCAGATGCCGCACCGGCTGTCGGGTCCAGGCCTGGGGGCTCCAGCGTCATCGCCAGCGTCACCGCATCTTTGCGGCTTTGCGCCATGGCGCCAAGCGAGGTGGACAAGGGCACAGCGGCGATGGCGCCAGTGGCAAGGACGGTACGGCGGTTCAGCATGTTCGGACTCTCCAGACAAAAAACCAGACGAAGACCCCGGCGCCTTTGCAATGGGTTACCGGGGAGCACAAAAGCTTTTTACACCATCACATCGGTATTTGGTTACACGATTTTTGCTGCGGCCGCAGCAGCGGCACGGCGCGCCCTTGCACGGCCCGGCAGCACCTGCGGCACCGCACCCACCAGCGATTGCGTGTACGGGTGCTGCGCGTTGCGGAACAGCTCTCCGGGAGAGCCCCGCTCTACGATGCGCCCCTGGTACAGCACCACCACCTCATCACACAGGTGATTCACCACGGCGAGGTCGTGGCTGATGAGCATGTAGGTGATGCCGAACTGCTGCTGCAGGTCCTGCATCAGGTTCAGCACCTGGGCCTGCACCGACACGTCGAGCGCGCTCACGGGTTCGTCCGCCACGATGAGGCGGGGCCGCGTGATGAGTGCGCGCGCTATGGCGATGCGCTGGCGTTGGCCGCCAGAAAACTCGTGCGGGTACTTGCCCAGGTCGTTGGTGCGCAGGCCTACCTGGGCCAGCACCTGGGCGGCCTGCTCGCGCTGCTCGGCGCGCGTGGTCTGTCCTTGCGCCTGCAGCGGCTCGGTCACGATGCGCTCGACCGTCTGACGCGGGTCCAGTGATCCATATGGGTCCTGGAACACCATCTGAAAGTCGCGCCGCGCCTGGCGCAGCTGCTCTGCGGGCAACTGGTGCAGGTTGCGGCCCAGCAGCTCGACCGTGCCGGAGGTGGGGGTATCGAGCGCCATTACCAGCCGTGCCAGGGTGGACTTGCCCGAGCCGGATTCGCCAACGATGCCCAGGCTGCGGCCCGAGGCAATGGAGAAGTTGACGCCGTTGAGGGCATGCACCTTGCCAGGTGGCTTGAACAGATGGTCGCGCGGCAGCGTGTATTCACGCACCAGGTCTTTGACCTGCAGCAGCGGCGTTTCTGCGGGATGGGTGGTGTGGAGCGCCTGGGTCATGCAGCCACCTCGACGATGTTCACCACCTGGGCATTCTGGGCTTCGGCAATGGCCTCACGCCGCAGACAGCGCACCTCGTGGTCGCCATCGGCATCGGTGGCCACGAGCGTGGCCTCGGGCTGGTTGTGGTGGCAGGCATCCACTGTGTAGCTGCAGCGGCCCGCAAAAGGGCAACCTGAAGGCAGGTCGACCAGCTCAGGCACCGTGCCGGGGATGGTGGACAGGCGAGGTCGCTGGCCGGGCGCGTGCACGGCGCCCAGGTGAGGCCGGGCGGCAAACAGGCCGCGTGTGTAGGGGTGTGCCATGGCCGAGAAGACCGAGGCGGTGGAGCCGCTTTCGACCACGCTGCCGCCATACATCACCATCATGCGGTCGACGTTCTGCGAGATCACACCCAGGTCGTGCGAGATCAGGATGAGCGCCATGTTGCGCTCGGCCACCAGGTCGCTGATGAGGTCCAGGATCTGCTGCTGGATCGTCACATCGAGCGCAGTGGTGGGCTCGTCGGCAATCAGCAGGTCGGGCCCGCAGGCCAGCGCCATCGCGATAGTGATGCGCTGGCGTTGCCCGCCGGAGAACTGGTGCGGATAGGCGTCAAAGCGCTGTGCGGCGTTGGGGATGCCCACGCGGTCCAGCAGGGCAATCGCTTCGGTGCGCGCGGCTGCCGCATTCATGCCCCGGTGCAGGCGCAGCGGCTCTGCCACCTGGCGGCCTATGGTGTGCACGGGGTTCAGTGCGGTCATGGGCTCCTGGAACACCATGCCAATGCGGTTGCCGCGCATCTGGCACATCTGTGCATCGGTGCGGCCCACCAGCTCTTGGCCATCAAAGCGAATGCTGCCGGTGACCTGCGCGCTGTCAGGCAGCAGGCCCATGAGCGACATGGCGGTGATGGATTTGCCACAGCCCGATTCACCAATCAGGCCCAGGGTTTCACCGCGCGCCAGCGAAAAGCTCACGCCGCGCACGGCATCGGCCGGGCCCCGGTGCGTCTGCAGGCGGATGCGGAGGTTGGAGACTTCGAGCAGGAAAGACATGGAGAACAGTTCGTGCAAGGTTCGGCGGAGGTTTCAGCGCTTGCGCGACAAGCGTGGGTCCAGCAGGTCGCGCAGACCGTCACCCAGCAGGTTCAGCCCCAGCACGGCCAGCGCAATCGCCACACCAGGCCAGACGGCCAGCAGCGGGGCCTGGAACATCAGCGTCTGTGCTTCGCTGAGCATGCGGCCCCAGGAGGGTTGGGGCGGCTGGGTGCCCAGGCCCAAATAGGAGAGGGCGGCTTCGGCAAGGATGGCAATGGCAAACTGGATGGTGGCCTGCACGATGAGCACCGACAGGATGTTGGGCAGCACATGCTCCAGCGTGATGCGCAAGCTGCCCTTGCCGCAGGCGCGCGAGGCAAGGATGTGTTCGCGCGACCACACCGCGTTGGCCGACGCCCGGGTGACGCGCGCAAACGTCGGGATGTTGAAAATGCCGATGGCGATGATGGAATTGACGATGCCCGCACCAAACACAGCGGTGAGCATGATGGCGGACAGGATGGCCGGGAAGGCAAACGTAAAGTCTGCCAGCCGCATGATGAGTTCTTCGACCCAGCCGCGCTTGGCCGCTGCCAGCAGGCCCAGCGCCGTGCCAATGGTCAGCCCGATGCCCACGGCAATCACGCCCACCAGAATGGAATTGCGCGCACCCACCAGCAACAGCGACGCCACATCGCGTCCAAAGGCATCGGTGCCCAGCCAGTGTGTGCCCGTGGGCGGTTGCAGCTTGGAGGCCAGGTCCATCTCGTAGGGCGACCAGGGTGTCCAGACCAGCGACAGTGCAGCGGCCAGCAGGAGCAGCAGCGACAGGACGGCGCCGATCACGAAGCTGCGGTGGCGCAGCGCGCGGTGCAGCCAGCTGGGGGCAGAGGTGACAGAAGGCGAAGGAATGACAGCGTTCATGGGGGGATCAGATGTCGGAGGGCTTCACGCGCGGGTCGATCACGGCGTAAAGGATGTCCACCACGAAATTCACGATGACCACCATGGCGGCGAGCAGCATCACGCAGTTGCGCACCACGATCAGGTCGCGGTTGGAGATGGACTGGAAGATCAGCCGCCCCAGGCCGGGCAGGTAGAACACGTTCTCCACCACGATGGTGCCCGCCAGCAGGTTGGCAAACTGCAGCCCCATCACGGTGATTACCGGGATCATGGCGTTGCGCAGCACATGGCCCCAGAGCGCCGCGCGCTGCGACAGGCCCTTGGCGCGGGCAGTGCGCACAAAGTCTTCGCGCAGCACCTCCAGCACGGCCGAGCGCGTAATGCGCGCGAGGATGGCGGCCTGCACCACGGCCAGCGCAATCGCGGGCAGCAGCAGGGCCTTGAGGGCTTCGAGTGGACTACCGCCAGCGTCTTCGGTCCAGCCGGGGAAGCCACCGGCCGAGAACCACTGCAATTTCACAGAGAACAGCAGGATCAGCAGAATGGCGAACCAGAAATTGGGGATGGCAATTCCGATCTGCGCCAGCCCCATCACGCCGACATCACCGATCTTGTTGTGGCGCGATGCTGCATACACACCTGCCACCAGGGCCAGCACGGTGGTGATGACCATGGCCATCAGTGCCAACGGCACCGTCAGGGCCAGGCGTTCCAGCACCAGGTCGAGCACGGGTGAGCTGTAGGCATAGCTGTCGCCCATGTTGCCCACCACCAGCCCGCTCACCCATTGCCAATAGCGCAGGCTGGCGGGCTGGTCCAGCCCCAGCTTGCTGGCCAGCGCGGCCACGGCTTCGGGCGAGGCGTCGGGTCCCATGAGCATCTGGGCGGCGTTGCCCGGCAGGATCTCCAGCACCAGAAACACAACAATGGACGCGCCGATGAGCGTGGCCAGGAGGGTAATAAACCGCTTGAGAAAAAACAGGCCCATGGGTGAGGTGGGTGAGGAGAGGGGTAGGGCGCGCGGGCGTCAAAATTAATGTGTATACACAGCATAACGGTAAAAACATCCCCGTCAGCGGTGGTGGGTTGCAGTGTGGCATGCAAGGCACATGCCACCAGCGCGGGATAATACGGAGCATGAATCGCGCCGCGTACCCCTTCTCCATTGTTTTTGGCCCTGTGCCCAGGGAGGCCGTATGGCGCTGATGATCACCGACGAGTGCATCAACTGTGATGTGTGCGAGCCTGAATGCCCCAACCAGGCCATCTATCTGGGGCAGGAGATCTACGAGATCGACCCGAACAAGTGCACGGAATGTGTCGGGCACTTTGACGAGCCTCAGTGTGTGCAGGTCTGCCCCGTCGCCTGCATCCCCGTGAACCCGCAGCATGTCGAGAACCGCGAAACCCTGTGGCAGAAGTTTCAGCGGTTGCAGGCGCCAGCTTCGAGTTAATTTGTAGTGTTATTGGGCTCTAGCGCTTATCCATCAAGCGCAAGAAGCTATAAAAATAATAGCTATTGACCGAAAGGGATGCGACGGACCGTCGTTACCCAAATCCCTGCCGCGCCGCTCAGTCTTCTGCAGGGCGGGGGGGCTTGGGGCGCGGCGGTTTGGTGGTGTGGATGAGCAAGGTGGCCTTGTCCATCTCGCCCGCCAGCATGGCCGCGTAGGCCTTTAGCGAATGGACGATGCTGTCTTCGATCAGCGTGCGCTGGTCGGGGGATGGCTTTTTGAGCACCCAGTTGGCGACTTCGCTTTTCACGCCCGGGTGGCCGATGCCCACGCGCAGGCGCCAATAGTCGGGGGAGCCGAGCTGACCGTGGATGTCGCGCAGGCCGTTGTGCCCTGCATGGCTGCCGCCGCGCTTGAGCTTGACCTGTCCTGGCGGAATGTCCAGTTCGTCATGCACCACCAGGATTTCTTCGGGCTGGATCTTGAAGAAGCGCGCCAGTGAAGCCACCGACTTCCCCGAGAGGTTCATGAAGGTCTGTGGCTGCAGCAGCCAAACGCTTTGCCCATGCACCGTCGTGCGCGCCACCAGCCCGTGGTAGCTGCGCTCGGGCACCAGCGTGGCCTTGAGTTCGCGCGCCAGCGCATCAATCCACCAGAAACCGGCGTTGTGGCGGGTGGCTTCGTAGTCTGGCCCGGGGTTTCCAAGGCCTACAAACAGCTTGATCATTGGCGGGATTATCGGTGGGTGTGGGGTGGTTAGAGCCAGACGGTTTGCAGATGCGAATGGCTTTGCGCCAATGAAAACGGCCCACACAAGGTGGGCCGTTGAGGGTCAACGCCGCAGGGCGGGCTGACTGGGTGACGTGATCGAGGTCGTTGACCGATTACTTCTTGCCCTTGCCCTTGCCCTTGGCATCGGCAGCAGGAGCGGCTTCGGCAGGGGTCTCAACGACCACCACTGGAGGCACCACGGACACCAGCACGGGGTTGTTGTTCTGGCCGCCACGGATCTTGGCCGTCACGCCCTTGGGCAGCTTGATGTCCTTCAGATGGAAGGAAGAACCCTTTTCCAGCTTGGAGAGGTCCACGGCAATGAATTCAGGCAGGTCCGAAGGCATGCAAGTCACGTCCAGTTCGTTCACGACCGGGTTGACCATGCACTTGTCCACCTTGACGGCATTGGACTCGTCAGCACCGCTGAAATGCAGTGGCACCTTCATGTGCAGCTTGGTCTTTTCGTCCACGCGCTGGAAGTCGATGTGCAGCACGAGTTGCTTGTAGGGGTGGTATTGCACGTCGCGCAGCAGAACCTTGGAGGTCGTGCCAGCCACTTCCATGTCCAGCACGCTGGAGTGGAAAGCTTCCTTCTTGAGGGCGTGCCACAGTGCATTGTGGTCCACCTCGATGAGTTGGGGTTCGGCGGCGCCACCGTAGACGATGCCAGGCGTCTTGCCCGAATTGCGCAGACGGCGGCTCGCACCCGTACCTTGCTTGGCGCGCTCAAAAGCGACGAAGTTCATAACTAGCTCCTGAAAAGGACAGACCGCGACCAGTCTTGCCCTGTTTTAAAAAGGCCCGCGATAGCAGGCCACACTTCGTTCCCGATCCAACAGACAAGCCTCCCGAAGGAGGCTTGGTGTCCTGATCAACCGTCTTTCCAAGCCGAAGGCCTCTTGCGAGGCCCGCGTTTGTCAGAACAGGTTGTCTTGGTCCGAGAACAGACTCATCACCGACTCACCCTTGGCAATGCGCTGGATCGTCTCTGCGATCAGCGGGGCCACGGAAAGTTGGCGAATCTTGGCGCATCCCCGGGCGTTGTCGCTCAGCGGGATGGTGTTGGTCACCACCACTTCATCGAGGGCCGAGCCCTTGGCGATGCGTTCGATGGCAGGACCCGAAAAAATAGGGTGCGTACAGTAGGCGTACACCTTCTTGGCGCCACGCTCCTTGAGCACCTCAGCGGCCTTTACCAGCGTGCCGGCGGTGTCGATCATGTCGTCCATGATCACGCAGTTGCGGCCTTCGATTTCGCCGATCACGTGCATGACTTCGGACACATTGGCTTTGGGGCGGCGCTTGTCGATGATGGCCAGGTCGCAGTTGAGCTGCTTGGCCAGTGCACGGGCACGCACCACGCCACCCACGTCGGGCGAGACCACAATCAGGTCTTCATAGTTCTTCTGGCGCAGGTCGCCCAGCAGCACGGGCGACGCGTAGATGTTGTCCACCGGGATGTCGAAAAAGCCCTGGATCTGGTCGGCATGCAAGTCCATGGTCAGCACGCGTGCTACGCCCACGGCTTGCAGCATGTTGGCCACCACCTTGGCGGTGATAGGCACGCGCGTCGAACGCGGGCGGCGGTCCTGGCGGGCATAGCCGAAATAGGGGATCACGGCGCTGATGCGCTCAGCCGATGCACGCTTGAGCGCATCGACCATGATCAGCAGTTCCATGAGGTTTTCGTTGGTGGGGGCGCAGGTGGACTGCACCACGAAAACATCGCGTGCACGCACGTTCTGCTTGATTTCAACGGTGACTTCACCGTCGGAGAATCGACCCACGTCAGCCGCACCGAGAGTGGTGCCGAGGTGTTGGGCTATTTCAGCTGCCATGCCAGGATTGGCATTGCCGGTGAAAACCATGAAGTCGGGGTGGTTGGCTTGCATGAGCGTCCCAGCAGTCTGAAATAAAAGCCCGTACGCGGAAAGCGTTTGGCAGGGGAAGAAGGATTCGAACCTTCGCATGCCGGAATCAAAATCCGGTGCCTTAACCAGCTTGGCGACTCCCCTACACAGGTCAACTACCGAAGGCAGCTAACCTTAATTCTTGCCTGATGCCCAACCTGCCAGAGGATGGACCATCAGATTTTCACATTCCTTAACTTGCCAGCCCTGTGGGGCTCCACTCAAGTCAACTGCATGTGACATATGCGCAAACACTGCACTTCCTGAGCCTGTCATCCTGCCTTGCAATCCTCGGACATCGAGCCATTCAATGGCTTCGGTAACCTCGGGGCAAAGTGCCTGGGCAACTGGCTGCAAGTCGTTTCGACCGAAGTCAAAGTGTGCTGCAGCAAAGCCTAAGATTGTAGCACTATCTGAATCGCGTTTCAAACTTGGTGACGAAAAAATTGCTTTTGTCTCCAAGCCTGCAGCGGGCTTCACGATGGCAAAGCGCGCTTGCGGTAGTTGCTGTGCTTTCTCAAGCGGCGTGATTGTCTCACCAATTCCTGCGACCCAGGCGTTGTGGCCGCGTAAAAAAAATGGAATGTCTGCACCGAGCTTCAGGCCAATAGCTTCCAGTGCCGATTGCGACAGGTTCAGACCCCACAACCTGTTAAGAGCAAGCAGGGTGCTGGCTGCATCGGAAGAGCCACCACCCATGCCCGCCTGGGAGGGGATGTTTTTCACGACGCCAATGTGTGCACCCTGGGTGCAGCCGGTGGCTTGCTGCAGTGCGAGCGCGGCCTTGATCGTCAGGTCTAGCTCCGGCAGTGCCGTGCCCAGGTCTTCGCGTGTGATAGCGCCACCGGCGCGGCGCTCAAAATGGAGGGTGTCGCACCAGTCGATCAACATGAAGACCGACTGCAGCAGGTGGTACCCGTCCGCGCGTTGGCCTGTGATGTGAAGGAACAGGTTGAGCTTTGCCGGAGCCGGCACGTCATACAGGGATTGCATGGCAACGAATTGGGCGCGTGAGGAAGGCGGCTAGCGGGTCAGTGCGATGCGCAAAGTGGCCTGGGGGGCGGGGTCGTCGCGGTGTGCCACCAGTCGCCCCTGTTCCAGGGCCGAAAGATCGGCCCTCCAACCTGGCACAGTGGTTTGTACACCCTTGAGCCAGGCGAACAGGGCGGCCACGGGGATGCGCGTGCCCGTCACATCCTGCAGCAGTGCGTCGAGCGAATCAGAGGTCCGCGATTCCTGCGCGCTGGTCAGCTGTGCATGGCCATCTTTCCATTCCAGCTGTGCGATGCGGCTGCCGAGCGGGCTGATCAGTGCAAGCCCCCCGGTCTGTGCATTGCCCCGCAGTTCAAATATTGCAGAGAACGACTGCGATGCCTGTCCTTCGACCTGCAGGGCGATACGCCCATTCCAGGCATCTTCTTCGCCTGCAGGTACCTGTGGCGGCTGCGCGCAGCCGACCAGCCACAGTGCGCAGGCCACCCACAACAGCAGCCCGGCGAGACGTGGGCCGACCGTGAGGCGCGCAACGCGTTGAAAAGGAGTTCCTGAACCACCGTACATCAAAGGCTCACCCCAAGGCGCTTCAGCGTTTCTTTCAGCGTTTCATTGTCAGGGCTTGTCCGTGCGCCTTCTTTCCAGACCTTGAGGGCAGCTTCCTTGTCACCCAGGCTCCAAAGCACCTCACCGAGATGCGCTGCGATTTCTACATCCGGGCGAGCTTTGTAGGCGGTTTCCAGGTGCCGCTTGGCCTCTGCCTTGTTGCCCATGCGAAATTCCACCCAGCCCAGACTATCGGTAATGAAGGGATCGGAGGGGGCGAACTCCATAGCTTTCAGAATCAGCTGTTTGGCTTCGTCCAAGCGCACGCCCCGGTCTGCCAATGAATAACCGAGGGCGTTGTAAGCATGGTGGTATTGAGGCTTCTGGGAAATCACCTGCCTCAGCAGTTTCTCCATAGTCTCCGGGTGACCCGCTTTTTCGGCCAGCATGGCTTGGTCATACAACAGTTCGGCGTCATCAGGTGCGAGCGCCACAAGCTCGCTCTGGACTTGGTAGGCTTCCTGGTAAAGCCGCAGGTCACGCAGTAGCTGCACCTCGGCCAGCAGCTTCATGCGTTTGTCGTCAGCAGAGGTTCCTGGCAGGTTTCGCAGCAGTTCCCGCGCCTGGGCCACTTTGCCCTGCCGTGCCAGCAGGGACGCGCGGCGGCTTTGCGCACTGAAGGCTTCGTCCACGTTGTCGATGCGGTTGAGCCACGCTTCTGCAGCGGCAAAATCGCCCTTCTTCTCTGCGAGCTGTGCGGACAGTAAATAGGCTTGCGTAAGCCCTTTCTGGCGCACTTCAGGATCGGTGGCGGCGGAGGTGAGCTCCATGAAGCGCTGCAGTGCACTCTCTGCAGCGGAGAGCCTGTTGTCTTGCAACTGCAGGGTGGCCAGCACCAGCCAGGCCTCTACCAAGTCCGGTTTCTCTTTGGTGACGTATTCCAGTTGACGGGCAGCATCGGGGTAGCGCTGCAAGCCCAAAAGAACCCGCGCATAGCCCATTCGCAACTCTGGCACGGGTTGTTTGGCAAGTGCTTGTGTTACCAGTGGTTCGGCCTCGGGGGTGTTCTCTTCCATCAGCTCCAGCGCCAGCCTGGCGGCCCCCTCGTTAGCGTCGTCAAGGGCCTGCGCGCGCCGAGCGGCATCCAGTGCCCCCGATTTATCACCCGCCGCGAGGCGAAGGCGACCCAGGGATACCCAGGCCACAGGGCCGGTGGCAGGGTGGGAAAGCTCGTCCACGAGGGCGGCTTCCACCACCTTCGCTGCCAGCGCCTTGTCGCTGGCACGCCCATACATCTGGGGCAGTGCAGACAGGGTCGAAGCCTTTGCGCGGGGGGATGATTGGGCGAGTTCCTGGCGCAGTAGATCGGGTGTTTCGCCAATACGGTTCAGAGCAACAAGAATTTGCAGCACATAGCGATTCGCCTCGCGCGACTGTGGCAGGGCCTCTTTCCATGCCTTGGCAGCTGCCAGTGCATATTCACCCGATCGTGACTGCAAGGCGATATCTGCGGCCCTTTGGTAGAGTTGGCCATCTGCGCTGCGGCGTGCAGCCTCCAGCATGAAGGCATAACCAGCACCGGGGTCGCCTGTCCGGGCGCTGATTTCGCCCAGGAAAATCTCGTAGAACAATTCAGCATCCAGTGCCGGGTTGGATACCACTGGAGATTCATCTGTGGCGGGGCGGCTGTCACTGCCGGTCTGTTGTGCCCATGCTGAGTGGGCGGATACCGCGATCACGGTCGTCAATGCGGCAATCCGAAAGCTGTGAAATAGCACCATCGGGTCATAATAATCCATGCCTGTTAACCCATTGCCGGGGTCTTTGTATGCCTGAGTTGCCCGAAGTGGAAGTGACCCGCCGCAGTTTGGTTCAGGCCATCACTGGCGCCCGCATTGAGGCGGTCACGCTCGGCAAACCCTTGCGCTGGCCTCTGGGGTGCGCGCCACAGACTTTGGTGGGGCAGCAGGTGATGGGCCTGCGCCGCCGCGGGAAATATTTGCTGGCCGATACCAGTCGAGGAGTTCTGCTCGTGCATCTTGGGATGTCGGGCAGCCTGCGCTTCAGCCAGGGGTTACCAGCGGCCGGAGTCCACGATCACTTTGACATGCTGACCAGCCAGGGAACGCTGCGGCTGCACGATCCGCGCCGATTCGGTGCCGTGGTGTACGTTCATGGGGAACAAGACCCTGTTGCAACCAAGCTTCTGGGCGGGCTGGGAATGGAGCCGCTGTCTGACGGATTCTCTCTTGCTGTTTTCCAGGCTGGTCTGAAAAAGAGCCAGATGCCCATCAAACAGTTGCTCCTGGCTGGCCGACTGGTGGTGGGGGTTGGCAATATCTATGCGTCAGAAGTGCTTTTTCTGGCTGGAATCCGTCCCACAACGAGTGCGTCTCGTATCGGGCCTGCGCGGGTGCTCAAATTGCACGCTGCCATTCGGTCTGTATTGGCGCGGGCCGTGGATATGGGGGGCAGCACGTTACGCGATTTTTCCAATGCAGATGGAATGGCAGGCCACTTTCAGACCCAGACCAACGTTTATGGACGCGATGGAGCGCCGTGTCATGTTTGTGGCACTTCGGTAAAGGTGCTGCGCCAGGGGCAGCGGAGCAGCTATTTTTGCCCTATGTGCCAGCGGCCTTGAATCAGGTCAAGCACCAATTCGCCGTGGCATGACGGCCCACGAGCGGTCGATGCTATATTTTGTGTATGCCTGCCCTGCAGGCCATTCTTAGATCTCTGGGAGCAAAGTGGGACCTTCATTCAACGAACAGTTCGACCAGCATGGTGCCTGGCGGCGTGAGTTCGCCCAGCAACTCAAGCGGCTGGCCGAGTGGATGTCCTCGCACGAACTCATGGACGCAGCCGTCCAGGAGCGGCTGCAACGCCTGGAGGAGCAGGTTCGCAGCGACAAGGTCATGGTGGCGTTTGTTGCCGAATTTTCGCGCGGCAAATCTGAGTTGATCAACGCGATCTTCTTTGCAGACTATGGCCGCCGCATCATGCCTGCGAGTGCAGGGCGCACCACCATGTGCCCCACCGAACTTGGGTACGACGCCAGCGTGGCGCCCAGCCTTCGTCTGCTGCCCATTGAAACCCGACTGCAGATGCAGAGCTTGGCGGAGTGGCGGGTTAAAACGGACCGGTGGCAGGAGATCCCCCTGGATGTCGGAAACGCGGACCAGATTGCCAAGGCGCTCGAAAAGGTGGCCGAAGTACGAAAGGTCAGCCTGGACAATGCGCGTTCATTGGGCTTTTGGCACGATGATCTGACCGATGAAAACCCTGTGCCTGATGCCCAGGGCTTAGTGGAGGTGCCCATGTGGCGCCACGCCCTCATCAATATTCCCCATCCTTTGCTGAAACAGGGGCTGGTGATTCTGGACACGCCAGGGCTGAATGCCGTGGGCGCTGAGCCGGAACTTACCGTCAACCTGATTCCGCAGGCGCATGCGGTGGTCTTCATTCTGAGCGCTGATACCGGAGTTACCCGCTCTGATTTGTCCATCTGGCGCGAGCACCTGGCCATTTCGGCGGACAGCATGGATGCCCGGCTGGTGGTGCTCAACAAGATAGACACCTTGTGGGACACGCTCAATTCTGCAGAGCAGGTGCAGGCGCAGATGGAGCGCCAGTGCAGTACGTCTGCAGAAATGCTGGGTGTTCCGCTGGACAGGGTTGTGCCCGTGTCTGCGCAGAAAGGGCTGGTCGCCAAGATCACTGCTGATGATCTACTGCTGGAGACCAGCGGCCTGCCTGTTCTGGAAGAGGCGCTGGCCAAAGGAATCATGGGGCGGCGGCAGTCTATTTTGCGGGCGGCTGTGGCCAACGGCGTGGCCAGTTTGCGCACGGAGACTTCTCGGGTCATCAATATCCGACGCCGAGATCTTGACGACCAGATGGCCGAATTGCGAAGCCTGCGCGGCAAGAATGCGTCTGTGATCGAATCGATGCGGCACCGCATCGAACAGGAACAGCGGGAGTTTGACCTGAGCACTTCCAAAATCCAGGCGGTGCGTGCGGTCCACCTGAAGCTGCTTCGAGATGTATTTCAGCAGTTGGGCGCCAAGGCGCTCAAAGTCGAGCTTTCTGAATTGGCGCAGACCCTGCAGCAAAAAGGGCTCAAGCTGGGTGTGAAGAAAATCTATCTTCAGACTTTTGACAAGTTGCGCGGTACGCTGGACAAAGCACAAGCGTCAGGCACTGAGATTCAGGCCATGTTGGGTGGCACCTTCAGGCAACTCAATGCCGAGTTTGGCTTTTCTCTGCAGGTCCCTTCGCCTCCGCAACTGGAGCACTTTACGCACGATCTGAATCAGATCGAACAGAGCCATCTCCAATACCTCGGCATGGGTAACGCGCTCAAGCTGGCACAGCCCGAGTTTGCGGAACGTCTGGTCCGGGCCCTGGCCATGCGTTTGCGTACCGTGTATGAATCGGCCGCGAACGATCTTGAACTGTGGAGCAAATCTGCTACGGCCCAACTGGATGCGCAGCTGCGTGAGCGTCGCCGTAGTTTTGCGCGTCGCATCGAGGCTGTGGATCGCATTCAGCAGGCTGCCAGCGGTTTGGTGGAGCGCATTGCGGAAATTGAAGCGAGTGAGGATGAGTTGGTCCAACTGGAGCAAAGGCTGCAGGAGCTGACCTCCCAGCTTGTTGCTCTGCCCGGTCTTGACTCCGTGACCTCGGGTAGCCATCTGGTATCTGCATGAGCGACGGTGGGCGGGAGGATGTGGCTGGGCTCGTGGTCGCATGGCAGGCGTCTCATGGCCGCAATCACCTGCCTTGGCAACAGACGCGCGATCCGTACCGGGTCTGGCTGTCCGAGATCATGCTGCAGCAAACGCAGGTTACGACGGTGCTTGACTACTACGCGCGCTTTCTGGAGCGTTTTCCCGACGTAGTGGCCTTGTCGCAGGCAGAGCAGGACGAAGTGATGGGTCTCTGGAGCGGGCTGGGCTACTACACCCGGGCCCGCAACCTGCATCGCTGCGCCCAGCAGGTTGTGGCAGAGCATGGAGGTGCCTTTCCTCGCACCGCCGAGATGCTGGCTACCTTGCCGGGGATTGGTCGCTCCACCGCTGGAGCGATTGCCGCATTCTGTTTCTCTGAACGCGTGCCTATTCTTGATGCCAACGTGCGCAGGGTTTTGACGCGTTTGCTCGGCTTTGAAAAGGACCTCGCGTCGTCGGGAAACGAGCGTCTGCTCTGGAAGGAGGCGGAGTCACTGCTGCCGCAGAAAAATCTGCTTACGGCCATGCCCCGCTATACCCAGGGACTCATGGATCTGGGAGCGTCGATTTGTACGCCACGATTGCCACGCTGCGACCGGTGTCCTTTGGCGGGCCGCTGTGTGGCCCTCAAAGACGGAGATCCACAACGCTACCCTGTCAAGACGCGCAAGCTGGCACGCCGGTCTGAATCTTGGCAGCTAATGGTTCTTCGAAATTCCGCTGGGCAGGTGTGGTTGCAACGTCGCCCCTCTGCTGGGATATGGGCTGGCATGCATTGTGTGCCGGTCTTCGCCGACGGCGCCTCTTTGAACGGATATGTCAAATTCCTGGGTGATGCTTCTCGCATTGCCTGCAACGAACTCCAGCCTTTTCTCCATGTGCTGACGCACAGGGATTTGCACCTTCACCCCGTGTTGGTCACGGGGGAGATTCCGGATCAGCCCACTGAAGAAGGGGCGTGGTTTGGGGTCAATGAGTGGTCCTCTATCGGCCTGCCTGCCCCCATCCGCAAGCTGCTTGATTCGACCCAAGCTCAGTTGTGGTGAGCGTACCCGGGCTTTGTTGCGCAGATATCAACGTCCATCCAGCTCTCGGTGTCTCTTCAGGGTTGCCCAACGGCTGCTCAAAACATCGGCTAGTCGTTCCACCAAGTAGACCGAGCGGTGCTGGCCGCCAGTGCAGCCCACCGCGACCGTGACATAACTGCGGTGGTTCCGGTCAAGCATTTCCAGCCAGTGCGCGAGAAATTGCTCGATATGCGCCTGCATCAGCGACACATCGGGTTGCTGGCGCAGGAAATGGGCGACAGGTTCGTCCAGCCCCGTCAGATCCCGCAGCGCAGGTTCATAGTGTGGGTTCGGCAACATTCGCACATCAAAGACGTAGTCAGCGTCCATCGGTATGCCACGCTTGAATGCAAAAGACTGGAATACCAGGGTCATCTGTCCCCGGGTGGTGACAAGCAAACTCTTCACGTAGCTTTGGAGCTGTGAAGCCCGTATGGTGCTTGTGTCGATCACATGCGACTGTTCTCGCAGTTCCGCCAGCAGCTCGCGCTCCAACTCGATAATCTGCACGAGCGCTTTTCGACCCTGTTGGAGATCGTCGTGCGACAGCGGGTGGCGTCTGCGTGTTTCTGAGAAACGCCTGACCAGCGTATCGATGGTGGCGTCGAGGAAAACCGATTGCACCGAAACGCCCTCGCTCCTTAGCCGACTCAGCTCCTGTGGAACCTGATGCAATGAGGTGGCACTTCGAACGTCCATCGCGATAGCAACGCGGTTGCCGTGGTGACGGTGTTCCAGCGCCACAAAAGCTGGCAGCAGTTCTGGGGGCAGGTTGTCTACGCAGTAATACCCTGCGTCCTCCAGCGCATGCAGCGCCACGGACTTTCCTGATCCCGACATACCCGTGATCAAAACGATTTCAAGTGCCATCAGCCATGTCCTTCTCGTGCAACGGCCGCGAGATCCAGCATCTCGCTCGCGTGGGCGAGCGTAGTCTGGGTGGATCGTTCGCCGCCCAGCATGCGGGCAATTTCTGCCACACGGTTCTCGCCCTGTACCGTCGATACGGCGCTGGTGGTGCCATTCGGGCTCTTGCGTTTGGCCACCTTGAGGTGGTGGTGTGCGCAAGCCGCCACCTGCGGCAGGTGGGTGACCGCGAGCACCTGACGGTCGCTGCCAAGCTGCTGCATCAGCCGCCCCACTGTTTCAGCCACCGCCCCCCCCTACGCCAGAGTCCACTTCATCAAAGATGAGCGTGGGAGCCATACCCAATTCACTGGTTGTTACAGCGATGGCCAGCGAAATGCGGGAGAGTTCGCCGCCCGATGCGACTTTGCCAATGGGTTTGGGTGTCATCCCGGGATGGCCCGCGACGAGGAATACCACGTCATCGATACCGTGGTGCGAGGGCTCTGAGGCCTTGGTCATGGAAACCTCGAATTTTCCTCCCTCCATGCCCAGGCCCTGCATGGCTTGGGTAATGGCGTGAGACAGTTTCGGGGCGGCTTTGGCGCGACCCAGAGACAGCACGCGTGCCGACGCGTGGTAGGCCTTGGCACTGGCGGCCTCGGCGGCCTCCAGTCGTTCCAGATCTGTCGCTGCGTCCAGCCGGCGCATCTCCTCCTTCCAGCTCTGGTGTAGAGCCGGAAGCTCTGCTGGCGTGCGCTTGTAACGGCGTGCCAAGGTCATCCAGAGCGAAATGCGGGTGTCGAGTTCGGCCAGGCGCCGTGGATCTATTTCCACGTGCCTCAGATACAGCTGCAGCGAGTGGAGGACGTCGCTGGCTTGTGCGAGGCTGGAAGAAAGGATGTCTGCGAGCGGTGCGAACTCGGGCTCAATATGCTCGTGGCTTTGGAGAAGATCGTGCGCGCGTGCAAGCCCAGTCAGTGCACCAGCATCTTCATCTTGGAGGGCTTGGATGGCGCCCTCGGCCCCTTCCAGCAGCGCCTGCGCATGTGAGAGGCGTTTGTGTTGCGCGTCGAGTTCTTCCCATTCGCCATCAATGGGTGCGAGCTTGTCCACCTCGTTGATCTGCCATTGCAGACGCTCACTTTCCTGCTGCAAATTAGCCTGGGCCAGGCGTGCTTGCTCCAGGGCTTTTTGATCCTTTCGCCATTGGGTCCAGAGCGCTGCGGTTTCTGCTGTGTGCATCCCTGCAAATGCGTCCAGCAGGCCGCGTACCGAGTCGGGTCTTGTAAGGCTTTGCCAAGCATGCTGCCCGTGGATGTCTAGCAGGCTGTCTCCCAAAGCCCGCAGCTGGGCAGCAGTGGCTGGGGTGCCATTGATCCAAGCCCTGCTTTTACCCTGAGAGTCCACGGTCCGACGCAAAAGCAGCAGCTCATCAATATCAAAACCCGCGTCCTCCAGCCATGGATGGAGATGGGATGGGCAATCGAACTCCGCGCAAAGATCCGCTTTGTCAGCGCCTTCGCGAACCACACCTGCATCGGAGCGTGCGCCCAGGACGAGTTGCAGTGCATCAATCAGGATGGATTTCCCAGCGCCTGTTTCTCCCGTCAGCACGGTGAAGCCAGAACTTAGTTCAAGTTCAAGCGCTTGAACGATCACAAAATCGCGCAGGGTAATCCGCCGGAGCGCCATGGTCAGGAGCCCCCTTCGTTCCAGCGCAATTTTTTGCGCAGGGTGGCAAAGTAGTTCCAGCCTTGAGGATGGAGAAACCGCACGCAGTGCTCTGACCTTTTCACCAGAATGCGGTCACCATGCAGCAGTGAGGCCAGTGACTGCATGTCAAAGTTGGCACTGACATCCCGACCACTCACAACCTCAACCGCCACCTCGGTGGCATCCGACAGAACAATCGGTCGGTTGGAGAGTGTATGGGGGGCGATAGGCACCAGCACCCATCCGGGAATGGAGGGGTGAAGCATGGGACCACCGGCTGACAGCGAATACGCCGTTGACCCTGTGGGTGAGGCGATGATGAGTCCGTCTGCGCGTTGGTTCGCCACAAATCGGCCGCCGACCTCGACCCGCAATTCCACCATGCCTGAAGTCGCGCCTCGGTTCACAACGACATCGTTCATCGCGAGGGCTTCGAAGACGACGCGCTCGTCGCGCACGACCGTGGCGTGCATCAGCGGTCGCAAGTCTTCCTCGTATTCGCCCTGAAGCATGGGGGGCAGAGTGGCCTGATAGGTATCGAAAGGAATGTCGGTGATAAAGCCAAGCCGTCCCTGGTTGATGCCGATCAGGGGCGTCCCAAACCGGGCGAGCCGCCGACCTATGCCCAGCATGGTGCCGTCACCCCCGACCACCAGGCCCAGATCGCATCGACTGCCTATCTCGTCTACATTCAGGACTGGATAGTGTGTGAGCCCGGTGTTGCTTGCGGTCTCAGCTTCCAGCATCACTTCGCAACCCTGGCGTTCAAGAAAATGGGCGATGTCTTCCAGGGCCTGGCGGGAGCTTTCACCGATGGAGCCCGCCGAAGAAGCTTGGTACTTGCCTATCAGTGCGACATGGCGGAAATTGGACGTCATCGCGAAATTACATCATTAAAGTGACGTGATCTTTTTGATCCGCTTGAGCATGCGGTCTTTGCACGCGCTGTCTCGTTCGGATTCCAGCGCAGCCACCACGATCCAGTCGCGTGGGTCTTGTCCCAAAACGTCTGCTAGCGCGCCTGCTATTGCAGGGCTCAAATGACCGCGCTCTTTTGCGTTGTACAGCGCCTGTTTTGATAGTCCAAGTTCCTTAGTCCACTCTGCTACGTTCTTTACTTCCAGCGCTTTTTCGAGAAGATTCATTGTGTGTGTCATGACTACTCCTGTTGTGTAGAAAATACACGAATTGAGTAGATTCTAGAAAGGTCTTGATACTCAATGTGAGTAGTTGTATGGTTCGGCCCTACTCAATATGAGTATTTGGAGCCGCCATGCACCCCGCATCAACCCTTTGCACTCCCCCTGCCACCAAACGGCCCGGCGAAAGCTTGGCGGCTCCAGCCGCTGCCGGGCAGGGGGTGTGCACCACCTACCGACGTGAGCGCGCATCGCGTGCAGCCTCTCTCCCAGGTCGCCGCATTTCCTCACGCTCTGCTTTTCTGAGCGCCTTTTCCTTCCTCCTGCTTGCGATGCTGATAGCAATCAGCAGTCCAGCGATGGCCACGATCAGCGCAGCAATCCCCCACACCACGGGGGCTGTGACTTGTTCCATTTTTGTTTCTCCCTCTGTAACGACCGCCTTCATTGTCGGCTGCTGCCTTCTGGCCCTTGTTGTTTTCCACCTCGCGATGGTTCCTGCAATGAATTGGATCGTGCGGAGGTTCTCATGAAGTTCAACGGCCAATCCGGCGCAGGCATGGTGCCCATGTTCATGGGCCGCGCTCCCCACCAATGGCAACACGTCCTTGCATTTCTTGAGTCACTGCCACAGCGCGACGCAGCCGCGACCGGCGAGCGAAGCGCGGGCGCGGCGGCGGCGGGCTCCCAAACCATCCCCGTTGGTAATCACGGGGATAACAGGAGGTCGATCAAGTGACCCGGCCAGCTACTTCCACGCTCGTCCTCGACGGCGCAGAAATCAAGGCCCGGCTGCTGGCCGAACGCACCGCTTCAAAGTCGGTTGTCCATATCGATTGGGTCCGCTTCACCTGCCTGCTGCGCAACGCCCCGGCACCCTCGATTGATGACCTGTTTCCACCCGCTGCATGCCCTCAATTCGCGCCCAACGTGTGGGACTCGCAAGACCTCTACAACCCGCAACAGCGCATCCTGGCGCTCAAGCGGGAATTGGCCCTCTTGCCCGATGCGGACTATGTGGCCAGCGTCCAGGCTAAAGACCTTGCAGACGTTGTAGCCGCAGCCCTCGGCGCCGATTACACCGTGGCCCCCGAGGTGCGCAAGGGCCATGACTTCTACCGCTTCCGCTGGAGCATCGAGCGCAACGGCACGGAATGCGGGTGGGTGGGCTACCTCTCCAGCGGCGACAGCCCACGCCAGCAGGCCCAGGGCCGCACTATCCACTGCAACCTGTACGGCGCAGCCTGCACCTTTGCAGAGCACGGATGGAATGACCGCGTGGCTTCCATCATCGAAGAACGCGATGGCGACATGACCCGTTGTGACCTCGCGCTCGACTTCTTCGATGGTCTCCCAGGCGGCATGCAGCGCGTGCTCGACGACTACAAAACCGGCCTGTGTGACTCAGGCGGAAAACGCCTCAAGTGCAACATGCTGGGCGACTGGGCCAACGGTCACGAGCGCTCGTTTTACATGGGCAGCAAAGAGGCCGGAAAGCAAACCAACGTCTACGAAAAAGGCGATCAACTCTTTGGCGTGGATGCCCTCTCGCCCTGGATTCGCATCGAGCTTCGGTACGGCAACAAGCTGCGCGTTCTCTCGCCCGACATGCTGCGCCGCCCCGCCGACTTCTTCGCAGGCGCCAGCGACTGGCACGCCGCGCAGTTGCTCATGGCAGACCACATCGCCACGCCCGAGCCCGTGAAGACCACAGGGCGCCTCGCGCTCGAAACCGTCGAAGCCGAAGTGGTCCGCAACGTCCGCTGGTTCCGTGATGTAGCCGCCCCCACCGCAGCCGCTGCCATTGAATTTCTCGGCCTGGAAGAGCTGTGCGCAATGGTCAAAGACCAGAAGCTGCCAGGCCGTCTCCAAAAGTTCTCTCTTTCCGAAGTGCGCCGCGCATTCGCGCCCGCCTTTGATCGCTTGTCCCTGGTCGCAGGCGCTGGCCCCGCCACTGCATAGACCACCACCCAAGGCCAAAGGAAATCACCATGCGTATCCCCATGCAAGTAGTCGTGCACGGCATCAAAGAATCAGCTGGCACCTTCGAGGGCAAGCCGTTTAGCAGCACCACGTTTCACTGTGAAGTGGACCTGAAAGAAAACGGTGCAGGCCGCTCTCTCGGTCGCGTGACCCGCCCTTTCAAGATCGGCGATGCCAAGGAGTTTGACAAGTGGGCGCACCTGGGCGCGTCGTTCCCCATCACCGCCAATGCTGTCTTCGAAATGGAGGCCACACGCGAAGACGGAACCAAGCTGTCTTTGGTGGAAATCACCCCTGCCGCCCGGGTACCGAAAGCCGCGTAAATGCGCCTGCTCATCCAGTCCCAAAGCACAGGCCGATTCCTGGCGCCGTCACTTGATGACGGTCAGCCCGGATGGGTCGCCAGCTTGAAAGAAGCCGGGGGCGGTGTCGTTTTTGACGTTGAGTCAGCACACCAGCTCGTGCAGGACTGGTGCGAGCCCGAAGACCTTCCCCAGCTCATCGACTTAGACCGACTCGGCACCGAAGCCGACTACATGCCATGAACGAAATCGACCTCACGCACGTAGCCCACCGCCTCGCCATCCTCGGCATCTGCGCAGGCTTCACAGGCGCCGCCCTGTGGCAATTACTGGTCGGCTCCATGCACGTACTGGCCCACCGCCTGCACGCCCGCGCAGCCCGCCGTGAACGCATCGCTCAAGCGCGTGCACGAGCCCTCGGCAATGCCTGAGCAAACCATTCAATGCGCTGCGGCCTGCACGGTCACGGTGCAACACGAAATCACCCTCCCTGTGCTCGATCTGAGTCCACAAGAAGGGGCCGCAATCAGCAGCGCCATCCTGCTGGTGTGGGCTGTGGCGTGGGCCTTCCGGGTCCTCATCCAGACCATTAAATCTTCCGATGGAAACCAACCCAATGAGGACTGAAACATGAACCGCATCAATGCACAAACCCGCCGCTTTGCCACTGCTGCCGCAGTCGGTGCCCTGGCCCTCGCCAACAACGCACACGCCGCCATCGACGTGACGGGCGTGGTCTCTGAGATCAACGACACCATCGCGCCCATCGGCCTCATCGGCGCCGCTGTGCTGCTGGTCGTAGTGGCCGTCGCGGCCTTCAAGTGGGTGCGCCGCGCTATCTCCTAAGCGCCCCACACATGTGCTCCCTGACCGGCCGGCAGGGGCCTTGCAAAAGTCCACGCGGTGGGCTTCTCCAAGGTGAAAAACATGGGCCTTCTCGTCATCGTCACAGTTCTGGGGGCCGCATGGCTAATCTTTACCGCCTAATCCTTGCGTTCCTGCTGCTGGCGTGCGCTTCGGCCTTTGCAGCATTCACGCCACCCGCTGGCTATAGGTATTCGGCTCCTGTCCCGCCGTACACCTTCTCTAGCGCTATGGAGGCTTGCTCGGCACTTGGCGGTTCCAGCCTGGGGCCTTGGTTGTCCAGTCAAGCCTATTGCTACGGCCCGACGGGGGCATACATCAATGTTGTGTCTCGGTTTCCTACAGCCGGTTGTCCCGCTGGCTCCACGCTCACTGGTGGTCAGTGCGTCTGCTCGGCGGATTTGGATGAGGTGGGGGCGCAGTGCGTTCCTAAGTGCAAAGCCGATGAGGTGCGGGTTGATGGTCAATGCAGGCCAAAAAACCCATGCCCCGCAGGACAGCACGAAGAAGGCGGCGCCTGTGTGCCCGACGACTGCGGGAAAGATGAGGTTCGCGTAAATGGCGTGTGTGTAAAAGAACCTCCATGCCCTGAAGGTCAAGAGCGCGTGAATGGCACCTGTCGCCCAGCGAAGTGCAAAAAGGGGCCTGCTGGCACGTGGTACGGCTTCAGCAGCGACTCCCCTGAATACATGTGCGACGGGGGCTGCATGGTGGTAGTCACGCCCAATATCTGCGTTAGCTGGGAGGGAAAAACAGAGTGTGAAGGTCCGGGGACTTACACCGGTTCCCGCTGCTCCGGTGGCGGCGATGGCAGTGGCCCCGGTACCGGCCCTGGCGGGGGTGACCAACCCGGTGGCCCTGGTGATGGTGATGGGCCTGATGGGCCTGGAACTGGCGGCGGTGGCGATGGCCCCGGTACACCGGGCGGCGGTGGCACTGGTCCCGGAACTGGTCCAGGCACTGGCCCTGGCACTGGCCCCGGTACCGGTCCTGGCACCGGCCCCGGTACTGGTCCAGGTGAAGGCCCCGGCAAGCATCCACCCAACCCCGGTGGCTCAGGTCCCGGTACTGGTGGTGGCGGTGTCCTGCCTCCGCCTGTGACCGTTCCTCCAGAGGACCCTGATGGCGATGGCGAGTTTGAATGTCCGTCTGGGTTTCACCCTGCGCCCAGTGGCCCCGCCTGCATCAAAGATCCTGAGCCACCAGACGGCGACGGGAAGTGCCCGCAGGGTACCGTGCTTATCAACGGCCAATGCCACGGCACTTACACACCCGGCCCCCCTGGTGGTGGAAATGGTGGCGGTGATGGCGACGGTGATGGTGACGGCGAGTCCGGATTTGGCGGCAACTGCGAGGCCGGTTTTGCCTGCGAGGGCGATGCGATCTTCTGCGCGATTGCCAAGGAACAGCACGTTCGCGCATGCCGTTTATTCGATAAAAAATCCGTCGAGTCTGAGCTGTACGAAAAGGAAAAAGGCAAACAGGGCGAGCAAACCAAGGACCTACCCGGCAACAAAGAAGAGAGCATGGCTAACCGCATCAGCACCGCTGACGCGTTCGGTTCAGGCCAGTGCATCCAAGACCTGAGCGTTGTTGTTGCCGGTCATTCGCTCTCGCTTCCTATGAGCAAGATTTGCCCAAGCCTCGCCATCATCGGAAACATCATGGTTGCGGTGTCGCTGCTGCTCGCCATTCGCATCGTTGGGAGGGGGTAAGCAATGCCAATATTCGTCGCTGCCATCGGCGGCATGCTCATCAATCTGGTGGGCTCCCTGGTCGGTCGCGTGCTGGTTGCGCTCGGCATGGCCGTCATCACCTACACCGGCGTGAATGCGAGCCTTGAGGCCCTCAAAACGCAGGCCATCCAGAGCTTTGCGGGCCTTCCTCCCGAAGTGTTCGGCATGCTCGCCACCATGAAAGTCGGCGTGGCAATCAGCATCGTGACAAGCGCCATCGCGGCCCGCTTGCTGCTCGATGGCCTGACCTCCGACACCTTCAAACGCTTCGTGCTCAAGTAGCCATGCTGTACCTCATCAGCGGCGCCAACGGCGCAGGAAAGACCCTGAACACCCTCAAGTGGGTGCGTGAGCGCCAGCTCAAAGAAAACCGCCCCGTGTGCCATAACGGGCGCTTTGAACCCGTGCCCGGTGGCGAGTTAGACGGCTGGAAAAAGATCGACTTCAAAGACTGGCAAGCAGAGCCAGACGGCACGATCTTTCTGATCGACGAGGCCCACAACGATTTGCCCAACAGGCCCGCAGGTTCCACCGTGCCCGAAGCCGTCAAGATGCTGGCAGAACACCGCAGGCGCGGCTTTGACTTCTACATGGTCACCCAGCACCCGCAGAACATCGATAGCTTCGTGCACCGCCTGATCGGCCCGCCTGGATGGCATCGCCACCTCAAGCGCTCCTTCGGCGTCGATATGGTCAGCGTGTTGGAGTGGTCCGCGGTCAATCCCAACTGCGAAAAAGACGGCAGTGGCAAGACCGGCACAGTCACCATGCAAGCCTTCCCCAAGGAGGTGTACAGCTGGTACAAAAGCGCCAGTCTGCACACCGGCAAAAAGAAGCTGCCCGCAAAGCTCTGGGTGTTCCTCGCGTGCATCGTGATCATCCCGCTGTTGATCTGGCTGGCTGGTTCCAAGCTCTTGACCAAGACCGAAGCGAAGGCAACCACAAAGCCCGCCAGCCAGGTCGAAACCATCGCTGCAGCACCGCAGGCAGTGGCCGCAAAGCTCACACCAGAGCAGTACATCGAGCAGCGCTCTCCGCGCCTGAAAGACTTCCCGCACACGGCCCCGGCCTACGACGAGGTGACCAAGCCCACCGTGGCCCCGTACCCCGCTGCGTGCATCACCATGGGCAAAACCTGCAAGTGCTACACCCAGCAAGCCACGCTGATGCAAGTCAGTGGCCCAGTGTGCCTCCAGATCGTTGCTCAGGGCTTCTTTGTGGACTGGCAACAGCAAAGCCAGCAGGTGGCGCAGCACGGCCCCCAATTGCTCCCGCAGCAGGTCCGCATGCAGCCTATGCAAGCAATGCAGCCACCGCCCCAACAGGTGCGCAGCGTGCCCACTCCCAACCCAGAGCCCAACCTTCCCGGCCAGATCACGCAAGCCGATATACCGCAGGCGCTGGGCATCAGAAACCCCGCCTTCAACGTCCACCCGCACAACAGCGGCAACCAAGGCGGCTAGCGCTGTAGGCGTCCTTTCTGAGAGACAAACAGGGCCCCGAGAACGGAGCCCTTGTGGCGCAGTGGTGGGGTCGGGGTATGGGGTGAGAAACCCCATGTCGGGCCATAGAGCAGGCAGTACCCTTTGATACAGTTGCGCTATCAAAATCACAGCTAAATAACTTCTGTTTTGACCATCTACGGTTATGCCCGCGTTTCCACCACCGAGCAAAATACGGCTGCACAACTCGCTGCTTTTCGTCGTGCTGGGATTGACAAGGTCATTCAAGAAAAACGTTCAGCGATTAAGCAGCGGCCCGAGCTAGATAGGCTGTTGACCATGATGGTCAAGGGTGATGTTCTGGTCGTCTATAAGCTCGACCGGCTTGCTCGCTCTGTCTCCCATTTCGTCAAAGTGTTTGAGCACTTGAAGGGTAAGGGCGTGGGGTTTCGCTCATTGACTGAATCAATCGAGACCGACACGCCCCAGGGGCGTATGTTTTTGCACTTGCTCTCCGCCTTTGCGGAGTTTGAAAGGGAGCTAATTCGCGAGAGGTGTCTCGCTGGTCAGCGGGCTGCGCGTGCCGCTGGCAAGACTTGGGGCAGAAAGAGGGCGCTTTCTGATGATGATGTCGCTCAGGCTGCAGCGGCGTGGCGATCTGGCTGGTATGACCAACGAACCTTAGCGGATATGCTGGGGGTGTCGATCAGCTCGTTGCGCGACCACATCCACCGCCATGAAGGGCGGGGCAGGTGGGCCAAAGCCCAAATACGAGAGTAAATATTGGCCGCCGAGTGCGTGGGGCAGAATTCGGCCAGGAGCGGACGTTCAAATATGAGAAAACTTTACCCGCACGAACTGCCATTGGTTTCTTACCTGTTTGCAGTGGCAGATATCGGCGACCACTTAAGCGAGTTGCTTGTGGAACCAATGGCGGACGGCGGAATGGGAAGTCTCGCGATTGACCGCATGAACACTGCGCTGAAATTTGGCTGCTGCATCGCGCAGTGCGAGTTCCTTGATGCAGACGGGGTAAACATTGAGGCTTCGCTCAACTGTGACACCGCAGGTAGGCCAATGGAAGTAGACATATGGAAAACTAACTTCGCTCCGATCGCTCGATGGCCTAAGAGAGCCGACATTCGACCGCTTTCGTCTGCATCTCTTAAGTCCAGAGCTAGACACTCCTGAACGGCTGCAAAGGGCCCTGAGCCGACGTTAGACAACACAACCGCAAAGCTGCCGTTCATACGCAATCCGCTGCCTGACGGCCGAAAACGTGCTGTCTGAGTGCGCGGTACCTTCTTGGTAGCGAGCTATAGTTTGCCTCGTTGACGCCTGCCGGGTTTCGCGGAATTTTTATACCTGGATGTTTAAACAGGCAACCGCCTGGAAACACATGCTGCAAGCCACTTCCCGGAGAAATCAGTGTCCAGAATATCCCGCACGATCCAGTTTGTCTCGCATTGTTTGCGGGATACATCACGTTAGTCGCTTGCAGGCCATATGAGCAGAAACATCTTTACGGCTACTGAGGAACTTTCAGCGAAGCTGTTTGCCCTCATTGATTTGCCTCTATACGATCAATCTACAAGGCTGAAAACTAGCGATGTTGCTTGTTCAATGTCTTTGGAGCATTGGTCTGCCAGCATCAACTTGCTCAAGGCAGCGTTGCTTCCTTCTGCAGTTACGGTTCACAGAGCACAGTTTGAAGCGTTGCTTCGATCTATCTGGGTTCTGTACGCGGCGTCAGACTCGCAAATCGAGAGACTTTCGTCCGAACTCACGCTTGAGGCCGAGCAAGCCGCCAAGAACCTTCCCATGGTGGCCGACATGATGAGCGCTGTTGAGCGGCAGGGACCACCACAGGCACATGACGCATTAAAGCGCTTCAAAGAAAACACATGGAAAGCGCTCAATTCATATGCTCATGCAGGCATCCACCCGCTTAGGCGGCATGCAGAGGGCTACCCAGTCCAACTCATTGAAAGCATCGCCAGGAATGCCAACGGGCTGGCCATCGTTGCGGCCATGCAAGCATCAGTCCTCAGCGGCTTGCAGCCGCTTCAACGAGACATCTTGGACCTCGCAGCCCACTTCCCAGAGTGCATGCCACCACCGTTATGACGAACCGAAAACAAGCGCCTAACTGGTCGGTCAAGCGGACGCCAACACTGGCCTTGGCTTCGCCATCTTCATGGCCAGTGTTGGTGCCCTGCGCACCTTCGGTACCCCGGCGCCGCTTACCTTGAGCGTTGAGATTGCGCTTTCGCAAGCGGCGACCGACTGTTCCTGGCCGTTATGAGCCAAACTATCGAAAGATATGGTCTGCGAATTGGCGCGACCTACACTGGGTTGGAGCTATGCCTGCATATCAATGGTCTTGCTTATCCTGCGGGGCATCGAACAGCCCAGCAGCCTTGGAATGCAGCGCATGCAGTTGCCCTGCAGCATGTAGCTCTGATGAGCTACTGAAATATCGAGACCAATATGTGCAGCAAGGCGGTATCGTTGGGCCCGCTGCGGCCCCCACCTTGGATGCAACGGACTATGCCGCACTAAAGGCACTTCTGTCCCTTCCACTTGTTTTGCTAGGTTGGTGGCCATTTGGTCAGCAAAAACGTAAGACAAAGTAGCATTTAAGCGTCTAACCCACCGCTCAAGCGAACCAACATTCTGCGGGCCGCTAGCTCATTTCTCTGAGCGGCCGCTCTCACGACTCACCACCGGCAGCTTGTGGCCGAAAGGGGTTATGGTAGTAAAGGCTCTTTGGCCTCACCCCGACCACCCTAGCCGTCGTTTCATGAATTCCGTTCTGCGAGCGAGCTTACAACCGTAAAATCATTCCATGCTCGATGACCGTGCCAAGTTGTTGCTCAAAGCGCTGGTCGAGCGCTACATCGCCGATGGGCAGCCCGTCGGATCCCGCACGTTGTCGCGCGCGTCTGGGCTGGATTTATCTCCAGCCACTATCCGTAACGTCATGGCGGATCTGGAGGAGTTAGGGCTGATCGCGAGTCCCCACACCTCAGCCGGTCGCATTCCTACTGCACGAGGTTATCGGCTGTTTGTGGACACCATGCTGACAGTGCAGCGGGACCCTCTGACCCCTCCCCAGCTTGCGCCCGAACAGCCGCAAAAGGTGATCGCCAACGCTGCCCAGTTGCTATCCAATCTTTCGCAGTTCGTCGGTGTCGTTATGGCACCACGCAGAACATCGGTGTTCCGCCATATTGAGTTCTTGAGGCTGTCCGAGCGGAGATTTTTGGTCATCATCGTTTCGCCCGAGGGCGATGTTCAAAATCGCGTGATCTTCACGGATGTGGACTACTCCCAGTCGCAACTCATCGAGGCTTCCAACTTTCTGAACGCGCATTACGCTGGGCTTGCGATGGAGCAAGTGCGTGAGCGCCTGAAATCTGAGGTGGATGTTCTGCGCGGCGAGATTGCTTCGCTCATGCAGGCTGCGGTGAATGTGGGGTCTGAGGCTTTGTCTCAAGCGCAGGACGAGGTCGTGATTTCTGGTGAGCGCAACCTGCTTGCGGTCAGTGATTTCTCCAGCGACATGGGCAACTTGCGACGTGCCTTCGATCTGTTCGAACAGAAAACCCAGATTCTGCGGTTGCTGGATATCTCCAGCCAGGCCGAGGGAGTGCGCATCTACATTGGCGGTGAAAGCCATGTCGTGCCTTTTGAGGAGCTGTCCATCGTCAGTGCTCCGTATGAGGTGGATGGCAAAGTGGTCGGGACGCTGGGCGTGATCGGCCCCACGCGCATGCCATACGACCGGATGATTCAGATCGTGGACATCACATCAAAGCTGGTGTCCAACGCACTCAGCCATCGCAAGTAAAGCCCCTACAATACGGCGCTTGCCCCGTTGTATAGCGTTGGAGCATGGCTTGGGGCGTTAGCTCAGTTGGTTAGAGCAGAGGACTCATAATCCTTTGGTCGTTGGTTCAAGTCCAACACGCCCTACCACCCATTCATTCGAATGGGCGATCATCACGATCACGGCCAGTTTTCTTGTCGCAATGTGCGCCTTTCTTCTTTTGGAGTCTCTGGAGTGCATTACAATTGCGGCTTGCGTTGAGTTGAGCTTTTGCTGATCAGGCCCATGCGGCATGGTTACAGTAAAAAAGTTGATTTCAAGGGTTGCCAAGAAATCATGCTATAATTCTAAGCTTAGCGGCTGTAGCTCAGCTGGATAGAGTACTTGGCTACGAACCAAGGGGTCGTGGGTTCGATTCCTGCCAGCCGCACCAATGTTTAAAGCCTGCAATCGCAAGATTGCAGGCTTTTTCATTTGTCAAAGCGTTTCTCGCTGACGGGGAGATCTTCCATGAGCAAGGCCTTTACCAAAGAAACCGATGCTTCCGATGAGGATGAATTGGTGTTGCCTGCGTTGCCTGCGGGCGGCAAGAACTACATCACTCCGGCAGGATACGCACGCCTGCGTGATGAGTTGCTGGACCTGATTGACAACGAGCGGCCCAAAGTGGTCGAAGCCGTGCACTGGGCTGCCAGCAACGGAGATCGGTCTGAAAATGGCGACTATCTCTACGGCAAGAAACGTTTGCGAGAGATTGATCGGCGCATCCGCTTCCTCACTAAGCGGCTCGAGATTGCCGAAGTGGTGGATCCCAGCCTGCATGCGGGCAGCAATCAGGTGTTTTTCGGCTCCACAGTCACGTACATCGATGACGAAGGTATAGAGCGCACGATCACCATCATGGGCATCGATGAGGCGGACAGTCGGGAATCGCAGGTGAGCTGGATCTCGCCAGTGGCACGTGCGCTCTTGAAGGCCCATGTGGGTGACGAGGTGCTGCTGCCTACGCCAGGAGGCGTGCGAAGCCTTGAAGTGGTGGCAGTGCAGTATCCGCAGCGCGCCGCGCATGCGGACTGAGCAGGGGCTACAACCCGCTTTACGCTAAGCCATGCTTGGGTTGATGGCGCTGCTCAGCGCTGTGAAGTGCTTACGTGGCCTGCGGGGTGATGCGTGCAGCGCGAATGACGGCCTGGGTGCGCCGCAGGTTGCGCAGTGCGGTTTCGAGGTGGGTCTGATCTCGCACCGCCACAATAAAGCGCAAGTCTGTGGTGTCGAGGGCCGCCTCGTCATCCATGTCCACATGGGTGATGTCAGCTTCTGAATTAGCCAGTTCAGCGGCCACCCGGGCGAGCACGCCTTTGCCGTTGGTGACAGTCACCACGACCCCGGTTTCGAACATGCGCGTGGGCTCGTCCGACCAGTCCACCGCGATGAAGCGCTCGCTGTCCTTGTGCTGCAGCCGCTTGGCCACGGTGCAGTGGGCGTTGTGGACCACCAGGCCCTCGCCACGGCCCAGATAGCCCACGATGCTGTCGCCAGGGACGGGGCGGCAGCAGGATGCGTACTGCACCGAGGCATTTTCGCTGCCATCCAGAGTTACCGCTCCTTGCGAAAGCGTCTCGTGGGATGTGTAGCGCTCCCGTGTCATGAGCAGCGCATCAGGACGATGGCCGTGTTCGGACATCAGCACCATGAGTCGCTTGGCCACGATGCTGGCGATGCGCTTGCCCAGGCCCAGGTCCGTCATCAGTTCGCTGCGGGTGCGGTTTCCGGTAAAGCGCAGCAGTTTGTCCCACATTGGTTGGGTCTCTGCGTCCTGGGTAGGGAGCTGCTCCAGGCCTTCCGCCCGGATGGCCTGGGTCAGCAGCTTCTCGCCCAGGCCTTCCGATTCGGTCTGTGCCAGCGTTTTCAGGTAGTGCCGGATCTTGGAGCGTGCGCGGCCCGTGCGCACAAAACCCAGCCAGGCCGGGTTGGGCGTGGATACCGGGGCTGTGATGATCTCTACAACATCGCCATTCTTGAGTTCGGTGCGCAGGGGCACTTGCTCGTTGTTGATTTTGGCCGCCGTGGTGCGGTCGCCGACGTTGCTGTGGATGGCGTAGGCAAAGTCCACCACGGTAGCTCCGCGAGGCAGGGCCATGATCTGGCTCTTAGGGGTGAAAACGTAGACAGCGTCCGGGAACAGGTCCACCTTGACATGGTCCCAGAACTCGGCGGCATCGCGGGTCTCGTTCTGGATGTCCAGCAGGGACTGCAGCCACTTGGTCCCCAGTCGCTCGGCCGACGTGCCATCGCCGTCCTGCGCCTTGTACAACCAGTGCGCGGCCACACCGGCCTCGGCAATGACGTGCATCTCATCCGTGCGCATCTGGAATTCGATGTTCACGCCCGAAGGGCCCACCAGTGTGGTGTGCAGGGATTGGTAGCCATTGAGCTTGGCGATGGCGATGTGGTCCTTGAACTTGCCAGGAACCGGCTTGTACATCTGGTGGAGCACGCCCAGGGCGGTGTAGCAGTCTGTCACCGTGGGTACGATCACCCTGAATCCGTAAATATCGGTGACCTGGGCAAAACTCAGGTGCTTGAGATCCATCTTCTGGTAGATGGCGTACAGCGTTTTCTCGCGGCCGGCGAGGCGGACCTTCATACCGATCTTGGAGAAGGCGGTGTCCACCTCGGCCTGAACCTTCTGCACCAGATCGCGCCTGCGGTTGCGTGATTTGTTGACTGCCTTGGACAGCGTGGCGTAGCGCCATGGGTGAAGGTGCCGAAAGGCCAGGTCCTGCAATTCCCGGTAAGTCTGGTTGAGGCCCAGGCGGTGGGCAATGGGTGCATAGATCTCCAGCGTCTCCGAGGAGATGCGGCCCCATTTGCTGCGCGGCATGTCCGACAGCGTGCGCATGTTGTGCGTGCGGTCCGCCAGCTTGATGAGGATGACGCGCACGTCGCGCGCCATGGCCAGCAGCATCTTGCGGAAAGACTCGGCCTGGTTCTCTTCGCGGGTGTTGAACTGCAGCTTGTCGAGCTTGGTCAGCCCATCTACCAGTTCGGCCACGGGGGCGCCAAAGCGGTCTATCAGGTCTGCTTTGGTGACGCCACAGTCTTCCATGGCATCGTGCAGCAGGGCGGCCATCAGCGCCTGGGCGTCCAATTTCCACGTGGCGCACTGCGCAGCCACGGCAATGGGGTGCGTGATGTAGGGCTCACCGCTGTTGCGCAACTGACCCAGGTGGGCCTCGTCAGCGAAGCGATAGGCCTGGCGCACCTGTTCGATGCTGGTCGCGTCCAGGTAGTCGAGGCTGTCTGTCAGCGCAGCAAAGCTGGCCGCAGCCGCATTGGCTGCCGCTGCGGCTGCCGACAAAGTTCCCGCCGTTGGTACTTCGCCGGGGCGGGCTTGCGTTGCAGAAGGTGAGTTGAGCACCGCGTTCATGCCTTAAATGTAGCGCGGGAGCGCATCAGGAGACTTTGGGGCAAAAAAAAGCACCGCTGTCGCGGTGCTCTTTGCGGGCTGCGCCCAGAAAAAAGCTCAACCAGGAACCTTCTTGAGCATTTCCAGGCCAACCTTGCCTTCGGCGATTTCGCGCAAGGCGGTCACGGCAGGCTTGTTGCGGCTTTCGATGCGGGGGGCGTGGCCTTGGCTCAGCATGCGGGCACGGTACGTGGCGGCCAACACGAGCTGGAAGCGGTTGGGGATCTTTTCCAGACAGTCTTCTACGGTGATGCGTGCCATCGTTTTACTCCGGGGATTCAGGTGATATTGAGCGACTGGAAGGTGTCAGCACGGGCGCGGCGCTGGGCGGCGTACTTGAGTCGCTGGGCGTGAACTACGGCTTTCAGGTCGAAAAGCGCGCGCTCAAACAACTCATTGATTATAACGAAGTCAAATTTGCTCACCTGGGCCATCTCGGTAGCCGCGTTCTTGAGACGGACTTCGATGACATCGGGGGAGTCTTCGCCCCGTCGTTCCAGGCGCGAACGCAGTTCTTCCCAGCTGGGGGGCAGGATGAACACGAGGATGGCATTCGCGAAGGCTTCCTTGATCTGCAATGCGCCTTGAAAGTCGATTTCCAGGATCACGTCCGAGCCTTGGGCAATGCGCTCCTCGATCGCCTTTTTGGAGGTGCCGTAGCGGTTGCCATGTACATGCGCCCATTCCACGAAGGCGTTGCCTTCCACCATGGCATCAAACTCGGATTGCGATGCAAAGTAGTAGTCGCGGCCGTGCTTTTCCTGCCCGCGCGGAGCGCGGGTGGTGTGGGAGATCGACAGGTGGACGTGGGAGTCCAGCTCCAGCAAGGCCTTGACCAGGCTGGATTTGCCGGCGCCGCTGGGGGCTGCAACTACGATGAGATTTCCGGGATAGTCCATAGTTGATGTGCGCGAAGCGCTATCAAAAAATGAGTGTTATTCGATGTTCTGTACTTGCTCGCGCATCTGCTCGATCAGCACTTTCATGTCCACGCTGATGCGGGTCAGGTCAAGGGCGGCAGATTTGGAACCCAGCGTATTGGCCTCGCGGTGGAGTTCCTGAATCAGGAAGTCCAGGCGCTTGCCCACCTCGCCGCCCTTCTTGAGCAGGCGTTCGATCTCGTCCAGGTGGGAGTCCAGCCGGGTGATTTCCTCGGCCACATCAATGCGGATGGCAAAGGCCGTGGCTTCGGTCAGGGCGCGGTCGCGGGCGGCCTCGGGCAGGGTGGCTCCGTCGGTCAGCGCCATGGCTTCCTTCCAGCGCTCCATGAAGCGCAGCCGTTGCTGCTCGACCAGCAGCGGCACCATGGGGACGGCCTGTTCGGCCAGGGCGCGCAATTGCTTGACCCGGTCCAGCAGCATGGTGGCCAGGCGCTTGCCCTCCCGTTCGCGGGCGGCCATCAGGGCGGTCAGGGCTTCTTCGGCCAAAGCAGGAACGGCATCGCTCCAGTCCTCAGAGCCCGATGGGGCGTTGGCGCACAGGCGCAGGGCGTCGGCTACCGTGAGGGGCGCCGCCGTCGGCAGCCATGCCTTGACGGAATCTTGCAAAGAATTGAGCCGCTGCAGCAGCCGCGCGGGCGGGTCCTGCAGGGTGTTGCTGTCCTCGTTCTCCAGGGCGGCGCGGACTTCAACCTTGCCGCGCTTGAGGCGGGCGGTCAGCAGGCTGCGCAGCGCGGGCTCCATGGCACGCAGTTCATCGGGGAGGCGGAACGAAAGGTCCAGGAAGCGGCTGTTGACCGAGCGAATTTCCAGCCCCAGTCTGCGTGATTGGGGCGCGCGGGTGTCGTTTTCAGCGCCAGTGGCAGATGCGCCATGCTGTGCGCTGGCGTATCCGGTCATGCTGTAAACTGGCATTGGACTTTTTGATGGTTGCTTGCGATCCGGCGATTATCCGGGTTCCGCTCCACCCCCGAGTCATCTTCGCAAAATATGTCAAAAATCAAGCCGGCTCCTTTGCCGCCCGATACCGCAATTGGCGGCTACCGCGTGGTGCGCCGGTTGTCTTCTGGCGGCTTTGGTGTGGTCTATCTGGCCCTGGATGCCGAAGGGCAGCAGGTCGCCATCAAGGAATACCTTCCTTCGTCGCTGGCCACGCGTGCACCGGGCGAGTTGCTGCCCAAGGTGCAGTCCGAAAAACTCTCGCTCTACCGCCTGGGGCTCAAGAGCTTCTTTGAAGAAGGCCGGGCGCTGGCCCAGATCTCGCACGCTTCTGTGGTGAGCGTGCTCAACTTCTTCCGCGAAAACGAAACCGTCTACATGGTGATGAACTACCTGGAGGGTGCGACCCTGCAGGACTTCATCATCACCGCGCGCGACCTGAAAACACAGAAGGTCTTCCGCGAATCAACCATCCGCTCGCTGTTCGACGAGGTGCTGCGCGGGCTGCGCATCGTGCACCAGCACAAGATGCTGCATCTTGATATCAAGCCGGCCAACATCTTCATCACCGACGACAACAAGGCCGTGATGATCGACTTTGGCGCTGCGCGTGAAGTGCTGTCCAAAGAGGGCAATTTCATCCGCCCGATGTACACGCCCGGCTTTGCCGCTCCCGAGATGTACCGGCGCGATTCGTCCATGGGACCCTGGACCGATATTTACGCGATTGGTGCCTGCATCTACGCCTGCATGCAAGGCTTTCCGCCCAACGAGGCGCCCCAGCGCATCGAAAAGGACCGCCTCTCGCTGGCCTTGACCAAGCTGCGTGGCGTGTACTCCGACAACCTCATCGAGGTGGTGGAGTGGTGCATGGCGCTCGATCCGCTGTCGCGCCCGCAGTCGGTGTTCGCGTTGCAAAAGGAACTCAGCCGCGAGGGCGAGCGCCGCTACACCAAACTGACGGTGGCCGAGAAGATGCGCCTGCAGCTCGACACCCTGGTGTCCGACACCAAGAAGAATGTGCAAAAGGTGGGTGAAGCCACCGGTATCGGAGCCAAACCCAAATGAACCCGAAGCCCTCTTTGCGTGAGTCGCTATGAAATTCTCGGTTTTCCAGATCAGCCGCCGTGGTGGCCGCGAGAAGAACGAAGACCGCATGGGCTATTGCTACACGCGCGAATCGGGCCTTTTTGTGTTGGCCGACGGCATGGGCGGCCACCCGGAAGGCGAAGTGGCTGCACAGATTGCGCTGCAGACCATCTCGGCTTTGTTCCAGCGCCAGGCCAAGCCGCAGCTCAAGGATGTGCAGGAGTTTCTGTCGGGCGCGCTGCTGGCGGCGCACCACCAGATCCTGCGCTACGCCACCGACAAGGGCATGCTCGACACGCCGCGCACCACGCTGGTGGCTGCGGTTTTGCAGGGCGGCACGGCCACCTGGGTGCATTGTGGCGATTCGCGGCTGTACATGGTGCGCGACGGTGATTTGCTCACCCGCACCCGCGACCACTCCTACATGGAGCTGCGCAACTCCCCGCCGCCGGGCCTGGAGCGCATCAACCGCAACGTGCTGTTCACCTGCCTGGGCTCGCCCACCAAGCCCATCTATGACATCACCGGCCCGGTTTACCTGGAGCAGGGCGACCGCATTCTGCTGTGTTCGGATGGCCTGTGGGGCACCCTCAGCGACGAGGAGATTGCCACCCAACTCGGCCGCAACACCGTGTCGCATGCTGTGCCCGAACTGGTGGAAGACGCGCTGCGCAAGGCGGGGGACAGCAGCGACAACGTGACCGTGATCGCGCTGGAGTGGGAGACGCCCGACGCCTTCGAATCCACCCAGGGCGTCTCGACCGACAGCATCAGCGACGACGTGTTTGCGTCCACTATCCAGGCAGGGCCACTCGATGGCCTGGTGGATGACCTGGACGATGCCGCCATCGAGCGGTCCATCGCCGAAATCAACGAAGCCATTCGCCGCTCGGCCGCACGGAAAGCATGACCCCCCCCTGAGTCGCTGCGCGCCTTCCCCCTTCTCTCGAATCGCTGTGCGATTCGGGAAAAGGGACACTGCCAGTGCACGCAAGGGAGACGCAGCCACGCAGCCTGGGCGGCCCTCGCACGGCGACCGTTGGCCTTGGCCGCGCGTTTCGGGCAAGCCTTTGGTCATGCATGAGGCGCACCCATTTTTCTACTGAAAATTCTATGACCACCTTTACCCGCACCGGCGACCGCGCCGCCCACCAGCTGCGCCCCGTGCGCATCACCCGCCGCTACACCATGCATGCCGAAGGTTCGGTGCTGATCGAGTTCGGCAACACCAAAGTGCTTTGCACCGCTTCGGTGGAAGAGCGCGTGCCGCCCCACAAGCGCGGCAGCGGCGAGGGCTGGGTCACGGCCGAATACGGCATGTTGCCCCGCGCCACCCACACCCGCAGCGACCGCGAGGCCGCGCGCGGCAAGCAGACCGGCCGCACGCAAGAGATCCAGCGCCTCATCGGCCGCAGCCTGCGCGCCGTGTTTGATCTCAAGCTGCTGGGCGAGCGCACCATCCAGCTCGATTGCGACGTGATCCAGGCCGACGGCGGCACCCGCACCGCTGCCATCACCGGCGCCTGGGTCGCGGCACAAGACGCGGTCAACCAGCTGCTCGCCAGCGGCAAGATCACGCAGTCGCCCCTGGTGCAGCCCGTGGCCGCGATCTCGGTCGGCATCGTGCAGGGCACACCGCTGCTGGACCTGGAATATGTGGAAGACGTGGACTGCGACACCGACATGAACGTCGTGATGACCGGCGCTGGCCACTTTGTGGAAGTGCAGGGCACCGCCGAAGGCGTGGCGTTTACCCGGACGGAGATGGACCAGCTGCTCGCGCTGGCCGAAAAAGGCATCGCAGAGCTGGTGCAGTTGCAGCAACGGGCGCTGCTGGAAACCCCCTAACCCCCTAACCTGATATTGCTCACTAATTGATAGCTGCTTGCGCTTGATGGATAAGCGCTAGATGCCAATTTGAATCATGAAAATCGTTCTAGCATCCAACAACCGTGGCAAGCTGGCCGAGCTGCAGTCCATGTTCGCGCCACTCGGGGTCGAGCTGGTTCGCCAGGCCGACTTGGGCGTGGGTGAGGCCGAAGAGCCATTTCGCACCTTTGTGGAGAATGCCTTGGCCAAAGCCCGCTTTGCCTCGGCCCACACCGGCCTGCCCGCCTTGGCGGATGACGCTGGCATGTGTGTGGATGCCTTTGGCGGCCTGCCGGGCGTCGATACCGCCTACTACTGCACCCAGTTTGGCTACGAGAAGAGCGACGACAACAATGTGCGCGCCCTGCTGGAGCAGTTGCACGGCGTCGCCAACCGCCGCGCCGCCATGGTCAGCACTCTGGTTGCCGTGCGCAGCCCGCAAGACCCTGAGCCGCTGATTGCCGTGGGCCGGGTGGTGGGCGAGATCACCACCGAACCCCGGGGCAGCAACGGATTTGGTTTTGACCCTGTGATGTTCATCCCCGAATTCGGCAAGACCTTTGCCGAGCTGCCTGTGGAAGTGAAGAACGCCCATAGCCACCGGGGCCGCTCGGCCGCGCAGATGCTGGCGCTGATGCGCGAACGTTGGCTGTAGAAGGGGCACTGAACGTGGTTCATATTCCGATCACGCCGCAGGCAGAGGCCGAACCCGCCGTGGTGCGCGACATCCAGCACTACATGCGCCCCGGCCTGCTGCAGCTGCCCAGCCTGCCACCGTTGTCGCTGTATGTGCACCTGCCGTGGTGCCTCAAGAAATGCCCGTACTGCGACTTCAACTCGCATGAGTACCGCGAAGGTGGCAGCGATGCGGCGGGCAATGCAGGTGTGCCCGAGCAGCGCTACATCGACGCGCTGATGGCCGACCTGGAGGCCGCGCTGCCGCTCATCTGGGGCCGCACGGTGCACAGCATCTTTATCGGTGGGGGCACGCCCAGCCTGTTTTCACCAGCCGCCATTGACCGGCTGATCGGCGACATCCGCGCCCGCCTGCTCCTTGCGCCCGACTGCGAGATCACCTTGGAGGCCAACCCCGGCACGTTCGAGAAAGACCGCTTCCGCGCCTTCCGCTCTGCGGGCGTCACGCGCCTGTCGGTGGGGGTGCAAAGCTTCAACGACCAGCACCTCAAGGCCCTGGGCCGCGTGCATGACCGCAGCCAGGCCTTGGCGGCGGTGGAAGAGGCTGCCGCGTCGTTTGACACCTACAACCTCGACATCATGTACGCGTTGCCGGGCCAGACGCCGCAGGAGCTGGAGCAGGACATGTTGACGGCATTGGCCTTCAAGCCGCCGCACATCTCCATCTACCACCTCACCATCGAGCCCAACACCTACTTCGCCAAGTTTCCGCCAGCCATCCCCGAGGACGACCAGGCCTACGCCATGCTCGACCGCATCACCGAGATGACTGGCCAGGCGGGCATGGCGCGCTACGAAATATCGGCCTATGCGCAGCCCGGCCACCAGTGTTTCCACAACACCAACTACTGGCAGTTTGGTGACTACCTGGGCATTGGCGCGGGCGCACACAGCAAACTCAGTTTTGCGCACCGCGTGGTGCGCCAGGTGCGCTTTCGCGACCCAGGCCGCTACATGGACAACGCCCTGGCCGGCAGGGCTGTGGCGCAGGATGAAGACGTGCGCCGGGCCGAACTTCCGTTTGAATACATGCTCAACGCCCTGCGCCTGCGCGGTGGTTTTGCGCTGCAGGATTTCATGGATCGCACGGGTTTGCCGCTGACCACCATCGCCAAGGGGTTGAAGGCGGCCGAAAGCAAAGGTTTGATCGAGCGCGACCTGACCCATGTTCGCCCGACAGAGCGGGGCTTTGATTTTCTGAGCGACCTGCAGGAGCTGTTCCTGGCGGACTGACCGGGGCTACCGCTGATGCCGTGGCGCCGCCGCACCTGCCTATGGTTGGCGCTGTGTGCAGCGCAGCGTCCTCCGTGTGGTCAGCCGCAGCGTGCTGCCAGAATGCGGCCGTTGGCGTCCACCTCCAGGTTGAGCCGCTGTGCGTTGAACTCCTTGGTGATGATCTGGCCGGGGCGCAGGACGCGGGCCATTTGTGCGCCCGACCGCACCCGCGCCAATTCCACCACCGATGCCGTGCTGTTTTGCCCCACCACCGACTGGGCCGGTTGGGCGTTGCACAGGCCACCTGGCGCGGGTTCTGCTGGCGCCGGGCTGCCTGAGGGGGCCGGGGGCTGGCCTTGGCTGGCGCAACCCGTCATCAACGCTGCAACCAACAGGCTGCCGGAGATGCCAAAAGGGATTTTCGTCATGGGTGAGGCTCCTGAAAACCAGACCCTCACCATACCGGAAGCCCTGTGAGCGCGGGTGTCCACGCGTAACACGGGGGAGGGACTGTCCCTCCCGGTTGTTGCGGATGACTTGATGAGGGTCAAGAAGATGTTGGCTGAATGCGACAGGCCGCGCCACTCCCTCACACGGCGGGTGCCCGGCGATGGTTTGCCGTAAGGCCCTGTCCGCACAATGGATTGTTGGTGGTCTGCGCCCCCCACGGGCGGGCAGAACACCGGGGCCAGTGCGGAGCGCACTGGCTTCTGGCAACCGAGTTTGTGCAGCCCCGATACCCCATGTCCGACGATCCCATCTTCAGCCTCATCCACACTCTCGGCGACACGCTGGATGGTCTGGACGTCGCCTTGTGCGCGTTTGACGAAAACGATTGCACGCTCGCATGGAACCGTACGTTCTTCAAGCTCTTCCCGGAGCATGAGGGGCATGTCTACGTGGGCGAGCCCTACCACGCCAATCTGCGGCGCTTTTACACCGAGCGGCTGGATGCGCAGGAGCTGCCCAATATCGATCGCTACATTGCGGCAGGCGTGGAGCGGCACCGCGCACAGACGCGCCCCTACAGCTTTGAACACCGGGGCCTGCGGGTCCACGTATCGTCGTTGCCGATCGCCGGGGTAGGGCGCGTGCGGGTCTGGCGTGCAGAGGCGGTGCAAAGTCCACAAGAACAGGAAAAGCTGGACAAGGTGGGCGATGCCAGCATCCACGAGCCCGGCTATCCGCGCAGCCCCATGGTGGAAAGCACAGAGCTTTTTGACCGCATTCCCGATGGCTTGATGATCTGTGGGGAGGACCAGCACATTCAATGGGTCAACGAGCCGTTCATGCAGATGTACAGCCTTGTTGATCGCGCCGCTGCAACGGGCCTGAGCTTTGAGGATATTTACCGGGGGGCCTGGGCTGCGGATGGGCCGGGTGACATGGCGCCCTTTTATGAGGGGCTCACCATACTGCACGAACACATGCGGTTTGCGGGCGCACCGTTTGAGGTGCCCTTGCCCCGCAACCGCTGGAGCCGCGTGATCGCCAAGCAGGGCTTGGACGGGACCGTGTTCTATGCACATGTGGATATCACCGAGTTCAAGCGCCAGCAACGCCGGCTTGCCCAGGCCGAGCGCAGTGCCCGCGACAGCGAGGCGCAACTGCGTGAGAAGTCCATCCTGTTGGAGGCCACGTTGGAAAACATGGACCAGGGCGTGGCCAAGATCAGCGCCACGGGCATTGTGGAGCTGTGCAATCGCCGCGCGCTAGAGCTGCTGGATTTGCCCGTCGAACTGATGGCCTCCAAGCCCTCGCTGGTGAATGTGCTGGCCTACCTGCGCGCACGGGGCGAGTTTGACGGGGCATCGCAAGAGATCCAAGACCTGCTGCTGAACAGTGACGGCGGGGTCGATCAGCAGCAGGTCTATGACCGCCCCCGGCCAGACGGGCGCATCCTGGAGGTCCAGACCGTGCCCATCAAAGGGGGAGGTGCGCTGCGCACCTTCACCGACGTGACGCAGCGCAAACAGGCCGAGCACCGCATACGGCATGTTGCCGAACACGATGGACTCACGGGGTTGCTGAACCGCTCGGCCTTCCTGCAAACCCTTCAGGCGGCGGTGCCCGATGCGCGGCGCCAGGGTCAGGGCTTTGCCGTGTTGTATGTCGACCTGGACGGCTTCAAGCCCATCAACGACCGCTTCGGACATGCCGTGGGCGACCAATTGCTGGCGTGGGTGGCCCGGCAGCTCGCCCAGGCGGCGCGCGAAAACGACGTGGTGGCGCGGCTGGGTGGCGACGAATTTGCCCTGCTGCAGCGTGGCGTCTCTGACCGCGACAGCGCTCTCCGGCTGGGCGAGCGCCTGGTGCAGGCCATTGCCCAGCCGACGGAGATTGAATCGCATTTCATCCAGATCGGAGCCTCTGTAGGTATCGTGATGTCGTCTGCCGATGCCACGAACGCCGAAGAGCTGCTGCGCAAGGCCGATTCCGCGATGTACCTGGCGAAAGCCTCTGGGCGCGGTTGTGTGCGGATTTATGGTGCGTGACACGCCCAGCGTGTACGCGCCGGGTGAGCGGGCCTGGAAGTCGTCCTTCAGAAAGTCGAAGATGTCCTACACACCTCGGTCACGGGGCGGCCTATTATTTGTCCGTCGATACCCCGTCGACATCCCTCCCGCTTGCACAAGCAAGTGTTCAGCCCGCACCCTGCGGGCTTTTTTTTGCCCGTTTCCCGTCCTGCCAGTGCCTGCACCGCGAACCGCGAGACATGGGGCTTGTCATGAAAGAGCAGGCGAATACTGGGTTCTTTGACCCCATCCTCTGCACGTTGCGCCAGGGGGCTGCATCATTCACAGCCAGGTGGGGTGTCATCGTGGGGCCACCGCTTTTGATTACAAAACCAGAATGATTCTGTACAAGCCCGGGGCGCAATTCATCTACAAGGGCCGACGTGTCAGCGTGGACTACGTCATCATCCGGAGAACGGGCCTGTGGGTCCGATTGGCCGGCAGTGATGAGGTGTGCCGACCAGAAGATCTGACACCCATTTCGCCCCATGCTTCTGGCTTGCCCGAAGGCCGCCACTGACGGCGGGTAGGGTGGTGGGGCACAAAGCACAACGGGCCGTGAAGGCCCGTTGTGCTGGATGTTTTGGCGGAGACTGTGAGATTCGAACTCACGGACGGTTGCCCGTCGGCAGTTTTCAAGACTGCTGGTTTAAACCACTCACCCAAGTCTCCGGGAGGGAAGGCGCGAATTCTAGCCGACTGCGGGTGCTGATTTTTTCAGCATGCCCCGGGTCTCGATGAACTTGACCACATCGGCCACGCCTGCCAGGGTTTTCAGATTGGTCATCACAAACGGTTTGAGGCCCTGGGCGTTGGTGCGCATGCGGGTGGTGTCGGCGTGCATCACGTCCAGGTTGGCGCCCACGTGGGGGGCCAAGTCGGTCTTGTTGATGATGAACAGATCGCTCTTGGTGATGCCGGGGCCGCCTTTGCGGGGGATTTTCTCGCCGGCGGCCACGTCGATCACGTAGATGGTGAGGTCCGAGAGCTCAGGGCTGAAGGTGGCGGCCAGGTTGTCGCCGCCGCTTTCTACAAACACGATGTCGGCGTTGGGGAACTCGCCCAACATGCGGTCGATGGCTTCGAGGTTGATGGAGCAGTCTTCGCGGATGGCGGTGTGGGGGCAGCCGCCGGTTTCCACGCCCAGGATGCGTTCGGCGGGCAGGGCACCGCTCACTGTCAGCAGGCGCTGGTCTTCCTTGGTGTAGATGTCGTTGGTGATGGCGATGAGGTCGTATTCATCGCGCATGGTCTTGCACAGCATTTCCAGCAGCGTGGTCTTGCCGGAGCCCACGGGGCCGCCGATGCCGACGCGCAGCGGGGGCAGGTTTTTGGTGCGGTTCGGGATGTGGTGCAGTGTGTTGGTCATGGCGTAATTTACTATCAAATCAATAGCTGCTAGCGCAGGATTCGCAAGCGCTAGGAGCGAAAAAGTCTTGAATATTGCACTTCGTGCTGGGCGCTCAGGATGGCCAGCATCGGCGAGAAGGCCTGGCGCTCGCTATCCATCAGGCCTATGGCGTGGTCGGCGGCGGCAGGTATGGCATCGGCCAGTTTTGCGAGGATGCGCTGGCCTGCGCTTTGGCCCAGCTGCATGGATTTGAGGGCGGCCTGCACCATGTTTTCGGCCCAGCCGAAGGCGTAGGCCAGCAGAACATCGCGCACGGGCGCCTGGGTGGTGGAGGCGGCCAGTGCAAATGCCACGGGGTATGTGGGGGGCAGGGCGGCCAGGTGGCGGATGGCGGGCAGGGACTCTTCGTTACCCTGGTGCTGGTTGCGCAGCCAGTCGGTCATCGACCGGCCCATCTGCTCGGTCTGTAGCCGCAGTTCGCTGGTTTCGCGGGTGTGTAGCACCCAGTCGTTGAGTTCGCGCACGTGCGCCCAGTCGGCGCGGCGCCAGGCGCCTGCTGCTTTGGCGATGAGGGCCATGTCGCCGCGCGCCTGCGTGATGTGCAACTGGTCCAGCAGCCAGTCGCCCACGGCGGTTTCGCTGGCGAGGCCCGCGTTTTCAATGGCGCTTTCCAGCCCTTCGGAATACGAGAACCCGCCCACGGGCAACGCGGGGGAGGCCAGCCACATCAGCTGCAGGAAGCTGGCGGCGGGCAGGGGTGCGGGGCGGTCCAGGCGCATGGAGCGGGGAGTCAGTGGTCGTGGTTGCAGTGGGGGCCGTGCACATGCCCCTGGGCCACCACGGGGATGGACACGGTGCGCCCGGGGCCTGGGGCTGCGGTGTTTGCTGCTGCGTGGCTGTGATCGTGATCGTGCCCATGGTCATGCCCACCATGGTGGTGGTGCCCGCCACCGTGCCCCGACGCGTAAGCGCCGCCTTCGGGCTCAAACGGCAGGTTCTGCTCGTTCACGATGAGGTGCATGGCGCACAGCATGTCGGCCAGCACGTGGTCGGGTTCGATCTTGAGGTGGTCGGGCTGAAGTTCGATGGGCACGTGCCGGTTGCCCAAGTGGTAGGCGGCGCGGGTCAGGTCGAAGGGGGTGCCGTGCTGTGTGCAGTGCGTGATGACCTGCACGGGCTGCGGTGCGGCGATGACGCGGACCATGGAGCCGTCTTCGGCCACCAGCACGTCACCGCCACGCACCAGCGTGCCGCGCGGCAGGAAGATGCCCAGCTCGCGCCCGGCGGAGTCGGTGGCGGCAAAGCGGCTTTTCTGGCGCACGTCCCAGTCCAGCTCGATGGTGGTGGCTCGCTTGACCAGTACGGGCGCAAGGCCCTTGCCTTGGGGGATCAGTTTGGAGGCTTGGATCATGGAGATTCTTTGTTGCAGCGGGCAAACGTGCATTGTGTGCCAGGGGCTCAACCCTGGGCAGCGCGTTTGTTTACAGCGTACGGGTCATGAAGAAGCTGTAAGGGTCGAGGCAGTAGTCGGCAAAAGGGCCGCATTCGACGAAGCCGTTCTGCAGGTAGAGCTGCCGCGCGGGCTCGAAGAACGGTTGCGTACCGGTCTCCAGGCTCACGCGGGCAAAGCCGCGTGCGCGGGCCTCTTGCAGCAAATGGCTCAGCAGCTGGCGCGCAATGCCCCGGCCGCGATGGCGGGTGCTGGTGCGCATGGATTTGAGTTCAGCGTGGCCGGAATCGAGCCGTTTGAGCGCGCCCGTGCCCACCAGCATGTCGCCATCCGCTCCGGTCAGCCAGGCAGACCAGAACGCGATGTTCGGCTGACGCAGCTGGTCCATGTCCAGCGCGTGCACGCTTTCAGGCGGTGAAACGGCGCGCATGTCCACCAAGTGCTCTTGCATGAAGGCTTCAATGCGCGGGTCGCTCAGGTCGTCCAGGCGGATCATCAGGTCTTGCGATACGGCGCTCATGGGACGTGGGCCTCAGAACAAAAAGTAGCGCTGCGCCATGGGCAGCACGGTAGCGGGCTCGCAGGTGAGCAGCTGCCCATCTGCGCGTACCGAATAAGTCTGCGCGTCGATTTCCATCTTGGGCGTGTAACTGTTGTGCACCATGTGCTGCTTGCGCACGCTGCGGATGTTGCGCACGGCGCTCAGCGTTTTGCGCAGGCCGAAGCGCTCACCGATGCCAGCCGCCAAACCCGCCTGCGAGACAAAGGTGAGGGAGGTCTTGGCAATCGCTCCGCCAAACGCGCCAAACATCGGCCGGTAGTGCACGGGCTGGGGCGTAGGGATGGAGGCGTTCGGGTCACCCATCGCCGCCATGGCGATCAGGCCGCCCTTCAAGATGAGCGCGGGCTTCACACCGAAGAATGAGGGCTTCCAGATGACGATGTCGGCCCATTTGCCGACCTCGAGCGAACCCACTTCATGGCTGATGCCGTGCGCAATGGCGGGGTTGATGGTGTATTTGGCCACATAGCGCTTGATGCGCGTGTTGTCGTTGCGGGCGGTGTCACCTTGCAGGCTGCCGCGCTGCACCTTCATCTTGTGCGCGGTTTGCCAAGTGCGCAGGATGACTTCGCCCACGCGGCCCATGGCCTGGCTGTCGCTGGACATCATGCTGATGGCGCCCAGGTCGTGCAGGATGTCTTCCGCGGCAATCGTCTCCTTGCGGATGCGGCTTTCGGCAAAGGCCAGGTCTTCGGCAATGCTGGCATCGAGGTGGTGGCACACCATGAGCATGTCCACATGCTCGTCGAGCGTATTGTGCGTGTACGGCATGGTGGGGTTGGTGGAGCTGGGCAGGAAGTTGTCTTCACCCACCACGCGCAGGATGTCCGGTGCGTGTCCTCCCCCCGCGCCTTCGGTGTGAAACGCGCAGATGCCGCGCCCATCCACGGCGGCAATGGTGTTCTCCACAAAGCCCGATTCGTTGAGCGTGTCGCTGTGGATGGCCACCTGCGTGTCGGTTTCTTCGGCCACGTCCAGGCAGTTGCTGATGGCCGAGGGCGTAGTGCCCCAGTCTTCGTGCAGCTTGAGACCAATGGCGCCTGCGTTGATCTGCTCATGCAGGGCATCGGGCAGGCTGGCATTGCCTTTGCCGAGAAAGCCCAGGTTCATCGGGAAAGCGTCGGCGGCCTGCAGCATGCGCTCCATGTTGAAGGGGCCCGAGGTGCAGGTGGTGGCCAGCGTGCCGGTGGCGGGGCCGGTGCCGCCGCCCAGCATGGTGGTCACGCCGCTGGCCAGGGCCTCTTCAATCTGCTGCGGGCAGATGAAGTGGATGTGGCTGTCGATGCCGCCTGCAGTGACGATGTTGCCCTCGCAGCTGATGACCTCGGTGCCGGGGCCGATGATGATGTCCACGCCCGGCTGGGTGTCGGGGTTGCCGGCCTTGCCGATGGCGGCTATGCGGCCTGCCCGCAATCCAATATCCGCCTTGAAGATGCCGGTGTGGTCCACCACGAGGGCATTGGTCAGCACCGTGTCCACCGCGCCGCCACCGGAGGGGCCTGTTCCAGTCCCGGCGTTGCTGCGCTGGCTTTGTGCCATGCCGTCGCGGATGGTCTTGCCGCCGCCAAACTTCACCTCTTCGCCATAGCTGCCTGCGCGCAGCGTGTGGTCGGCTTCCACTTCGAGGATGAGTTCGGTGTCGGCCAGGCGCACGCGGTCGCCCACGGTGGGGCCGAACATTTCGGCGTAGGCGCGTCGTCCAATGGTTGCCATGGTGGGGTGCTCCGCTTTCCGGTGGGCGATAAATACTATTGTTTTAATAGCTGCTAGCTCTTATCCATAAAGCGCTAGAGGCCAATTTGGCTCAAATCTTGGTGGTTCAGTGCTACAGCGCACCCTGCGTGAGGCCTTGAAAGCCGAACACGCGGCGGTCGCCGGCGTAATCCACCAGCTCCACGGTGCGCTCCTGGCCGGGCTCAAAGCGCACGGCGGTGCCCGACGCAATGTTCAGCCGCATGCCGCGCGCAGCCGCGCGGTCAAAGCCCAGCGCATTGTTGGTTTCGGCAAAGTGGTAGTGCGAACCGACCTGGATGGGTCGGTCGCCGGTGTTGCGCACCACCAGCGTGAGGGTGCGGCGGCCGGTGTTGAGCGGGTGTTCACCGGGTTCGGTGAAGAGTTCGCCTGGGATCATTGCGTGCTCCTGGTGGGTCAACGGGTCAGGCCATTTGCGCGAGCAGCGCACCACCGAACACTGCCACGCCCGCACCTGCGGCGCGCGCCAGCCAGACATGGCGGTGGCGCAGTGCCCAGCCCGCCGCGAGACCCGTGCCATGCAGCAGCACGGTGGCGGTCAGCATGCCCGCAAGGGTTTGCCAGGCGCTGTCGCTGCCTGCCAGTTCGTAGCCATGGGCCACGCCGTGGAAGACAGCGAACACGCCCACACCCAGCGCCGCCACCAGTCCGGGCACGCGCAGGCGCGACACGACCAGCAGGCCTGTGACCAGCAGCGACGCAGCAATCATCGGCTCCACCGCAGGCAGGTCCACGCCCTGCAGGCCCAGCACGGCACCCGCCAGCAGCATGGCCGCAAAGCCCACGGGGCCCCACAGCAGTTCGCGCCCGGCATGGCGCGCGGCCAGGGCGCTCCACAGGCCCACGGCCACCATGGCGGCCAGGTGGTCCAGGCCGAACAGGGGGTGGGCAAGGCCGCTGAAGAAACTGTTGTGGATGTGGGATTCAGCGCCTGTATGGGCGTTGGCGCACGTGCTGATTGCGCTGGCAGCTATGAAAAGGAGAGCGGCTGTGTGGCGGTGTGAGAGTGCGATGCGCATGGGGGCTCCACAGAGAGAACGAGGGACAGAGAGAAAGGGGGTCAGACGATCGGTTGATGGACGGTGACCAGCTTGGTGCCATCGGGGAACGTGGCCTCGACCTGGATGTCCGGAATCATCTCGGCGATACCGTCCATCACATCGGCGCGGGTCAGCACGCTGCGGCCCTCGCTCATCAATTGCGCCACGGTTTTCCCGTCGCGCGCACCCTCCATCACGGCGGCGCTGATCAGGGCCACGGCCTCGGGGTAGTTGAGCTTGAGGCCCCGGGCCTTGCGGCGCTCGGCCAGCAGGGCGGCGGTGAAGATCAGCAGCTTGTCTTTTTCGCGAGGAGTTAATTCCATTTCGTTTCACTCATTGCTGGGGTCGTTGGCTCGCGCGGCCGCGGCGCGGCCGAGCGCGAGGGGTGATTTCCATGGTGTACCGGTGATCTGGTGGAAGCGAATCCATCATAGGCAGCAAGCCCCGTGCCCGCCATACGTCATCTGGCGCAGGGGCAGCGCTCGCAGGGGCGGGCCGTGGCATGGAAACTGCACCTGCAGTGCTTGTTGTCATCCCATGTCCATGCCACTTTCCACCGCTCCCCTTGCTCCCGCTGATGCTGCGCCGGTGCAGCTGTCGGGGCAGGATGTAGATGCGCAGGCCCCCCAGCAGGTCGTCAAGGTGCGCCGCGACTACAACAGCTGGGTGGCCACCGAGACCATGGAGGACTACGCGCTGCGCTACACCCCGCAGCGGTTTCGCAAATGGTCCGAATGGCGGGTGGCCAATACGGCGTTTGGCGCGGCGTCCTTTCTGATTTTGGAAGCCGTGGGCGCCACGCTGCTGGTGCAGTACGGCTTCATCAATGCCTTCTGGGCCATCGTGGCCACGGGGCTCATCATCTTCCTGGCGGGGCTGCCCATCAGCGTGTATGCGGCGCGCTATGGGGTGGACATGGACCTGCTCACGCGCGGCGCGGGGTTTGGCTACATCGGCTCCACGCTCACCTCGCTGATCTACGCGAGCTTCACCTTCATCTTCTTCGCGCTGGAGGCCGCCGTGATGGCCTACGCGCTGGAGCTGGCGCTCGACATCCCGCCCACCTGGGGTTACCTCATCTGCGCCATTGTGGTGATTCCACTGGTCACGCATGGCGTGTCGGCCATCAGCCGCCTGCAGGTGTGGACACAGCCGCTGTGGCTGGTGATGCTGGTGGTGCCGTTTGTGTATGTGATCGTGCGCGATCCTGGTGCGTTTTCCGGCATCGTGCACTACGGTGGTGAATCAATGCGGGGCGCCACATTCCAACTGCCCTTGTTTGGTGCGGCGCTCACGGTCGGTATTGCGCTCATTACCCAGATGGGGGAGCAGGCCGACTACCTGCGCTTCATGCCCGCATCCACCCCCGCCACACGTGGGCGCTGGTGGCTGGGCGTGCTGGTGGGCGGGCCGGGCTGGGTGGTGCTGGGCGTGCTCAAGATGCTGGGCGGCGCGCTGCTGGCTTATCTGGCGCTCACGCACATGGTGCCTGCCGAGCGTGCGGTGGACCCCAACCAGATGTACCTGGCCGCGTATGAATACGTGTTCCCCCACTACGGCTGGGCGGTGGCGGCCACGGCGTTGTTTGTGGTGGTCTCGCAGCTCAAGATCAATGTGACCAACGCCTACGCAGGCTCGCTGGCGTGGTCGAACTTCTTTTCGCGCCTTACCCACAGCCACCCGGGGCGCGTGGTGTGGGTGGTGTTCAACACCCTCATCGCCTTCATGCTGATGGAGATGAACGTGTTCCGCGCCATGGGCGAGGTGCTGGGGCTGTACTCCAACATCGCCATCGCCTGGATCATGTCGGTGGTGGCCGACCTCGTCATCAACAAGCCGCTGGGCCTGTCGCCCAAGGGCATCGAGTTCAAGCGCGCGCATCTGTACGACATCAACCCAGTGGGCGTGGGCTCGATGGCGCTCGCGTCGATCCTGTCCATCAGCGCGCACCTGGGCCTGTTCGGACCGCTGCCGCAGGCGTTCTCGGCGGTGATTGCGATGGCGGTGGCCTTTGTCACCGCACCGCTCATTGCCTGGGCCACTGGAGGGCGCTACTACATTGCGCGCCAGCCCGATCCCGCTGCGGTGACCGATGTGGTGGCGGTGCCCATGCACGGTCCGGTCAGCGGCAAACAAGGTGCTGACTTGGGCAGCACCATGCGTTACACCGTGCAGCGCTGCGTGATCTGCGAGCGCGAGTACGAAGCCCCGGACATGGCCCAGTGCCCCGCGTACCGGGGCGCCATCTGCTCGCTGTGCTGCACGCTCGATGCGCGCTGCGGCGACCTTTGCAAACCCCACGCCAGTATGGCGGTGCAATGGTCCGCCGCGCTGCGCTGGGTGCTGCCGCGCGCCATGTGGCGCTATCTGGACACGGGCCTGGGGCACTTCCTGCTGCTGATGCTGGTGATAGCGCCGCTGCTGGCCTCGGTGATGGGGCTGCTGTACCACCAGGAGCTCAACACCATCGCCCAGGCGGCCACTGACACCGAGGTGATGGCGGCACCCGAAGTGGCGCTGCGCTCGGGCCTGCTCAAGGCCTATCTTGCACTGCTGGTCATTTCGGGCATCGTGGCCTGGTGGCTGGTGCTGGCGCACAAAAGCCGCCAGGTGGCGCAGGAGGAATCCAATCGGCAGACGGGCCTATTGGTGCGCGAGATCGAGCTGCACCGCCAGACCGACGAGGCCCTGCAGACCGCGCGCAGCGTGGCCGAGCAGGCGCGCCAGGTGGCCGAAGAAGCCAAGCGCGCCGCCGACCAGGCCAACCACGCCAAAAGCCGCTACATCAGCGCCATCAGCCACGAGATCCGCACGCCGCTCAACTCCATCTTGGGCTACGCGCAGCTCATGGGCGAGGACGCGGGCGTGCCCCCGCACCGCAAGCAGGCGGTGCATGTGATCCGCCGGGGCGGCGAGCACCTGCTCTCGCTCATCGAGGGCACGCTCGATATTGCGCGCATCGAATCCGGCAAGCTCACGCTGGACGTGACGCCCATGCGTTTTGCCGATGGCCTGCACGAGATGGCCAGCCTGTTTGAACTGCAGGCCGCGGCCAAGGGCCTGGCCTTCCAGTTTGATGTGCTGGGCGTGATTCCGGAAGTGGTGCGTGCCGACGAAAAGCGCCTGCGCCAGATCCTCATCAACCTGCTGGGCAACGCCGTCAAATTCACCGCGCACGGCACCGTCACGCTGCGCGTGCGCTATGCACGCGAAATGGCGCGCATCGAGGTGCAGGACACGGGGCCAGGCCTCACAGCCGAGGAGATCGAGCGCATCTTCGAGCCTTTTGCGCGCGGCGGCTCGGGCGGTGGCAACACCGCGGCCGCACCGGGTGCGGGCCTGGGCCTGACCATTGCCAAGATGCTCACTGCGCTCATGGGCGGTGAACTGACGGTGAGCAGCACACCCGGCGTGGGATCGGTGTTCCAGGTCAAACTCTTCTTGCCCGAGGTGCATGCCGAGGCCCTGGGCAAGACGGCGGCGCCCGTGGCGATGCAAGCCCAGCGCGCCCGCAGGGGCTACGCGGGCGAACGCCGCCGCATCCTTGTGGTGGACAACGAAGAGCCCGACCGCGAGCTGCTGGTGCAACTGCTCGAACCCCTGGGCTTTGAGCTGCGCCAGGCGGCCAGCGGCCACGATGCGCTGGACCTGCTGGCCACCGGCTACCGGCCGCACGCCATCTTCATGGACCTGGCCATGCCGGGCATCGACGGGTGGGAGACCTTGCGGCGCGTGCGGCAGATGCGGTTGCCAAACGTGCATTGCGCCATTGTTTCCGCCAATGCGTTTGACAAGGCGCTGGACAACGACGTGGACATCCGCCCCGAAGACTTCATCGTCAAGCCCGTGCGCCACAGCGAGCTGCTCGACTGGCTGGAGCGTCGTTTGGTCTTGCAGTGGCAATACGGCGAAGCCGATATGACCCCCGCCTTGCCTGCGGCAGCGGATGCGCCCCTCACATACCCCGACACCACCGCCCTGGCCGCCTTGGCCCAGGCAGTGTCTTTGGGCTACTACCGTGGCATCCTCAACACGCTGGACGACATTGAACGCAGCCAGCCCGCGCACAGCGCTTTTGTGGGCACCATGCGGCAGCTGGCCAAGCAGTTCCAGTTCGATGCCATGGGCCAGATCCTGGAGCAGGCACCTTCGTGATGACCACCGCCAACCCATCTTCCTTGCACGCGTCTGTAGCGCCCGGTGCAGCGCTGGACCGCACCGACAGCGATGTGGTGCTGATCGTGGACGACGTGCCCGACAACCTGGCCGTGCTGCATGACGCGCTGGATGAATCGGGCTACACCGTGCTGGTCGCCACGCATGGCGAGGCGGCCTTGCAGCGTGCCGCGCAGGCCCTGCCCGACATTGTTCTGCTCGACGCCATGATGCCCGGCATGGACGGTTTTGAAGTGGCGCGGCGCCTGAAGGCATCGCCCGCCACGGCGCACATCCCCATCATCTTCATGACCGGCCTGACCGAGACCGAGCACCTCGTGGCCGCGCTGGAGGCGGGTGGCGTGGACTATGTCACCAAGCCCATCAAGCCGCGCGAGGTGATGGCGCGCATGGGCGTGCACCTGGGCGCAGCCCGCAAGGCCCGGCAGGACGCCCGCCAGGCCCGCGAGGCGCGCAACGCGCTCGATGCGTTTGGTTACGCCAGCATCACCGTGCGTGCGTCGGACGGCCGCATCGTCTGGCAAACCCCGCTAGCGCGCGAGCTGCTGCAAAGCTATTTCGGCGAGGTCGCCGCGGACGGCACGCCCACCGCCTTTGGCCAATGGGCACCCGAGCCCGTGCAGGCCTGGCTGCGCCGCCACGTGCTGGCCGACAACGCGGCCGAGCTGCTGGCTGCATCGCTGGCCGAGCCTCCCCGCCTGGCTGTGGAGCAGGGCGCCCGCCGCCTCACCTTCCGGCTGCACCAGCAGGCGGGGGACAGCGCCGGCGGCGGCGACTGGCTCATCGTGATGCGCGAGGTGTCCGACGCAAAAATCATCGAATCCATGAGCCTGTCCTTCAAGCTCACCGCGCGCGAGGCCGAGGTGCTGTACTGGGTGGTCAAGGGCAAGATCAACCGCGACATCGGCGACATCCTGGGCGCGAGCCCCGCCACGGTGAAGAAACACCTGGAGCGCGTGTTCGCCAAGCTGGGGGTGGAGACGCGCACTGCGGCGGCGGCGATGGCGATGAACCGCATCCGGCAGTTGCACCCGCAGTTTGAGGGATAGATTTTTGGTGTTTTTGGCCGCTAGCGCTTGTTGCTAAAGCGCTGGTAGCTATGAATTTTGAAGAGCCAGTGTGACCGCCGTAGGCCGCGCGTCAGCGGCCCACAGCCTTCTCCAGCTCTTGCTTGTTCATTTTTGAGCGCCCCTTGATCCCCTGCCGTTTGGCGTCTTCGTAGAGCTGATCCCGGGTGCGCCCCTGCGGGCCACGGTGCGAGTTCCTGCCTCCGCGCACGGGCGCAGGCGTGGCATGCAGGGTCTGAGGGGCTGCGGTTTTACTTTCGCCGTTCTGTGCGCGTTCCTTGTTGACCGTGCGGGCCGCGATTTCCTCGGCCGTGTCTTCGTCCCTGCCGCGTTCCAGCAGGCTGTCCTTGATGTGTTCGTACTGGCGCTCGCGTTTGGCGCTCCAGGTTCCGCGTGGCATGGTGGGCTCCTTCGAGTGGCAGGGTGATAAGCGTTTCAGCTTAGGCCCTGGCCCGGCAGCCCCGGTCAGTGTTGCGCGGGGGCGGGTGTAGGACGCATGCCCCGCATGTCTTCTGAAGGGAGTGGTACGCACTAGTCCACTGAAACCGAGAAATCGGCTGTGCGTGAGTGTCTGGCAGGGCCGCACTCTAGGCGGCGGGCGCAGGCGGGTTGCACACCCGGCGAGCACGGCAACAACGAGGGCGGCCCTGCCAGGCCCGCACCCTTCGGGCCGGGGTGGCGGCAGGCGCATCGCTGCGTTGCGGGCTTTGCCAAGGCGGCCAGCCTTGGCCGCAGCCCGCGCCTTGCGCTGCACCCGCTGCCACCTCGGCGCACAGCCGATTTCTCGGTTTCAGTGGACTAGTTGGGTCAAAAAACGGCTGCAGCGCTTATTTGACAAGCGCTTATAGCTATTATTTTGGAGTCAACTACATCCCCAGCGACTTCAGCAGTGCGTCCGTGTCGTCCTGCCCCCCCGCAGGCGGCGGCGCGGGCACGGGAGGGGCTTCTTGCGACTGGGCCATCAGCGCGTCGGCATCCGGCACTTCCTGCGCCTCGAAGTCGTAGAGCTTGATGAACTCGGTGCGGTCGATGGCCAGTTCCAGGTAGAAGATGTTGTTGTTGCTGGTGTAGAAGGTCACACGCCGGGCTTCGGGCTTGTCCAGGTTGGCGTCCACGCTCAGCATCACCTGCTTGTTCAGCACCAGCATCTTGGGCTGGTTCTGGGTGATGTGGGTCTGCAGCTCGCGGCGCACCTTGCCGGTGAAGTCGCCCACCACCTGGTTCATCAGCTCGCCCATCACATTGCTCACTTCGTCCGACGTGTAGGAGCTGACCAGATCGTCCTTGGACATGCCCATGTTCAGCAGGTAGTTGGCATACAGCTCCATCGCGGCCTGGGCCGAGAAGTTGATGATGACCAGGCCCGAGAAGCCACCATCGAACAGCACAAAACAGCCGATGTCGGGCTTCAGGCACGTCTTGCTGATGCGCTGCACCATGCCGGAGTAGTGGATCTGGCTGTGGGTGGCCACGTTCAAGACCCGGGTGACGGAGTTGCACAGGCTGATCAGCAGATCTTCGGTGCCGTAGACGGGGGATTTATCGGGGAGGCTCATGGTGTGGGTAGGCATCTGCCAGGAAAAACAACAACAAAACTGCAACGCAGACAGAGCATAGGCGATGGCGCACCGCGAGGCCAGAGTGCTTTCCGCCCTGGTGCGCTCTGCTGTGGGTGTTGGCCGTGCGGTTCTTGGGCGCAGAACTTGCGTGCCCTTGATCCGGGTCATACCACGTTGGTGCCCTGGCCCCGCATGGGATGCAGCGGATTGACAACCAACCGGGCAGGCGTATCGTGCCTTCCATACCAAAAGAGAGGGGCGCCAGATGGGTGTTGTCTATAACTATGGGTTGGCCGATTTCCAGTCGATCGCGGCGGGTGCTGCCGTGCTGGCCAGCGGAGGGGGCGGCAGCTACCACGACGCTTGTTCGATCCTTCAGGAGCTGGCGGGTCAGGGCTGGAGCGGCACGGTCACGGTGCAGGACTACGACGGCGCCACCAACGCCTGTGTGCTCGCCATCATGGGCTCGCCCGATGCGGCCGACAGCCTCACTCTGGCGGCGGTGCAAAACTCGATCAGCAACACCGTGGCCGTGATGCAGGCCTGCACGGGCGCACCGCTGGGCGCCTTGATCCCCGTGGAGATCGGGCCCATCAATTCGCTCGTGCCGCTCATTGGCGCGGCCATGTCGCAGGGCGCGGTCTGGGTGGTCAACGGCGAAGGCGCCGGCCGTGCCGTGCCCGAACTGCCCCAGACCACCTTCACCGGCGGTGTTCAGCTGGCGCCGTGCCCCGCTGCGCTGGCCAGCGACGCCTCTACGCTGGTGGATCTGGAATCCGCCGTGCTGGGCGCCTCCACCGCAGCGCGCGTGGAGACCCTGGCGGGTGGCGTGGTGGCCGGGTTTGGGGGGTATTCGGGCATTGCCATGTGGCCCTCCAACGCGGGCAACGGCTTTGCGTTGTCGGGCAGCTACATTCCGGGCACGCTGGAGCAGGCGCGGGGGCTGGGGCAGTTTCTGCTGCAGGCCGCCACGCCGCCCGCCACTGCTGCCGTGGCGGACGTGATCACCATGATCACCGGCCGCCCAGCCAGCGCGGTGGCGACCAATTTTTTCATCACCTCGGTCACGCAGTCCACCTCCAGCGCGTCGCTGGATTCGGGCATCATCCGCCTGGACAACACACAGGACCCGAGCCTGAGCACCCAGACGCACTATCTGTATAACCTGAACGAGAACCTCATCATGTACTCGTCTGCGAGCGTGGCGCCCGATGTCATCGCCCCCGACTCCATCTGCTACTACTCAGAAAGCACGGGCCGCGGCTTCTCCAACGCCAGCGACGACCTGGCCCTGTACTTCGATCCCACCACGGGAAAAAGCACGGGCCAGATGGTCAGCGTGATCGCCGTACAGACAGCGCCCCAGCTTTACAACACCCCGGGTGTGGTGGCGTCGTTTGCCGGTTTGCTGCGCAATATGGGTTACGCCGGGGCCATGCCGTCGGCCTGAAGAATCAAGGGTTTTTGCCGCCATGGGTGATGAAGCAGACCTGAACAAGGAGCGGCTGGAGTTGGTGCTGGAGGCCGCCGGGCTGGACCTGTGGGAGAACGACCTGGTCAGCGGCCAGGTCACCCACAAGGCCTCCAAGACCTTTGAGGAGCTGGGTTTTACCCAGGACGAAATCGTGACGGGCGTGCAGGACATCTTTGGCCTGTTCCACCCTGGCGACCTGGACAAGGTCAAGCAGGCGGTAGCCGACCACGTGGCGGGCATCACGCCGCAGTACCGTGCCGAGTTCCGGCTGCGCTCCAAGGCGGGCGAGTGGATCTGGTTTGCCAACTACGGCCGCATCATGGACCGCAGCAGCGCCACCCCCGGCAAGCGGCTGATAGGTGTCACCTTCAACATCCATGACCGCAAGCAGAAGGAAGACGAGATTGCGCAGATCAACCAGCAGCTGCTGGAGCAGAACAAGTTGCTGCAAGAGCTCAACACCGCGCTGGAGCTGCTGGCCGCCAATGACTCTCTAACGGGCCTGGCCAACCGGCGCACGGTGATGGAACTGGGCGCGAACGAATGCAAACGCACCGAGCGTTTTGACCACCCCCTGTCCCTGCTGGTGGTGGACATTGACCTGTTCAAGACAGTCAACGACGCCTGGGGGCACCTTGCGGGTGACCGGGTGATCTGTGCCGTCGCCCAGGCCTGCGCGGCGCGCAAGCGCAGCGGTGTGGACATCGTGGCGCGGTTCGGGGGCGAGGAGTTTGTGATCGTATTGCCCGAGACCGATGGCGTCAGCGCCTTGCGCGTGGCCGAATCACTGCGCCACGACGTGGCCGCGTTGAGCGTGCCCGTGAATGAGCAGGGTGCGAGCGCTTCGGTCACCGTGAGCATCGGTGTGGCCACGATGCACAAGGGCTCGGGCATCGGCTTTGAAGAGCTGGTCAACCGTGCCGACAAGGCCCTGTACCGCGCCAAGGGCACGGGGCGCAACGCCGTGTACTGCGCCGATGTGCAGCAGGGTGGAGCCCCGGCGGTCCATGTACTCATCGAGCCGGACGAAGACGCAGACGGCGTTGTCACCGCCTGAGCACCGTCCGCTCCTCATTCCTCGCTCGTCCACTCCACCTGCACGCCCAGGCTGCGCAGGTTCTCCACGAAGTGCGGGTGGGCGCGGCGGATGGGCGTGGCGTTGCGGATTTCCGAGCGGCCAGGCGTGCTGGCCGCCACCATGAAGAGCGCAATCGCCACGCGGATGATGTAAGGGCTCTCCACCACCGCAGGCGTCAGCGGGTTACCGCCAAAGGTGACCAGCCGGTGCGGGTCGGACTGGAACACATGCGCGCCAAACTTCGACAGCTCGCCCGCCCAGCCTAAAGCGCCGTCGTACACCTTGTTCCAGAACAGCGCATTGCCCTCGGCCCGCACACCGAGGGCGATGAAGATGGGCAGCAGGTCCACCGGAAAGTACGGCCAGGGCGCCGCCTCCACCTTGGTCAGCACATTGCTGGTGAACGGCGTCTGCACCTTGAGCGGCCCCGCGCAGTGCGCGCGTGACCAGCCGTCCTCGTGCGTGATGGTGACGCCGAACTTTGCAAACGTGCGGTCGATGAGCGGAAAGTTCTCGGGCGCGCTGTTCTTCACCACCACGTCGCCACCCGTGATCGCACCCAAGGCGAGGAAGGTCGTGATCTCGTGGAAATCTTCGTCGAAACGGAACTCCCCGCCGCGCAGTTGCGTGCCGCCATGCACCGTGATGCGCGACGTGCCCATGCCCTCGATGCGCACGCCGATCATGGTCATGAAGCGGCAGAACTCCTGCACGTGGGGCTCCGACGCGGCGTTTGTCAGCACCGACGTGCCCTCGGCCGTCGCTGCGCACAGCACGAAGTTCTCGGTGGTGGTGACCGATGCGTAGTCCAGCCAGTGGTGGTTGGCCTGCAGCCTGCCGTCGCAGCGGATCAGCAGCGAGCCTTCGGCCCGTTCCACGCGCCCGCCAAAGCGGTGGAACACCTCCACATGCGGGTCGATCTCGCGCACGCCCAGCGTGCAGCCCTTGACGTTGTCCTCCAGCCGCGCCACGCCAAAGCGCGCCAGCAGCGGGGGCACCAGCATGATGGACGAGCGCATTTCCTCGGGTAGGCGGTGGAGGGCGGCATCGAACGTGGTGGCGTGGTGGTGCAACTCCAGCGTGCCGGTGGCGTGGTCCATGCGCACATCGCTGCCTAGCGTGCGGAAGATGTCGAGGATCTTACGCACGTCGGTGATGTCAGGCACGCCGAGCAGCCTGAGCGGCTCGTTGGTGAGCAGCGTGGCGCACAGCACGGGCAGCACCGCGTTCTTGTTGGCAGATGGGATGATGCGGCCCCGCAGCGGGGTGCCGCCGTGGACGACGAGGTTGGACATGGGGAGGGAGGCAGAAGAGGCCTGGCGGGCCAGGGGTTGCGCGAGGTCGATACTCTAACTGGGTTGGGGTTTTGGGGTGTTTGGGGGCGGTGTGCTTGTGTTGAGTGCGGAGGCCGGGTTGTCGCCCCGGCAGGCGACTCACTTTTCTTTGCTTCGCCAAAGAAAAGTAAGCAAAAGAAAGGCGACCCCCAGTCTGCGACCCCCACGCGGTGCGTGGGGGCAAACCTGCGTCGGGGCGGTTGCGGGGTGCGCCGTGGAACTCGCTTTGCGCCTGCGGCGCGCCGCTCGGACAACCACGGCGAGTCAGTTCACGAAGCATGCGCGCTCCGACGCGCATGCTCACCCCGCAACCACCCCGCCGCAGGCGCAGCCAGCAGGGGGTGGACAGCCGAACAGCCAAACAGCCACACGGGCCATTGCTTCGCTCGGCCCGATCTCGCAGGCGCAAGCGCCACGCGCTGGGCAGGCGGGGCCGAGCGAAGCAATGGCCCGTATGGCTGTCCGATCCCAAGGGTTCCCTTCAGGATGCGCCGAGGAGCGCAGCGGCCAGCGGATCAGGGCTCGCGATTGTTTGAGCGCAGTGAAACGAAGCGAGTTCGAGCGAGACCCCGCTGGACGCGAGCACCGCAGGTTTCCCCACACGCCCGCAAGGGCGTGTGGGGACGCAGCGTGTAGGGCCGCCTTCTCTTTGGTGACTTTCTCTTGGCGACGCAAGAGAAAGTTACTGCGCCGCCGGGCGCACACCCCGGCCTCTGCCCTTCAAGTAGGCATGCAGCTCAGATCAGCGAGCGAAACCAAAAATCAACCCCGCCCCTCAGCGGCCCGATGAATCGCCGCCCGTATTCGCGGATACGTCCCGCAGCGGCACGCATTGCCACCCATCGCAGCATCAATGTCCGCATCGCTGGGCTTCGGGGTTTTCTTGAGCAGCGCGCAGGCCGACATCAGCTGCCCGCTCTGGCAGTAGCCGCACTGCGCCACATCCAGCACCGTCCATGCGGTGCGCAGGGCTGCGGCCTCGGGGCCTTGCAGGCCCTCGATGGTGGTCACATCGGCATCGCCCACGGCCGACAGAGGCGTGATGCAGGCGCGCACGGGCTCGCCATTCAGATGCACGGTGCAGGCGCCGCACAGCGCCATGCCGCAGCCAAACTTGGTGCCGTTCATGTGCAGCTCGCCGCGCAGCACCCACAGCAGGGGCGTGTCGGGTTCGGCGGTGACGGCGATGGCTTTGCCGTTGATGCGCAAGGTTGTGGACATGGTGGTTCCTTGAATCGATTCAGGCCAGCTTCAGTGGCAGGGCGCGCAGGCGCTGGCCGGTGAGTGCGAAGAGGGCGTTGGCCACCGCAGGCGCAATGGGCGGCACGCCGGGCTCGCCCACGCCCTCGGGCGGTTCGGCGCTGTCGATGATGTGGGTCTCCACCCGCGGGCAGTCGGCCATTCGCAGCAGTGGCACGTCGTGAAAATTGCTCTGCTGCACCTGCCCGTCCTTCAGGGTGATCTCGCCATACAGCGCCGCCGTGAGGCCAAACACCACGCCGCTTTCCATCTGCTGCGCAATCAGGTTGGGGTTGATGGCCGCGCCGCAGTCGACAACGCACACCACGCGGTGCACGCGAATGGCCTTGTCCGCCCCCACCGACACCTCGGCCACCTGCGCCACGATGGAGCCGAACGACTGGTGCAGTGCCACACCGCGCGCACGCTTCTCGCCCGCTGCACCCGGAGCCAGTGGTTTTCCCCAGTCCGCCAGCTCGGCCGCCTTTTGCAGCACCTTCAGATGGCGCGGGTGCTTTTGCAGCAGTGCGGCACGAAACGCCACCGGGTCCTGCTTGGCCGCCGCTGCTGCCTCGTCCACAAAACTTTCCTTGAAAAATGCCTGGTGCGAGTGCCCGACCGAGCGCCAGAAGCCCACCGGCAGCGGCAGGTCGACGATCTCGTGCGCAATGCGCGCATGGGGCCATTCGTAGGGCTGGTCGAACGCGCCTTCGGACGTGGTCTTGTCCGGCCCTGCGCCTGCGAGGCCAAAGGTGCGCACCAGCACCTGCGGCACGATGGCCTGGCCCACCGACACGTTGTTCCACGCCACCAGTTGGCCCTGCGCGTCAAACCCCGCCTTGAAGCGGGCCATGCAGGCCGGGCGGTAGAAGTCGTGTTGTGTGTCCTGCTCGCGGCTCCACAGCGTTTGCACCGGCGCACCACCGGCCACCTTGGCTATGGCGGCGGCCTGCGCCACGTAGTCGGCCTCCAGCCTGCGGCCAAAGCCGCCACCCAGCAGCAGCTGGTGCACGGTCACTTTTTCGTCGTCGATGCCCAGCGCCTTGGCGGCCGCGCGGCGCGCCAGGCCCGGCACCTGGGTGGATGTCCACACGGTGGCAGCGCCGTCTTTGAACTGCACCGTGCAGTTGATCGGCTCCAGCGCGGCGTGGGCCAGGTAGGGCGCGCGGTAGTCGGCGGTGATGGTGGTCGCAGCGCCTTGCATGGCCGCGTCCACATCGCCTGCGCTGTGGTAGCCAAAGCCCTTGGCTTCGTCCAGCGCCTGGGTCAGTCGCGCCATCACGGTTTCGCTCGACAAGGTGGCGGCGGGGCCGTGGTCCCATTCCACGGTGACGGCCGCAGCGGCCTTCTTGGCATGCCAGGGCGTGTCGGCAATCACGGCCACGCCGCCGGTGCCGCCGTGGTAGGGCGCCACTTCGAGCACGTGTTTCACGCCGGGCAGCTTCTGGGCGGCGGCAGCATCAAAGCGTGCCACCTTGCCGCCACGCGTGGGGCACATCACCAGGCTCGCGTGCAGCAGGCCGGGCGGGTTGGCGTCGATGCCGAAGACGGCCGTGCCATCGAGTTTGGACGGCGCCTCGATGCGCGTCAGCGGCTTGCCGATCAGCTTGAACTGCGCGGGTTCTTTGAGCGTGACCTTGCCCGGCATGGGCTGCTGAGCGGCCAGGGCAGCCAGCTCGCCAAAGGTGGCGCGCTGGCCCGCGGTGTGTTCCACCCAGCCCGCGTTGGCCGTGCACTCGGTTGCCTGCACTCCCCACTGCGCGGCGGCGGCGCGGATGAGCATGGCGCGCGCATGGGCACCGGCCTCGCGCATGGGCAGCCACAGGTCTTTGATGCTGCTCGATCCGCCCGTCATCATCACGCCCACCTCGCGCATGGTCTTGGCGGTCAACCAGCCCGCCACGGCCTTCATCGAGCCATCGTTGTCGGGGTGAAAGGGCAGGCCGTCGACCACCGTGGCGAGGTTGTTGTAGATGTCGTCGATGGGCGTCATCTCCAGCCGCACCTGCGCCCAGTCGGCGTCCAGCTCTTCGGCCAGGATGGCGGCCAGGCCCGTGTGGGCGCCCTGGCCCATTTCGGACTTGGCCATCATCACCGTCACGGTGTTGTCGGCCCCCACCTTGACCCAGCCGTTCAAGGCGGCCTGCCCGCTGGTCTGCGGCAGCGGGTCGGACGGGTGCAGGCGCTGGCGCGGCGGCATCACGCCCCAGCCAATGACCAGCGCGCCCGCTGTTGCGGCGCCGCCGAGGAGCACTGTGCGTCGTTTCACCATGGGTTCATTCCTTATTGGGGCCTTAGCCGCCCATCGTAAATCCGAGGGGCGTTTCTCCACCACCGGGATTGCCGCAGATTTTGAGTGTTTTTGGCCTCCAGCGGTTATATATAAGGCGCTATTAGCTACTGATTGCATAGCGTTTCGCCTACCCGACACAACGCGGGTGACCTGGCTTTACGCGTTCGCGCCGTGCCACCGTGTACGCCACCCGGCGTATTTCCCAAGCAGGCCCCGCTCTCCAGAATCCATTCCATCGCTCGATCACCCAGTGCCCCGCAAGGGACCGGCGAGCGAAGCGGCTTGATTGATTGATTGAAACCACCACCGGAGAAGCACACATGCAACGTCGTTATTCCCTCAAGGCCCTCGCGGCCGTCGCTACGCTCGCTGGCCTGTCTGCGCTGCCAGCCCACGCACAGGAGACCATCAAGGTCGGCATCCTGCACAGCCTGTCGGGCACCATGGCCATCTCCGAGACCGTGTTGAAAGACACCGTGCTCATGGCCATCGACGAGATCAACGCCAAGGGCGGCGTGCTGGGCAAGAAGCTCGAACCCGTGGTGGTGGACCCGGCCTCCAACTGGCCCCTGTTCGCTGAAAAGACCAAGCAGCTGCTCGGCCAGGACAAGGTCTCGGTCATCTTCGGCTGCTGGACCTCGGTGTCGCGCAAGTCGGTGCTGCCCGTGGTTGAAGAAATGAACGGCCTGCTGTTCTACCCCGTGCAGTATGAAGGCGAAGAGCTGTCCAAGAACGTGTTCTACACCGGCGCTGCTCCCAACCAGCAAGCCATCCCTGCGGTGGACTACCTGATGAGCAAGGACGGCGGCAGCGCCAAGCGCTGGGTGCTGCTGGGCACCGACTACGTGTACCCCCGCACCACCAACAAGATCCTGCGCGCCTACCTCAAGAGCAAGGGCGTGAAGGACAGCGACATCGACGAGAAGTACACCCCCTTCGGTCATTCCGATTACCAGACCATCGTGGCCGACATCAAGAAGTTCAGCCAGGGCGGCAAGACGGCGGTGGTCTCCACCATCAACGGCGACTCCAACGTGCCGTTCTATAAGGAACTGGGCAACGCGGGCCTGAAGGCCAAGGACGTGCCGGTCGTCGCGTTCTCCGTGGGTGAAGAAGAACTGCGCGGCGTGGACACCAAGCCGCTGGTGGGCCACCTGGCCGCCTGGAACTACTTCCAGTCCATCAAGAGCCCCGCCAACACCGAGTTCATCAAGAAGTGGAGCGACTACGCCAAGGCCAAGGGCATTGCCGGCCACAAAGACAAGCCGCTCACCAACGACCCGATGGAAGCTACCTACATCGGTATCAACATGTGGGCCCAGGCCGTGACCAAGGCCAAGAGCACCGACACCGACAAGGTGATTGCCGCCATGGCTGGCCAGACCTTCAAGGCACCGTCGGGCATCGTCAGCAAGATGGACGAGAAGAACCACCACTTGCACAAGAGCGTGTTCATCGGCGAGATCAAGGCCGATGGCCAGTTCAACGTGGTGTGGAAGACGCCTGGTCCTGTGAAGGCCAAGCCATGGAGCCCGTACATCGAAGGCAACGACAAGAAGAAGGACGAGCCGGACGGCAAGTCGAAGCTGTGACACCCCCCTGAGGCGCTTCGCGCCTTCACCCCCTCTCTCACGCTTGCGCGTGGGAGGGGGGACGCCGCCAGCGCGGCGGGGCGGCCCTTGCGCGGCGGCCCTGGTCTTGGCCCTGCGCGCTGCACAGGCCTGTTTCTATTTGACCTACCGGCCCTCTCATGTTTGCCTCTTTCTTTCAACGCCTGATCGCCTGCCTGCTGCTGTGTGCAGCCGTGCAGGCGCACGCACTCACGGTCGAGGCGGCGCGGGCCATGGCCAGTGGCGATACCGACGAGCGCATCGCCGCGCTGCAGCAGGCCATTGCCACCCCCGACGACGCCACGCTGGCCTTCATCCGCGCGATGGGCGAAGACGCCGTCAAGATCGCAGGCGACAAGGCCATCGTCATGAAGGACGAAAAGGGCTACGACCCGGTGAGTGGCGCCGAGGTGCCTGTGCCCGACGATGCCGAAGACATCGTCAACAACAACCGCATGCGGGGCGAGTTCGACGCAGCGCTGGCTTCGCTGCAACTGCTGTCGCCCGATGTGGCCCAGCGCCGCACCGCCATCGACGCGCTGCGCGAAGAGACCGACGAGGCGCGTCTGCCCCTCATCGAGAAGGCCCTTGCCGCCGAGAAGGACGTTGCCCTGCAAGCCCGGCTCGAAGCCATCCGCGCGCGCATCCTGCTGGCGAGCAGCGATGCGTCGCAACGCCTGAAGGCCGCGCAGTATCTGGCCACCAGCGGCAACCCCGGCACGCGCACCGTGCTGCTGGAGCAGCTGCGCAATGAACAGGATCCTCAGGTCAAAGCCGCCATCCAGGCCGCGCTGACAGCGGTGGAAGGCCGTCTGCAGTGGGGCGAGAAGCTGGCCGCGCTGTTCACCGGCATCAGCCTGGGCTCCATCCTGCTGTTGGTGGCGCTGGGCCTTGCCATTACCTACGGGCTGATGGGCGTGATCAACATGGCCCACGGCGAGCTGATGATGATCGGCGCCTATGCCACCTATGTGATGCAGGGTGTGTTCCAGCGGTACTTTCCGGGTGCGTTCGACTGGTACCTGGTCGCGGCCGTGCCGGTGGCGTTCATGGCGTCGGCCCTGATGGGCGCGGTGCTGGAGCGCAGCGTGATCCGCTTCTTGTATGGCCGCCCGCTGGAGACGTTGCTGGCCACCTGGGGCATCAGCCTGATGCTGCAGCAGCTGGTGCGCACCGTGTTCGGCGCGCAGAACGTGGGCGTGGAAAACCCCGCGTGGATGAGCGGCGGCGTGCAGCTCATGGAAAACCTGCAGCTGCCCTGGAACCGCGTGATCATCGTCGCCTTCGCGCTGGCGGTGCTGGCCGGTGTGGCCTTCCTCATCAGCAAGACACGCCTTGGCCTGTTTGTGCGCGGCGTGACGCAGAACCGGCCCATTGCCTCGTGCATGGGCGTGAATACGGCGCGTGTGGATACCTATGCCTTTGCACTGGGCTCGGGCATCGCGGGTCTCGCGGGCTGCGCGCTGAGCCAGGTGGGCAACGTGGGGCCCGACCTGGGGCAGAGCTACATCGTGGACTCGTTCATGGTGGTAGTGCTGGGCGGCGTGGGCCAGCTGGCCGGCACCGTGTATGCCGCGCTGGGCCTTGGTGTGCTCAACAAGTTCCTCGAAGGCTGGACGGGCGCCGTGCTGGCCAAGATCGCCGTGCTGGTATTCATCATCATCTTCATCCAGAAGCGACCGCAGGGCATCTTTGCGGTCAAGGGGCGTACGGCCGATTGAGGCCGATAGAGACAGACTGATATGACTACGCCATCTCCTATCCAACTTCCTGCTCCGGCACCGCTGCTTACCCGCAGCGGCTGGTCAGCCTTTATCGTGGCGCTCATCGTGGTGTGCGCCGTGGCGCCCGTACTCAATCTGTGGGTGCCCGCAGGCAGCGCATTCCACCTCAGCGACTACGCCGTGGCGCTGCTCGGCAAGATCATGTGCTACGCCATCTGCGCACTCGCCATGGACTTGATCTGGGGCTACACCGGCATCCTGAGCCTGGGCCACGGCCTGTTCTTCGCTTTGGGTGGCTATGTGATGGGCATGTACCTCATGCGCCAGATCGGCCGCGACGGCAACTACCAAAGCGACCTGCCCGACTTCATGGTGTTCCTCGACTGGAAGGAGCTGCCCTGGCACTGGGCGCTGTCCGACAGCTTTGTGGCCACCTTAATCCTCATCGTGGCGGTGCCCGGCGTGATTGCATTCGTGTTCGGCTACTTCGCGTTCCGCTCGCGCATCAAGGGTGTGTATTTCTCCATCATCACCCAGGCCATGACCTATGCGGCCATGCTGCTGTTCTTTCGCAACGAGACGGGCTTTGGCGGGAACAACGGCTTTACCGACTTCAAGCGCATTCTGGGCATGCCCCTGGCCACGCAGAACATGCGCATGACGCTGTTCGTGCTCACGGGCGTGACGTTGCTGGTGTTCTTTTTGCTGGCCCGCTGGCTGGTGCGCAGCAAGTTTGGCCGCGTGCTGCAGGCGGTGCGCGATGCCGAAACGCGCGTCATGTTCTCGGGCTACTCGCCGCTGCCCTACAAGCTCACCATCTGGACCATCAGCGCCATGATGTGCGGCGTGGCGGGTGCGCTGTATGTGCCCCAGGTCGGCATCATCAACCCCGGCGAGATGAGCGCCGCCAACTCCATCGAGATCGCGGTGTGGGCTGCAGTGGGTGGCCGCGCCACGCTGATCGGGCCCATCGTGGGGGCGTTCATCGTCAATGGTGCCAAGAGCTGGCTCACCGTGACGGCGCCAGAGTTCTGGCTGTACTTTCTGGGCGCGCTGTTCATCGCCGTCACGCTGTTCCTGCCCGATGGTGTGGTGGGCCTGGTGAAGAAGTTGAAGAAGAACAACAACAAGAAGACCGAAGGAGCCGCGCCATGACGCCTGATCTGATGGACGAAGGCGCGCGGCGCATTCAGGCCCGGCTGGCACCTGCTGCGCTGGGCCAGACCGAATCCGGTGGCCGCACTGCAGGCTTCTCGCGCATCGCCACGCCCGGCGAGGTGGATATCACCCACGGCCGCATCCTGTACCTGGAAGACGTGAACGTGAGCTTTGACGGCTTCAAGGCCATCAATAACCTGAGCCTCGATATCGCACCCGGCGAGCTGCGCTGCATCATCGGCCCCAATGGTGCGGGCAAGACGACGATGATGGACATCATCACCGGCAAGACGCGGCCGGACAGCGGCACGGTGTATTTCGGCTCGACCATCGACCTGCTGCGCCACAACGAGCCGGAGATCGCCAGCCTGGGCATCGGCCGCAAGTTTCAGAAGCCCACGGTGTTTGAGCAGCTCAGTGTGTTCGAGAACCTGGAACTGGCCTTGAAGACGCACAAGGGCGTGACGTCGAGCATGTTCTTCCGTCTCGATTCAGCGCAGTCGGACCGGCTGGCCGAGATCCTGCACACGATTCATCTGGCGGACAGCGTGGCGCGCATGGCGGGGAATCTGAGCCATGGGCAAAAGCAGTGGCTAGAGATTGGCATGCTGCTGATGCAGGACCCCAAGTTGCTGTTGCTGGATGAGCCGGTGGCGGGGATGACGGATGAAGAAACTGCGCGCACGGCGGAGCTGTTTTTGACCTTGAAGGGGAAGCACTCGTTGATGGTGGTGGAGCACGACATGTCTTTCATTCGCACCATTTCTGAGATCGTGACGGTGTTGTGCGATGGGGCTGTGCTGGCGCAGGGGACGCTGGATCAGGTGCAGGCGGATGAGCGGGTGATTGAGGTTTATTTGGGGCGGTGATCGTGCTTTGCCGCTCTGGTTCCTTTGGTCTTGAGAACGTCCGCTATCCGTTCGGGCTGAGCCTGTCGAAGCCTGGGCGTGCTGGTTTGAAAAGCGCGCTTGTGTTCAGGGCGGAAGCCGGGTTATCGCCCCGGCGGGCGACTCACTTTTCTTTGCTTCGCCAAAGAAAAGTAAGCAAAAGAAAGGCGACCCCCAGTCTGCGACCCCTTCGCTGTGCGAAGGGGCAAACCTGCGTCGGGGCGGTTGCGGGGTGCGCCGCAGAACTCACTGCGCGCCTGCGGCGCTCCGCTCGAACAACTGCGGCGAGTCAGAGCACGAAGCATGGGCGCTCCGACGCCCATGCCACCCCGCAACCGCCCCGCCGCAGGCGCAGCCAGCAGGGGGTTGGGCACCCGAATATCCAACAGCCGAACAGCCACACGGGCCTTTGCTTCGCTCGGCCTCACCTCGCGGGCGCAAGCGCCACGCGCTGCGCAAACTGGGCCGAGCGCAGCAATGGCCCGAATGGATGTCCGCTCCCCGGGTTCCCTTCAGGATGCGCCGAGGAGCGCAGCGGCCAGCGGATCAGGGCTCGCGATTGTCTGAGCGCAACGCAGTGGAGCGAGTTCGAGCGAGACCCCGCTGGACGCGAGCACCGCAGGTTGCCCGCAGCGAAGCGAAGGGACGCAGCGTGTAGGGTCGCCTTCTCTTTGGTGACTTTCTCTTGGCGACGCAAGAGAAAGTTACTGCGCCGCCGGGCGCACACCCCGGCTCCCGCCCTTGGCAAAGGCATGGGGATCGATCAGCGGAGGGCTTCGACAAGCTCAGCCCGAATGGGCAGGGGATGTCCAATACTATAAAAACAATAGCTGCTTGCGCTTGAAGGACAAGCGCTAGAGGCCAAAAACACTCAAAACCACCATGCTCACCGTCCAAAATATCAACCAGTACTACGGCGGCTCCCACATCCTGCGCGACGTGAGCCTCACCGCCCAGGCCGGCAAAGTCACCGTCCTGCTAGGCCGCAACGGCGTCGGCAAAACCACGCTGCTCAAAAGCCTCATGGGCCTGGTCCCCATCAAAAGCGGGGGCATCACGTTCGATGGCAAACCCATCGACAAAACCACTCCCTATGACCGGGCGAGAGCAGGCATCGGCTTCGTCCCCCAAGGCCGCGAGATCTTCGGCCGCCTCACGGTAGAAGAAAACCTGCGCATGGGCCTGGCCTACAAAAGCGGCTCCACGCCCGTGCCCCCGCACCTGTACGAGCTGTTCCCCGTGCTCAAGCAAATGCTCAAGCGCCGGGGGGGCGACCTATCCGGCGGGCAACAACAGCAGCTGGCCATCGCCCGTGCCCTGGCCCCCGGCCCACGTCTGCTCATCCTGGACGAGCCCACCGAAGGCATCCAGCCCAGCATCATCAAAGACATCGGCCGCGTCATTCGCATGCTGGCAGACAAGGGAGAAATGGCCATCCTGTTGTGCGAGCAGTACTACGACTTCGCGCAGGAGCTGGCCGACGACTACCTGGTGATGGAGCGCGGCGAGGTCATCGCGCGCGGCCCGGGCAGCGAGATGGAAGCCAAGGGAATTCGCAATCTGGTCGCCATCTGAATGAAGGCGACAGACGCTCAGGCCTGCACCAGGCGGTTTTGTGAACCACGCCAGCGCGACACACTCTCCATGATCAGCACCGTGCACAGCACCCAGGTGCCCGCCAGCAGCCAGCCTGCCAGCACATCGCTGGCGTAGTGCACCTGCAGCACCACGCGGCTCCAGCCAGTGGTGAAGATGAGCGCGCCCGCTGCCAGCACCGCAGGCATGTGCCAGGGCCTTGGCAGCAGGCGGGTAGCCAGGTAGGCCAGCATGGCGTAGGCCGCCATCGACGCGCTGCTGTGCCCACTGGGAAAGCTGAAACCATCGGCCTGCGCAATGCCATGCACATGTTCTGGCCGCACGCGCTCGAACAGTTCTTTGAGGATCTTGGTCAGCGCACCATTGCCCGCCATGGCCACCAGCCAGCCGGTGGCCAGCAGCCGGTGCTGGCGCACCCACAGCGCCACCGCCACCACGATGGTGCCGCCTGCCAGCACCCATGAATCACCCAGGTGGGTCAGTGCCGCAAACCACTGCAGGACGGCCGTGTCCGCCTGGGCACGCATGCCCTGCGCAATGGCATCGTCCAGTGCACCCCAGTGGCCGCCCGTGCGCCCGCTCTCGGCCAGTTCGGCCATCGTGGCGCCCGCCAGCACCAGTGCAAATGCGCTGGCGCCCATGGCGGCCAGCACCACCCCATACGCCTGCGCGGGCAAAAACCTGCGCAGCGGCGGGCTGTGGTGCTGCGCGGTGCGCAAGCCGACCAGGGCCAGAGCGCCCACCAGGGCCGAGGCCACCATGCCTGCCACCCACCATTCCATCGGGTAGCGCGCCAGCAGCGCCCCCAGCGCGGCAAGGTCCATCGGGGTCGTGAGTGTCGCTATCGTCATCGGGTGCTGGTGGCTTTCTGCGTTTTGTTTTGGAAGTCAATATGAGGGAGCCGGGCGTTGTAACCGAGTTCCCTACACCCCGCCACAGCGAAGGTGTATGCCCCCTTGCCATGCGGCGTCTGTCGGCAAACTCTGACAGGGCAAGGGCGCAGCTGCTGGCTGCGGCAGGGGCGCGGCGGGGCGATCATTCAGGTCACCGCATTACACAATTCAGGATGGCTGCAGGGGGCTCCCTGGCACAATCCGTGCCCGACGCTCCAGGCGTTGCCTCCTGACGCAGCCGTCGAACCATGACCCCTTCCGAGCATCCCCATCCTGTCCGTCCCCACGGGCCCATCCACCTGGTGGTGCCCAAGCGCCCCGGTGCCGACCTGGACCTGCTGCGCGCCAAGCTGGAGGGCGTGCCCGCCTTGCAGGAGCACGACGTGGTCTGGCATGTGCCCGACCAGCGCGGCGACATCGTGCAGCTGGCGCGCGATGCCGCGCAGGCTGCGCTGGCCGATGGCGGGCTGGTGGTGGCGGCAGGGGGTGACGGCACCATCAACGCCGTGGCCTCGGCGGCGCTGCTGGCGGGGGTGCCACTGGGGGTGGTGCCCATGGGCACGTTCAACTACTTCAGTCGCGAACACGGCCTGGCGCTGGACCCCGAAGCCGCAGTGCAAGACATGCTGCAGGCGCTGCGCAACGGCGACCTGCGCCCGGTGCAGGTCGGTTTTGTCAACCGGCGCATGTTTGTCGTCAACGCCAGTGTGGGCCTGTACCCCAAGATGTTGGCCGACCGCGAAATGGCCTCGCGCCGCTTTGGTCGAAAGCGCTGGGTGGCCGTGGCGGCTGCGGTTTGGAGCATGTTCCGCCCCTCGGCGGGCCGCCGCTGGCGCGTAGTGATGAAGACCGACCGTGGTGCCCAGGCGCAGCAGGAGGAGCACCTGGTCACCACGCTGTTTGTGGGCAACAACCCTTTACAGCTCGACCGTATGGGCCTGCCGCAGGCGCAAACCGTGGCCGACGGCGGCAAGCTGGCCGTGGTCATGCTCAAGCCCCAAGGCCGCTGGGCCATAGCGCGCACGGTGTGGAACGCGGCCACCGGGCAGCTGCACAAAGACAATGCCGTGGTCAGCATGGCCTGTACCGAGCTGACCGTCACCCCCGCCAGTTGGCGCCCACCGCGAGTCAAGCTGGCGTTTGATGGCGAGCGCGAATGGATGGTGCCGCCCCTGCATTTCCGCCTGAGCGAGCGCCCGCTGTGGCTGGTGGCGCCCACCACCTTGATGCGTGACGATGAGCAGGAGGGCGAGACCCAGGGTACGCCAGTTGCAGCGCCAGAGCCCGTGTCGGTGCCCGGTCTCATGCCTGCATGACATTGGCCTGAAAGCACCGATGACCGTTTTGATGCACCTCTCGGATCTGCACTTCGGTGCACACGATCCTGCGGTGTGTGCGGCGGCCCAACGGCTGGCGCAGCGGCTTGGCGTGGCGATGGTGGTGGTGTCTGGCGACCTGACGCAGCGCGCCACCGCCGTGCAGTTTGAGCAGGCCGCGCGTTTTGTCAAAGGCTTGCATGCCCGCTCTACCCTGGTGCTGGCGGGCAACCACGACCTGCCGCTGTTTGCCTGGTGGATGCGCTGGGGCCGCGCCTACGAGCGCTATGCCCACCAGTTCGGCATCGACCAGGAGCCCGTGCGGCAGATGGGCGCCTTTTATGTGGTGGGCGTGAACACCACCCGCGCCTGGCGGCACGAGCGGGGCAGCCTGTCGTCGGCGCAGATCGATCATGTGGCCATGCTGCTGGCGCGCGCCCCGCCAGATGCCTGGCGCATCGTGGCCAGCCACCACCCCCTGGTGTCCCGCGACGCCGCCGACCGCGCGCACCGGCCCCACCGGGCGGACGAAGCGTTGCAACGCTGGCGCGCGGCGGGCGCCCATATGCTGCTGTCAGGCCACGTGCACGAACCCAGCGTGTTGCAGCCCCTGCCGGGCCTGTGGGCCTGCCGCGCGGGCACGGCGGTGTCGCACCGCCTGCGCCACGGCAGCCCCAACAGCCTGGTGGTGTTGACGGTGGAAGCCTCAGGCGCCGCCGTGGGGGGCTGGGCCCGCTATGCCGCGCGCTGGGATTACGACGAAGCGGCGGGAGAGTTTGTGTGCGTGCTGCGGCAGGCGGTGGGGGCGGAGTGAGCCACACGCTGTACAAGCAGTGCTGCCCATCAAGATACTCCTATTTTGGTAGCTACAAGCGCTTTCTGGATAAGCGCTAGATGCCAAAAGAACACTAAATATTCAGAGCGCAGGTTCTGAGCAGGCGCATCACTCCTCCCATCTTGTGCGAAAGGGGCAGGGGACGGGGCTGTACCGCGTGGCGCTTGGCCTCCCCCTCTCCCCAACCCTCCACCGCGGGGGGGGGGGGCCGGCCGCGCTCGCTGTTGCGGTTTTGCCCGGAGTGTTTTCACTGGTTGACCGTCGGGGTCTGCCCCGCCTATTCTGGCTGGCAGGGGCCGGTGATGCCCCCTATACCAATGAACTCCCCCACCCCCCGCGCCATGCACAAAGAATTCCACCACGATGCGGTGCGCCGCCTGCAGACGCTGATCGAGCGCGAGACCGGCACGCCGCTGCGCGAAGAAGCCCTCGCCGAGATGGCTGCCATCCTGCGCCAGGGCGACGGCCCGGAAGGTGCCGCCACCGATGACCGGTCTGTGGCCCCACGTGAGGTCACCATCCTGCTGGCCGACCTGCGCGGGTTCACCGCACTGTCGGGCTCGCAACCGGCGTCGGTGGTGATTGCGGCGCTCAACCGCTGCCTGGCGCGGTTGTCCGAAGTTGTGTTCAAGTACCAGGGCAGCATCGACAAGTTCATGGGCGACTCGATCATGGTGCTGTTCGGTGCGCCTGTGGCGCGCGAGGACGATGTGGATCGCGCGCTGTTGTGTGCCGTGGAGATGCAGATGGCCATGCGCGAGCTGAACCTCGCCCACCTGCGCGAGCGGCTGCCCGAGGTCTTCCTGGGCATTGGCGTGAACACGGGCACGGTAATGGCGGGGCGCTTTGGCTCGGACGTGTATTCCGAGTACACCGTGATCGGCGAGGCCGTCAACCTGGCCTCGCGCATTGAGGCACTGAGCCTGCGTGGCCAAGTGCTCATCAGCGACACCACCTACCAGCGCTGCTGGGGCCTGGTGTCGGCGTCTGCCCCCATGCAGGTGTATGTCAAAGGGCGCACGCAGCCGGTGAGCCTGCGCGAGCTGATTGCCATCCCCTCGCAAAAACTCAAGGTGCCGCGCCAGGAGTTTCGCCGCAGCCACCGTGTGGATGCGCGTCTGCCCTGCCTGTGCCAGCGCATGCAGGACAAGATCGTGGTGCCCCACATCGTGCACGGCGCCATCCGCGACATCGGCTACCACGGCCTGCTGGTGGAGCTGATCGAGCCGCTGGAGCCACACAGCGAGATCAAGCTGGAGTTTGAGCTGCCGCTGGTGGACTACCGCGTGGCCGACGTGTATGCGCGGGTCATCACCCTCAAGCCAGAGGGCGACGAATGGGTGGCGGGGCTGGAGTTCACCTCCATCAGTGCCGAATGCCATGCCAAGGTGCAGATGTTTGTGCAGCTGCTGGTGGCGCACTGAAAAGCCTCGCGCTGGCGTCTGGTTCGTTCATGGCTTGGGCTGTTTGGCGGGCCTCGCCCAGTTGGCAATGCTCACCTGCTTGCCCCGCGCCACACTCAGTGCCCCCGGCGCCGTGCTCTTGGTGATGGTGCTGCCACCACCCACCGTGCCGCCCGCACCAATGGTCACGGGCGCCACCAGCACGCAGTTGCTGCCCACATGCACATCGGCCTCGATCACCGTGCGGTGCTTGTTGGCGCCGTCGTAGTTGGCGGTGATGCTGCCTGCGCCGTAGTTCACGCGTTCACCCACGGTGGCGTCCCCCAGGTAGGCCAGGTGATTGGCCTTGGCGCCGTCGGCCATCGTCGAGTTCTTCACTTCCACAAAGTTGCCGATGTGCACTTCGCGGCCAAGCTGTGCACCAGGGCGCAGGCGGGCAAAGGGGCCGATCAATGCGCCCTCGCCCACGGTGGCGCCCAGCTTTTCGCCGTCGATGTGGGTGTAGGGGTGGATGACCGCGCCCGCCGCGATGCGCGCATTGGCAATGCAGCAGTTCGCGCCAATGCTCACACCCTCGCCCAGCTCCACACGGCCGGTGAAGACGCAGTTCACGTCGATCTCCACGTCCTGCCCGCAGACCAGCTCGCCGCGCGCGCCGGTGCGGGTATCGTCGCGCAGGTCAAAGCGGGCGGGGTCGGCCAGGCGCACGCCTTGCTCCATCAGCCCTCGGGCCTGGCGCAGCTGGTGGGCGCGCTCCAGCTCGGCCAGCTGCAGCGGGCTGTTCACGCCTGCCACCTGCAGCGCGTCAGTGATGCGGTGGGCCACCACGGGCACACCATCGGCCACGGCCATGGCGACGATGTCGGTCAGGTAGTACTCGCCCTGGGCGTTGTTGTTGGTGAGCCGCGCCAGCCAGGGCGTGAGCAACCGTGCGGGCACGGCCATGATGCCGCTGTAGACCTCGGTGATGGCGCGCTGGGCGTCGCTCGCATCCTTGTGTTCGACGATGCCTTGCACGGCATCCGATGTATTGCGCACGATGCGGCCATAACCGGTGGGGTCGGGCAGGGTCACCGTCAGCAGCGCCAGCCGCTCGCCACCGCTGGCAGCCACCAGGGCGCGCAGGGTGTCGGCCTGGGTCAGCGGCACATCGCCCGACAGCACCACCACCGTGCCGTCATCGCGCAGGTGCGGCACGGCCTGCTGCACCGCGTGGCCCGTGCCCAGCTGGGGTTCCTGGCGCACGAATTTGAGGTCAAAAGAGGCGCCAGCGCCTGCTGCACCTGCGGTAGCTGCTTCTACTTCTGTAGCACCGTGGCCGGTGATGACGATGGCGCTGCGCGCCTGCAGGTGCGCGGCCTGGTCCAGCACATGGTGCAGCAGCGGCCTCCCGGCCAAGCGCTGCAGGACCTTGGGCAGGCGGCTTTTCATGCGCGTGCCTTTGCCGGCCGCCATGATGAGGATGTCGAGTGAGGTCATGGGGTGTGGGTGTTCTGGGCGCGGCCGGACGCCCCCTGCAAGGCCAAGGTGCTGCCTGCACGTCGGCCCGGAGAGCGTGGCAGCCGCTTCAGGCTGTGGCTGTCTGCGGGGCTGCAGGCAAGGCCAACAACTGGCAGACTTCCTGCGCAAATCGGCTGGCCATCTGCTGCGCCCTCAACGCGGTGCGGCACTCGACCAGCACCCTAACGACGGGCTCTGTGCCCGATGCGCGCAGCAGTATCCGCCCATCGTCGCCCAGCGCCTGTTCTGCGCGCAGCTGGAAATGCGGTATCCACGCCCCATCGCCCATTCCGGCGCCTGGGGCGACAGGCACATTGACCAGGCACTGGGCGTTCATGCGCAGGTCGCCACACAGCTGGGCCAGGCTGCGTTGCGATCGCTGCATCGCGGCCACCACGCGCAGGGCAGACATCACGCCGTCGCCTGTGCTGTGCCAGTCCAGCCCAATCAGGTGCCCGGATCCCTCGCCACCCAGGCGCCAGCCGCGCTGCTTGAGCAGCTCCAGCACATGGCGGTCACCCACTGCAGAGCGTGCAAAGCCGATCCCACGGCGCTGCAGCGCCAGCTCCAGCCCCTGGTTGCTCATCACCGTGCCCACCACGCCACCCTGCAGACCATCGTTGGTCTGGGCATCGACGGCCAGCACGTACAGCAGCTCGTCGCCCGCGAAAATGCGGCCGTCGCTGTCCACCATCACCAGCCGGTCTCCATCGCCATCCAGCGCCACCCCAACGTCCGCCTGGTGGGCGAGCACGGCTGCGCTCAGGTGCTGGGGCGACGTGGCGCCGACCTTGTCGTTGATGTTCTGCCCATCGGGCGCGGCGCCCACCGCAATCACCTCTGCGCCCAGCTGCCGGAACACTTCCGGCGCGATGCGGTGGCAGGCGCCGTGGGCGGCGTCAACCACGATCTTCATGCCCCGCAGGTGCACGCCCGCAGGCACTGCCTTGCGGCAAAACTCGATGTACAGGCTGGACGCCTCTGGCAGCTGCGATACGCGCCCCAACTGGGAGGAGGGCAGGCACACCATGGGCTGGTCCATGGTGCGTTCAATGTCGGCTTCCATGCCGTCGGGCAGCTTGTCGCCCGTGGCCGAGAAGAACTTCACCCCGTTGTCTTCGCATGGGTTGTGCGATGCACTCACCACCACCCCGGCCTGGTAGCCGCGCAAGCGCGTCAGGTAGGCCACGCCCGGGGTGGGCAGCTCGCCGCACATCACGGTGTCCACGCCCGCCGCCGAGAAACCCGCCTGTAGCGCCGCCTCGAACATCGGCGCCGACCCCCGCGTATCGGTGCCCACGGCGACCACGGGCCGGGGATTGGGGCCTGTGTGCGTGCGGTGCAGCAGCTGGCCGCAGGCATGCGCCAAGCGCATGATGGTCTGGGGCGTCATGGGCTCCATGCCGACCGGGGCGCGCACCCCGTCGGTTCCAAACATCTTTTGCGTTTTCATGGGGGGTTCCTTGGTATGGGAGATTCGCCATCTCCTTCTGTTTCGCAGGAGACCAGGGCGAGCGCGAAACATAATTTCTGGCGGCAGGGGTGGTCTGTACGCTGGCGAACACCGCCCGCATGTGTTCGCCAGCGCACAGACCGCGTGGTGCGGTGACGCCGAACATGTCAGCCCACGCCACGGATCTCCCATTGAACCCACACTCCCCACCGCCATCGCGACGCAGCCTGTGGCGCCCCCGCCAATGCCTGCAACGGCTCGTCCGCAGCGCCATCACCTGGGCTGCGATTGGGGCATCGTTCGGCGCCCCTGCCGCAACCCTCGATCTGGCGGGGTATTCCGATGTCTCGGGCGCGATCACGGTGCAGCACGGCGGGGATACGGTGGACCCGTACTTCGCGCTGCAGGCCCTGCTGCTGGCGCACAGCCACGGGCTGGATATTTCTGCACCCGCCAAAGCGTGGGGTGCATGGCTGTTGCCACGACAAAAGCCCGACGCCACGTTCGACCGCTTTTGCCGCAACGGCCCGGTATGGGCCGCCTGCAAGACGGCCGATGCCGACGATTCCCAGCTCGGCCTGTGGCTGGCTTTCATGGACACCCTGCCCGCCGCACAGCGCAGCCAGGCCGCATGGGTGCGCAGCCGCACGGCCACCAGCGCAGCGCTGGCCAAGTTGGTCGATCCGGACAAGGGCATCTACCTGGTCTCCCCGGTGTACCAGCATGGCCTGTTGATGGACAACCTGGAGCTGTGGGAATACACCTTTACCCACAGGGCTGCAGAAAGCGCTCGCCACCCCAGCTTCACCAAAACACTGGCGTCCGTGTTCTGGGACGGGCAGCGCAAGCGCTTTCTGGTCTCAACCCAGCCAGGCCAGCGTGACACCACCCATGCCTTCTACCCCGATGCGGTGGCGCAGATCTTTCCCTTGCTGGTGCGCTTTCCGCTCATTCCGGGGGGGGCGCGTGCCCACTACCGCCGCTGGATGGAGGATCACCGCACCGAGTGGCTCGCCCAGGTGAAGGGCGACTTTGCGTGGGGCCTGGTCGCCATCGTGGCGCTGCAGCAAAACGATATTCCCTCCGCGCGGTGCTGGCTGCAGACCGCGCTGCCGCACCGGCACAGCGCCCATTGGACGGTGACGGACGAAGTCGCTGCACAAATCTTGCAAGCGCGCGCCATCACACCGGCCCCGGAGACCACCGCCTGCACCGTTCCCAGCAACTCCTCCCACCCCGCATCATGAACGCTCTCCCATCCCGTGCTTCAACCCGCACCCGCGGCCTTGTTTTGGCCCTCGGGTGCATGGCGGCATGCCTGCCAGCGGCCCACGCGCAAGGCACCGCTGCGGCGGACTTTCCCGCGCCCGTTCGGGGTCTTGAGGCCTACGCCAGCCGCCACCACCTCAGCAACGGTTATGGCAACTGGCATGAGACCGGCTTGCGCGGCCAGTACGGGATGGGCAGCCATCTCTGGGCCGCAGAAGTCGCCACCATGCGGCGTTTTGGCGAGTCTGGCCGGTTCATCGGGTTGTCCGACACCTGGACCCTGAACGAAGACTGGTTCACTGCGGTGTCTGTGGGCGCAGGCGACGGGGCCGCTTACCTGCCGCGCTACCGGGTTGACGGCTTCGTCAACCGCAAATTGCTTGCGTCTCGCCAATGGGTTGCCACGCTGGGCGCGGGCTACTACCGTGCGCCCGATGGCCACATCGACCGCAACATCAGCCTGGGCTCCACCTACTACTTCGAGTCGCCCTGGGTGGTGCAGGCAGAGGTGCGCTTCAACAACAGCTCCCCCGGGCAGGTACGTACGCACCAGCAGTTTGTGGCTGCGACCTGGGGCCGCGCAAAACAGACCCAGGTCATCGCGCGCCATGGCTGGGGCGCTGAGGGCTACCAGGCCATTGGGGGCGGTGCGTCCCTGGTCAACTTTGACAGTCGGCAAACGCAGCTCACACTGCGACAGTGGGTCGGCCCTCAATGGGGGTTTACCGCGGGCGTGGAGCGCTACAGCAATCCTTTCTACGACCGCAACGGCGCCAGGCTGTCGCTGTTTTGGGAACTGCCGTAGCGTTGTGTTTGCGCGGCGCTTTGACAGCCCAGCGTGCGTGGCTTCACGTGTGTGGGTGCCGACGCAGTAGCGAGCCCGACATCACCTGTTCGTAGATCCGCCTGTCCTGGAGAAAACAGCCGCAGCTTTGTGCCAGCAACGCCGGGCTGTCCAGCACCAGAATGTGCCCGCGCGCGTACTGGATCACACCACGCTCTTGCAGCTGGCCCGCCGCAACGGTCACGCCCGCACGGCGAACGCCCAGCAGCTTGGCCAACCCGGCATGTGTCATCTCGATATCCGGGCTGCGCAACTGGGTGGTGCTTGCCAGCAGCAACCGGGCCAGTCGCTGAGCGAGCGAGTGACAGTGCACGCAAGCCACCATGGTTCCCATCTGCGACAGCTGGACATATTGGTAGCGGGCGGCTATCACCCGCAGCGACCGGCTGGCAAGGCACTGGCCGCGCCAGACATTCAGTCGGATCCGCCAGGCCTGGCCTGCCCCCGACACCACGGCGTCGAAGGCGGACGCCGACACCCCGGACCCTGCACTGGCGCCCAGCATCCCCTCAAATCCGAGCTGGCTGGCCCCGCAGTTGCGCGCACCATTCAAATTCGACAGGAGCGAGACCATGCTGTTCGTCGGGAAGTACACATGGCTGAGCCGCTCGCCAGCCCGCCCCAGCATTTGCTGGCGGTCCAGTTCGACCCACTCGGCCCGCGACAACAGGCGCGACCGCTCTGCGGGCCGCAGCAGGGCCAGCAGGCGGTTGGCGAGGGATTGGTCGATATACGGCTTCCAGAAAGGGGTGGCGTCCATTCTGGTGGCTCGTCCTGGCCCTATCTGTCTGCTAGCGCACCCGGGTGGGCGCACGGGGCCTTGCGCTTGAACAGGCACTCATGCCGACAGGTTGCCAGCCAGCACGGACTTTGTGCGCTGGTAGAAGCCCAGTTCATTGATCGTCACCAGTCTGCGGTTGGCTGCAAACAGCTTGTCGATCGTTGCCAGTTGCGCGCTGGCCAGCCCAGTTTGCCCGCGCAGGGCAGCGACATAACCCAGAATGGCCCAGGGAAACGGGTCGTGGCTTCCCGTTTCCCAACCGGGCGTGTGTGTGTTGAAGTAGTTCCATCCGGCCGTGAATTGCCCAGCCAGTTCTCTCAGTCCAAACGCCTGCGGGTAAACCTGGCAAGTGGTCCCGGGGTAGAAGTCTGCGGTCAGTGCGGGCGCTGCGTCACTCGACAAGAATGCTTGCGCGGGTGCCTTGAAGAGAAAGCGCGATACGCCCTCTGCAGTGTTGGACGCCAGCAAGTCGTAGTAGTTGGCTTCGTGCAGCTCGCTGCGCGACCGCAACAAGGCCGCGAAATCGCGCAGACCCCGATAGCCCTCGCAGTTGTCCATGAGGTATCCGCTGGAATTGCTCTGGCTGCGCGGCGACTGAAAGACCGATGTCAAGCCCGAAGGCTTGGCGGTCAGCGCCAGATTGCGATACGCCATGTTTTTCAGGGCAGCCTTGTTCGATTCCCACCAGGCCCAGTTGCCGCTGGCCACCACATAGCGTGTGGCCAGCGATAAAAACGTGGCGGCATAGGAATCGTCCGAATCGGATGCCACTTTTTTGAACACGGAGGGGTTGGCACGCCCATACGGCAATTCAATGTCTGCAATGGTGCTGGTGGCGGCGTTGACATTCGCCAGGTACAGGTTGAGGTACGGCAGCACATGGGACTGCAGATCGGCAGCGCCCAGCAAGGGGACGATGGCAACCAGCCCCAGGTTGGCAAAGTACCAGTTGAGGCCCCCATTGGGTGCCAGCTCATAGCCACCGGCATAGGGCCCTGATGGAATGCGCAGCGCCTTGATCTCGGCCACTGCGTCGATGGGGGGTGAATCGATTGCTGCCCGGGCTGGGGTGCCCAGGAGCCAACCTGCGGCCAGTGCCGCTGGCACCTTGGTGATCAATGAACGACGCTGCATGTGCCCAATCTCCGAGTGAAGACCCGAACACCGCTTTCGTCATCTGGAGAGCAACAGCGCAGAAAAAAATGGCGCACTGCCAGGAAGGCCGCCGCCCCCGGGGAAAAGGACAGCGACCTGATTTTGCGAAGATTGCCCGCATTTATTCGGCGCCGTACGCAGGCGTACCGATCCGCTCACACGGCGATTTTTGGCGTATGGAAAGCGTCGAGCTTGCAGGGCGCCCGGCTGCCTCTCAATGGGTGGCGGACAGGGGGGCCGTGCTTGCAGCCCATGCGTAAAGGGCCACAAAAACCATCATGTCGAACAGGGCTCCAAAGCACAGGTACAAAACCGGCATGAAGACCACCGACAGGTGCTGCAGGATCAGCAGGTGCACCAGCGCCTGCTGCGGCACCATGATCCCAAAAAACATGAGGATGAGCAGCGTGTGCACGACCTTGGCCTGCCAGCTGATCTGTAGCGGGTAGTAGCCCAGCGCCATCAGCACCGGTATCGACAACATCAGCAGATAGCCTGCATCCAGCAGGTCCACCGCATGGCTTAGCAACTGGTGGGGGAATGGCATGGGCGCGAACCAGAAATACAGCAGGGCCAGCGCTTGCACCACACACAGCACGCGCACCAGGTACTGTGCGGGCAACCAGCGCCCCCGCAGGCGCAGCGACAGACCCCAGGCCACCACGACCACCACCGCAGCGAGCGCCGCGCCGGTGGTGGTGGACAAACCCAGGTCGCTGGCGCCGGGCGACCAGCTCAAGCCCAGCAGATCCTGGCGGGAAGCGATGTCGGCAGGCACGAGTGGCAACTGCAGCCATTGCGCCCAGGTCAGCAGATAGCTGCGCCAAAAGCCGTACAAAGGCTCCCGCAAGCCGTAGAGGAGCGCCAGCCACGCCAGGGGCAACCCCACCATCTGCAGCACAAGCCACGGGCTCATGCGAACGTGGCCCAACGCCCGGTGGGTCAATTGGTGTGTGTGCGCCTTCTGAGCCCGCGCCAGAAGGCCGCGTGCGGCGGCAAAGGCAGTCTCACGGTCTTGCCGACTGTGGGCGATGGGGGATGGATGTGGCACAGAGAGCCCTCGGGTTCCGGATCAATGAAAAGACGCTGTGGGGGCAACAGCTCCGGCTGTCCACACAATACCCAGGCGGCGTGCCCAGACGGTCCCATGGGCTCGGGCTCCGGCTTCGGCCATGATGGTTTCGGCGCTGACCGTGGTGAGCGCCTGCGGCGTACCCACCTGAACGCCCGCTCCCAGCAAGATGCCTGACTCCGAGACCAGCGGCCCCGTGACATGGGCGTGGTCCAGAATCTGGATCTGTTTTTCACTGCACAGCGCCCCCTGAACCCGGGCCCCGGCCCCCATGACAATGCCGTCCCGCGCTTTGACATCGCCCAGGATTTCCGTGCCCGCACCAATCAGCAAGCGCCCGGTAACCACCAGCGATCCGTGGTAGCGGTGCATGCGCGGCAGCTTGCAGTTGCCCCGGATCAGCGTGACATGGTCGCTTTGTCGCACCGCGCCTTCCAGCCGCTCAAAACTTGCATCGACCAGTGCGTGAGACTCGCGTTCCGGCTCCACGGTGGCATCGCCACCGAAGGAAATACTGGGCGCCTGAATTCGCTCAAAACAGCAGTCCGCCTCCAGCTCCACGGAGGTGGCAGACGACAGGCGTCGCAGCCCGGAGCACCCCCGCTGCAGATGCAGCGATGCATCTGCGTGCGCCCATTGCCCCACCTCGCACCCCGTGCCCAGCCAGATGCGCCCTTGGGCCAGCAGCCCCACAAAACGGCTGTTGGCCTGGGCTTCAAAGTCGCCATGAATGAAGACGGGGGCCGAGCACACGATGGCGCCCTGAGGCTTGATCGACCCCAGGCACACCAGCGGGCGGCGCATGGCGGCCCAGTTCATGCCCTCCAGCGCAACGGGTGCGAAATCAAAATCAGTGGTGGGCTGGCTGGGCAACGGACTGGGCAACTGCGTCTGGTGCGCCTGCACCAGCGCCCGGAACCGGTCGGAAAAATGTTCGATGTCGGTTGTGTATTGCGGCAACACCTGCAACGCTGCGGTATCTGTGGGGTGCCTCCACTCGCGCCAGGTGGGGCCAAAGGCAATCACCGCCAAGGCCACGCTGAGCAAAAGGAAAGCCAGGTAGAACAAGGTGGTGTTCATTGTTCGACGCTCGGCTGGCGGTAGCGCACCGTCTTGTCCCACACCATGTCGCGGCGCAAGAGCTTGTCCATCAACTGCCCCCACACGGAGGACGAAATGGCGAACAGGCTGATGATGAAACCCAGCAGGCTCAACGGCAGCAAGCGCAGACGCCGGCGTTTTCCGTCGAGCAGCACCGCCACCGCGATCTCGAAGAACGCTGCAAAGTTGCCCAACGTGCCGTAGGCCATCAGTGCGAACACCGAAATCAACCCGGTCAGCATGTCGCCTGCGTTGAAGAAATACAAGCCGATGGCCAGCAGCCAGCCCACCAGCAGCAGCGGCGGCAATGCAAAGACGAACAGCAGCAACAAGCCATCCAGCCGCTCGGGCCAGCTCAGATACGGGCTGAACGCAAACCGCAGGCCGTAGCGCACCATCACCTGGTTGTGCCCCTTGGCCCAGCGCTTGATCTGCTTGATGCGAACCGGCCAGTCCTGCGGCACCTCTTCATAACACTCGGAGCGGTTGGTGTAGACGGTTTTCCAGCCGTTCAGCAGAAGGCGGTAGGTGATGTCCGTGTCTTCGGCCAGCGTGTCGTCATGCCATCCGCCGACGGCCGCCACGGCAGAGCAGCGTACCCCGCCCACGGTGCCGCCGTACTGGGGTACCAGGCGCAGGTTCATCCGCGCCTGCTGGTCTACCTGGTAGCCGCCGCTGCGCTCCAGATCGAGCATGCGCGTGAGCAGGTTCACCCCGGTGTTGACCGGTACCACGCGCCCCATCACCGCGCCCACCTCAGGGTCAAAAAACGGTGCCACCAGCTGCTTGAGCAAGCCTCGGCCCGGCACGTAGTCGGCGTCAAAGATGATCACGATGTCGCCCTGCGCATGTTGCAGGGCATCCTTGAGCGCTGCGGCCTTGCCGGGCTTGCCCTTGGTGCGGTGAAACGGCACGATGCGCCCCGGAAAGCGGCTGACCCAGTCGTCGATGATCTCGCGGGTGCTGTCAGTAGAGCGGTCGTTGACCGGCACCACCTTGAGCCTTTCCAGCGGATAGTTGGTATTGAGCAGGGCCTGCAGGCATCCGGCAATCACCTTTTCCTCGTTGTGGGCGGCGATGAAGACCGTGACCAGCGGCCAGTCTGCCTGGTCAATGTCGAGGTAGGGATGGCGCTGGTGCCCGAGCAGGCGGTTGAGCGTGAGCAAGCCATGGCGTGCTGCATAAACCATCATGACGACGATGATCATGGCCAGCACCACGGCCATTGCCGACAGGATGGTGTGCGCCACAGGCCCTGGCACCCAGGATTGCGCCAGCGGGTCTGTCGAGCGTGCAGGCAGCGGGAGCAAGGCCGCCCACGCAGCCGCACTGCCGCCCATGGCGGCTGCCGCCGCTACGCAGGTCCGCCACGGCAAGCCCCGGGCGGCGGTGAGCTGCGCAGCCACACGGTGCCTCATGCCCCTCCGATTCGAATCCATGGTTCGCCCTTTTGCTTCAACGGTTGCTGGCCCTGTATGAGGCATGCCGTAAGGGGTCCGAAGGACGCTTTACGCCAATCCACAAAGGGGTGTGCGTGGAATGTAAGTAACGTGTCCAAACGGGTCTGTTCGTTGCCGTACAGAGGTTGGGTGTGTTGGTGCCGGACGCGGCGGGTCGATGGAATCGCCCCTGCTTGCGGGGGGCGTGCATCCCTCAATCAGCCGCGCAAAGCCGGTCGGCAATGTGGCGTGCCGCGTTGCCATCGCCAAAGGGGCTCAGCTCCAGCTGCATGGCGCGGTAGACCGCAACATCGCGCAGCAGCTCGGAAGCTGCGGTAACCACGCGCGTGATGTCGGTGCCCACCAGCACGGCACCACCGGCCTCAACCAGCTCCTGGCGCTCGGTACTGTCGCGTGCAATGAGCACCGGCCGCGCCAGTGCGGAGGCTTCTTCCTGGATGCCGCCCGAATCCGTCAGCGTGAAATAGCAGCGCTCCAGCAGGGTGATCAAGGCCGGGTAGTCCACGGGGGCCGTCAGGCAGACGCGCGCGCGCATGGCATCGGGCAGTGCTGCAATCACAGGCTGCACCGCCTCGCTGACCGCCGGGTTGGGGTGCAGCGGCCAGACCACGACCAGGTCGGGATGGGCGGCCAGAAGCTGCCCGATGGCCATTGCGATGTTGCGAATGGGCTCGCCCCAGTTCTCGCGCCGGTGCGCCGTCACCAGCAGAAGCCGCTGGCTGGCATGCTCGCCCAGGAAGGCCTCAACACCTGCGGGCAGGGTTGACGGTACCGACGTTGTGGAAGGCTCCAGCTGTTGCTGCGTCCAGCGTGTTGCATCGATGACCGTGTTGCCCACCACCGAGATGCGCGCGTCTGCGACGCCCTCGCGCAGCAGGTTGTCCCGCGTCCTTGCAGTGGGCGCGAAATGCCAATGGGCCAACCGGGCAATCAGCTCGCGGTTCTTTTCCTCGGGGAACGGTTCGCGTGTTCCGGTTCGCAGGCCCGCTTCGATGTGCGCGACCGGCTTGTCGTTGTAGTAGCCGCTCAATGCCCCCACCAGTGCTGACGTGGTGTCACCCTGCACCAGGACCACGTCCGGCTGAGACTCGGAGACCGCGCGATCCACCCCTTCGAGCAGCAGCGCCGTGAGGTCGCCCAGCCGATTGCTGCGCCGTTCGGGGGGAAGGCGCACATCCGGGCCCATGCCAAAGAATCGGTACAACACCTCGGCCACCGCTTCGTGCTGGCCGGTGTGGAGCACCACCACGCGATGACCGCGCTGCTGAAGCTCGCGGTGCAAGGGGGCCATCTTGATGATTTCCGGGCGGGTGCCCAGACAGGCGAGATAGGTGGTCATCAATTCTTTCAGTGTTGAAATGGGCGTCCCTGAGGGAGGGTGAGGGGGGCGTGCAGAAGGTCAGTCCGGTGCCAAGCTGTGCGGTAGCGCACAGCAAAGCTTCCGGATCGCGCGGATGGTGCGGTGCGGTGGTGAGGCACGTCTGTTGTCCACCGCACATAGCGGGGTGGGCGCCGGCGGGTGTGGGAGCGCTGGCGCCATGGCGCTGTGGAGCAGCGCAGCAGGAACGTGGCTACCGTGGAACTGGCCTGCAGGCCTGCCGAAGCTGCGTGCAGCTTCGGCCTTTCAACCAGCCCCGGGCTGCAGTCTTGGTGTGACTCGTTTGGAGTTTTTTGGGGGGCTGTCAGCAGCCCAGCATCCGTGCCAGATCGTTCAGGTCTTTGGCGTGCAGGTCATTGCCTGGCTGGGGTGATCCATCTTTGGGATGGGCCCTGCCGAGTTCGTACGGGCGCTCGATGTAGGCCGTGCGCAGGCCGCAGGCGCGCGCGGCGGCCAGGTCGTCGTGGTGGGTGGCTACCAGCGCCACCTGTTTGGGCTGCAGGTCAAACACGCGCGCTACGCCCAGGTAGGTCTCCGGGCTGGGTTTGTAGGCCTTGAACACCTCGGCGCTCAGCACGCAGTCCCACGGTAGCCTGGCACGCTTGGCCATGTTGGTGAGCAGGCCGATGTTGCCGTTGGACAGCGTGGTGATGGTGAAGCGTGTCTTGAGCCGCGTGAGGCCTTCCACGCTGTCGGGCCAGGCATCGAGCCGGTGCCACACATGGTTGAGGTGGCGGCGTTCGGCGTCAGACAGTTGTGCCAGGCCAAAGCGCGGCAGGATCTCGTCGAGGATGCTTCGGTGCAGGTCGTCGATCCGCGTCCAGCCCTGCTCACCCCGCATCACGCGGGCCATGGCCGGCTGGTAGCCGGCGCGCCACGCCAGCGCAAACGCATCGCCATCCACAGCGGGGTACAGCGCCTGCATCTCGCGCACGATGCTGCCGTGCCAGTCCACCACGGTGCCAAAGATGTCGAATGCCAGCACCTTTACGGTGCTGGCGATGTGGTCTGCTGTGCTTGGAGTGCTCGTCATTCGCAGTCCTTGAAAAAGGAGGAAGGGCGTGGTCAGGGCGTCAGCCTAGCAGCCATTGCTGGAATGGCTTTGAACCTGGGTTACATATTTCCCCGCTTCAGCAAGGCAATGCTTTGCATGCTATGGTTACAAAAATCGGGTTTACCCCCGTAACTGCGTTTCTTTCTCTCCTTCCCCTTGTCTCGTCTACCTCCTGCGCCCTACCGTCGCTTGTCGGTGCAGCGTCTCCTCTGTTGTTGCCATGACCGCGCCCCTTTCCCCCACGTCCATCGCCGCCACCCCCACCGACGACCGCACCCTGGTGCGTGCCGTGCTGGCCCTGGGGGTCGGCGGCTTTTCCATCGGCACGGGTGAATTCGTCATCATGGGCCTGCTGCCTGAGGTGGCGCGCGACATTGGTGTGAGCATTCCGCAGGCCGGGCATGTCATCAGCGCCTATGCGCTGGGCGTGGTGGTGGGCGCGCCGGTGCTGGCAGTGCTGTGTGCCCACTGGGGGCGGCGCGCGCTGCTGATGGCGCTGATGGCGGTGTATGCGCTGGGCAATTTCGCATCGGCGCTGGCTCCGGGCTATGGGTCGCTGAGCGCCATGCGCCTGTTCACCGGTCTGCCACACGGCACCTACTTTGGCGTGGCCGCGCTGGTGGCCGCCGCACTGGCGCCACCGGGGCGCCGCGCACGCGCAGTGGGTTGGGTCATGCTGGGCCTTACCACCGCCACGCTGGTGGGTGTGCCCATTGCCGCCGCCCTGGGCGAGCACTTTGGCTGGCGCGCTGCATTTGTGTTTGTGGGGTTGATCGCGGTGGCCGCCGTGGTCATGGTGCGCCTTTGGGTGCCCGCCATGCCCGCATCGCACGGCGCCAGCCCGCTGCGCGAGCTGGGCGCGCTGGCGCGCAAGCAGGTGTGGTTCACGCTGGGCATTGGCGCCATCGGTTTTGGTGGCATGTTTGCAGTGTTCAGCTACATCAAGCCCACCTTGATCGAGGTGGCCGGCATGCCGCCCGCGCTCATGCCCTTTGTGCTGTCGCTGTTTGGCCTGGGTATGGTGGTGGGCAACATCGTGGGCTCGCGCATGGCGGACAAGGCGCTGATGCCTGCTGTGGGCAAGGTACTGGTGTGGTCCATCCTCGTGCTGGCGCTGTTTGTGCCCGCCGCACACCACCCTGCCAGCGCCGCGCTGGCCACGTTCTTCCTGGGAACCTTGGTGGCCATCGGCCCTGCGCTGCAGATCCGCCTGATGGACGTGGCAGGCGACGCGCAGACCCTGGCCGCCGCGCTCAACCACTCGGCCTTCAACGCCGCCAACGCGCTCGGTGCCTGGCTGGGCGGGGTGGGCATTGCGGCAGGCTTGGGCTGGACGTCTACCGGGTGGGTGGGCGTGTTGCTGGGGCTTGGCGGCGTGGGCATGTTTGCGTGGGCGCTGGTTAGCGAGCGGAACACCAAGCGCTTTGCCGCCTGACGCCCAAGGGCCACTGACCTGTGTCGTGTAGCGGCGGTGCGACACTGCCGCAATCCACGGAGAAATGACCGCGTTGTGCCTTAAAGTGGCAGCGGGCCGGCCTTTCTGCCAGCCACGTCGCTCGGACGGTTCCGGGCGCTTACGTGAAAGTCACCACAGCATGTCTGCTTCTCAAGGCAAGCGCCGCTTTGCGCGCATCGATCGCCTCCCTCCCTACGTCTTCAACATCACGGCCGAGCTGAAACTCGCTGCCCGCCGCCGTGGCGAAGACATCATCGACATGAGCATGGGCAACCCCGACGGGGCCACGCCGCCACACATCGTCGCCAAGCTCACCGAAGTGGCCCAGCGGCCCGACACCCACGGCTACAGCGCCAGCAAAGGCATCCCGCGCCTGCGCCGCGCCATCAGCCACTGGTACAAAGACCGTTACGCGGTGGACATCAACCCCGACACCGAGGCCATCGTCACCATCGGCTCCAAAGAAGGGTTGGCCCACCTCATGCTTGCCACGCTGGACCGGGGCGACACCGTGCTGGTGCCCGACCCGAGCTACCCCATCCACATCTACGGTGCGGTGATTGCCGGTGCCGACATCCGCAGCGTGCCTGTGGCGCCCGATGTGGATTTTTTTGCCGAGCTGGAAAAGGCCATCCGCGGCAGCTACCCCAAGCCCAAGATGATGATCTTTGGCTTCCCTAGCAACCCCACCGCGCAGTGCGTGGAGCTGAGTTTCTTCGAGCGCGTGATCGCCCTGGCCAAGAAGCACGACATCCTGGTGGTGCACGACCTGGCCTATGCCGACATCGTGTACGACGGCTACCGCGCCCCCAGCATCATGGAAGTGCCCGGCGCCAAGGACGTGGCGGTGGAGTTTTTCACCCTGAGCAAAAGCTACAACATGGCTGGCTGGCGCGTGGGCTTCATGGTGGGCAACCCCGATCTGGTGGCCGCGCTCGCCCGAATCAAGAGCTACCACGACTACGGCACCTTCACGCCCCTGCAGGTGGCCGCCATTGCCGCGCTGGAAGGCGACCAGCAATGCGTGAAAGACATCGCCGCCCAGTACCAGCGCCGCCGCGACGTGCTCTACAAGGGGCTCACCGAAGCGGGTTGGGCGGTGGACTGCCCCAAGGCCAGCATGTACATCTGGGCCCGCATCCCCGAGCCGTATCGCGCGCTGGGTTCACTGGAATTTGCGAGGCAACTGCTGGACAAGGCCAAGGTGTGTGTGTCGCCGGGCATTGGCTTTGGCGACCAAGGGGACGAATACGTGCGCTTTGCTTTGATCGAGAACGAGGCGCGGATTCGGCAGGCGGTGCGGGGGATTCGCGCAATGTTTAAGGGTGATGGTTTGCTGAAGGTGCCTGCAGCAGCCGCCTCCTGAGCGGAGATCACACATCGAACAACGGGTGGATCATTGCTGCTAGAAAAAGCTCTGCGGAATTCGTTGGGGCTTGCTGGTGTTTGTGAGTGGTGATCCGTCTCTTGTGATGCTTTTATTTCAGTGGCGCACTCGGTGTTGTTCGGGCGTTTCTGCTGCTCGGTTGCCCTGTGAGTTCATCGAGCTAGCACGGAGTAGTTTTCTTGATGGTGGCTTCCATAGCCCTGAGCAGGACACCAAAACGCTGCGCGTTTTCGGGAATGTGGTTAACCATAAAAAACTCAGCGAAATAGCCTTGCGCAATCTGCGGCCGGTTCTTAACGAGCTGTCTTTTTGTTTCCCCGAGGGTCAATGTGGCGCCTTCACTTCTTGACTTGCGAAAGATGCGCATAGCCGCTGCTTTTAGCTCTTTTGGATGCGCTGCGTTCTTCAAATACTCCAGCATCAATTCCTCGAACCAGCCTTCCGCAGAAACGAACACCATTTGCCCACGTTCAAGCTTGTCTTTGTTCATTGTGGCCAAGGCCAGGTCCAAGTCCTGCGAGTGAATGATTTCGCGATAAAAGCTCCTGAACCTGTTCAGTAAATCGCTCGGTGAGAGATCTTTCGAGGGACCAAGTAACGCGTAACAAGGCGCTCCTCTGCGCAACGAAACTCCGGAGATACAGCTCACGCCAAAGCACGCAGAAACAGATAGAAGCAGGTTGAATCCGCTGGCTCGATTTAACGGAATCAGCGCATCGCATATCTCCCGCCAGTGGATTTCTCCTCCCCGGAAGTGAAGCCCGAAATCGTCTTCTCCGTGAGCCTCTATGTGGACGATCGGGCGCAGACCTTCCAGAGCAGCCTGCGTCGCTAGATTCGCTATGACAGCTCGGAATTCATGAGGCGTCGCAACGTCAACATGCGACACGGTAATTGGCGTCTGTAAATCTTCAAGCTGGCAGCTGAGGTAGCCTGCCAGTTCTCTGCCGGTTTGAAATTCTCGGGACGGCAGGGATTCGATGATGGCAATGTGATTGACCCGAAAACTGTGCTTTGAAGCTTTGCGAGTGTCCATTCTCGGAATGTTGATTGACTTTGTGAGAGCGCGCCGGTGGAGCTACATCGCCCATATCCTAGGCGCCTCCCCCCCCAACCCCCACAACACCTCCCGCCAAGCCACCCGCACCGCCTTGAGCAGTTTCATCGCGGGCTCCACCTGCGCCGCCAGCACGCGCACCACCACCATGCGGTCGTTGGGGCTGGTGGCGCCAGCGGTGGCTTTGACCTGGGGGTGCTGATCCATCACTGCACGGGCCGCGTCCAGGGCCGCGTCGCGGCGCGTGCGGTCGAGCGGCGTGCCTGCGGCAAAGAACATGCTGGCCATGCAGCGGTGGCCCGCTAAACCCAAGGGGCTGCTCAGCAGCCGGTCGTCTGCGGCGTCGATCACGCCGCGCTCCAGCCACAGGCCGGGCACATCCAGGTGCTGGGTGAAGCGGCCTTGCTCAAACGGCTGGCCCGCGTGCGGCAGGCCCAGTGCGGTCACGTCCCAGGCGATGCATTCGGCGCCGGGGGCGAGGTTCAGCGTGAGGTGGTTTTCGGCGTGGCAGGCGCTGTAGCACAGGGCCTCCAGCGGCAGCCATTCCAGGCGTGCGCCCTCGGCCAGGGTGAGGTGGCTGCGCTGCAAGGCCAGCGGGCCGGTGGAGCGGTAGAAGCGCGTGGCGCCGGGCGTGGTGACCAGGCCGTGGGCGCCGGGGCCGACGGTGGTGGTGATGTCCAGCGTGTCGCCGCCCACCAGGCCGCCGGGTGGATGCACCAGCACGTTGTGGCAGATGGCGTCGCCCTCGGGGTACAGGCTTTGCAGGATGCGCAGCGGCCCGTTGTGCTCATAGCGGGCTACGGTGCGGGCGTTGTTGTTTTGTGCCGTGTAGTCGAGCTGCAGGCGGGCGTGCCAGGACATGGGGAGTCTTTGCTATCAAATAAGTAGCTTATTGCGCAATGCAGATAAGCGCTAGGGGCCTTTGGGGTCGAATAATAGCTGACGGTAGGTGGGTGCTTGGTTTGTTTTCGGAGACGGGCCGGTGGCGGGGCTGCACCGCATCGTCTGCTCCCCCCTTTGGCAGGCCCTCCCTCGCGACAACGGCGCGAGGGGCGATTTTTGTGAGCTGTTCTAAAACTCCAGGTTGTCAATCAGCCTCGTGCTGCCCAGCCGCGCAGCCCCCAGTGCAACCAGCGAGCCCGCTGCATCGGCCGCTGTGGCGGGCAACAGGTCGGCGCGGCGGCGCACGGTGAGGTAGTCCGGTGCCCAGCCCCGCGCGCGCAGGGCGTCCAAGGCCCGGGGCTCCACCGCGCTGCGGTCGTTGGGCGCAGCGTTCAGCCATTGCTGTGCCAGTTGCTTCAATGCCTGCGACAGGGCTACGGCTTCTTGCCGCTCTTCCAGGCTGAGGTAGCCGTTGCGTGAACTCAATGCCAGGCCATCGGCCGCGCGGTAGGTCTCGCCCGCTACCACCTCAATCGGCAGCGCAAACTGCTGCACCATGTGGCGGATCACCATGAGCTGCTGGTAGTCCTTCTTGCCGAACACGGCGGTGCCGCCCGTCTGGCCGAGCACGCAGGCAAAGAGCTTCATCACCACCGTGCTCACGCCTGTGAAGAAGCCGGGGCGGAAATGGCCTTCCAGCATGTCGGCCAGTGCTGCGTCGGGGTGCACCTTGAAGGTCTGGGGCTGTGGGTACAGGTCGGCCTCGCGCGGGGCAAACAGCACATCGCAGCCCGCAGCTTGCAGCTGTGCGCAATCGGCCTCCCAGGTGCGGGGGTAGCTGTCAAAGTCCTCGTGCGGCAAAAACTGCAGGCGATTCACAAAGATGCTGGCCACCGTCACGTCGCCCAGGCGCTTGGCCTGGCGCACCAGGGCGATGTGCCCGTCGTGCAGGTTGCCCATGGTGGGCACAAAGGCGGGGTGGCGATAGGAGGCCAGGGCCTGGCGCAGGTCTGCAATGGAGCGGGCAATCAGCATGGGGTGGGAGAGGTCGAAAAGAAATGAAGAAATGCGGTTAAGGCTCACCAGGCGTGCAAGGCGTTGTCCGGGAACTGCCCCTGCTTCACAGCCTGCACATAGGCCTCCATGGCGCCGCGTACGCTGCCTGCGTCCTGCATGAAGTTGTGGACGAACTTCGGCATCTTTCCGAGGTTCATGCCCAGCATGTCGTGCAACACCAGCACCTGGCCGGCGGTGCCGTTGCCTGCGCCGATGCCGATGGTGTGGCAGTGCAGCAGCTCGGCAGTGAGGTCGGCGGCCAGTATGGCGGGCACCATCTCCAGCACCAGCATGGTGGAGCCTGCGTCTTGCAGCTCATGCGCCTCCTTGCGCAGGGTGCGGGCGTCATCGTCGGTCTTGCCCTGAACACGGTAGCCGCCCAGGGCATGCACCGTCTGCGGTGTGAGGCCCAGGTGGGCGCACACCGGCACGCCGCGCCGCACTAAAAACTCCACCGTGGGCGCCGTCCAGCCCCCGCCTTCGAGCTTGACCATGTGCGCTCCCGCCTGCATCAATACGCAGGCGCTGCGCAGCGCCTGCTCTCGGCTCTCGGCATAGGTGCCGTAGGGCAGGTCGGCCACGAGCCAGGCCGTGCCCTGCACGCGGTGCAGACCACGCGCTACGCTGGCCGTGTGGTAGGCCATGGTGTCCAGCGTCACGCCCACCGTGCTGGGCAGGCCCTGGCACACCATGCCCAGCGAATCGCCCACCAGGATGCATTCCACCCCCGCCGCATCGGCCACGGCCGCAAAAGTGGCGTCGTAGGCGGTGAGCATGGTGATCTTCTCGCCCGCTGCGCGCATCTGCGCCAGGCGCGGCAGGCTGACCGGGCGGCGCTGGGGCAGGGGGGATGCGGGCGGCAGAGTGCCGTAGGGTGTGGCTGGGGGGCTGCAGGGCTGGTCATGGGGCGCTCCGGTCAGGGGCTGTGAAATTGCGGCCGAGTCTATGCGAGATGGGGGCGGCGCTCGCCACACCCCATACTTGAGAAATTGCTACTTATTTAATAGCTGATTGCGCTTTCTGTGCAATGCCCAGAAAGCTATTTGGCTTGGGTTAGGGCTGCACGGCGTGCGCCACCAGGGCGGGTGTCAACGCTCGGGCAATGCGCGCCAACGGCGCCACAGGGGCGACAAGGCGGCCACCAGCAGGGCCGTGCTGACGGCTACGGCGGGCGCGCCCATCAGCAGCTCCGGCCACGAGCCGTCGGGCAGCTCCAGCGCGCGGGTGGCTTCGTCCCACACGCTGGCCGACCCCGCCAGGGACAGCGCCAGGCCCAGGCCCAGCAGCGTGGAGCCCCCCCAGGGGCGGCGCAGCAGCGCAATGCGCACCCAGGCCAGCGCCAGCAGCGTGGCCGGCACCAGCGGCAGCAGGATGTTGTTGGCCAGGCCCGCCACGCCCAGAAGCATCAGCGCGGGGGCGGCCAGCGTGAGCGCGCCACACAGGGCAGCAATCTGCCGCAGCGACAGCAGCCGCGCGGCGATCAGCGCCAGCGCCGCGAAGAAGCCTGCGCTGGCGGCGGCCAGCACACTGCCGCGCTGGCGCTCCTGCGCCCTTTGCGACGGCGTGGCGCCTTCCAGGTGGTGGGCGACGAGGCCGGGCTGTGCCATGCCGTAGCGGGGGTGTGCCCATTGCACCAGGCGGGGCGGCGGACTGAGGTGCTGTTGCAGCGCGCTGTGCAGGTTGTCGCGCCATTGGCTGGGCGAACGCGCGAGGTCGCCGGCAAAGCAGGCACGGGGGTCGCGAGAAACGGCGACATCGCAATCCCGCCCATCCCGGGGAGACTGGGCAGCCCGGGCGTCCCGTGCGCGGTCCTGCGGCTGCGCGGTGCCTGCATGCTGCGCCTTGTAGTTGCGCCAATCTTGGGCCAGGGGCGATTGCAGGGCTGCCTGGTAGGCGCTGACGAGCTGCTGCGCCTGGTCCTGCGCCGACGCCCCCGGCCGCAGGGGTGCGTATCCCCATCGGCCCAGCGCCGCGCCGTAGTGCGCCAGTTGCTGCGCAATGGCATCGGTGTCGGCCTGGGCCAGCCAATGCAGGGATTGCAGCGCGTTGGTTGCGCAGCCGGGGTCGTATTCCCTGTACCTCTGGTTCTCGTTGCATTTGTCGTTGTCATGGATCTCGGCGGCGGCTGTGGCCGGCTCAGCAGCCTGCATGGCCTGTGCGGCCTGTGTCCACTCGACCAGCCGCGCCGCGTTGTCCTGCGCCAGCAGCAGCTCCCAGCGGCGCACATGCCACGCCGCCTGCTGCTGGGCGGCGGTGTCCTGGCCCTGCCACAGGCGCTGGATGCGGTCGCGGTAGGCCGCGTCCAGCAGCAGCGTTGGGGCCAGCAGCAGGGCAAAAAACAGTGCGCCCCACAGGTATTCGCACCACAGGCCCAGGCGCGGCGCGGGTGCGATCTCGCGCCAGCGGTTGTGGATGCGCACGCGCCACAGCCACCACAGCGCCAGGCCAAAGGCGATCATCCAGGCGATGATGCCGCCCACCTGCTGCGTCGTGTCCTCGGGCCGGTTCCACGTGGCGACCACTGTGCCTTCGGGGCTGCCCATCCAGCGCGCGGGTTCGGCCGTCCAGCCAATCCACCCGCCGAACATCAGCAGGCACCACAGCAGCGCCAGCGGCAGATACCAGTGCAGGCGCAACTGCCACAGCAGCGGGCTGTGCATCAAAAACCATTGATCCCAGGCAGTGGTCAGGCGGCGCATGGTGTGTCAATCTTTCACGAAAAGGCGGCGGGTCGAGTCGGTGATGTCGCGCAAATAGCCCAGCGGCAGCCCCGCATCCACGGCGGCGCGCAGGAAGTCGGCGGCGCTGGTGTCGCCCTGAAAGCTCACGATGTGTGTGTGTCCGTTGACCTGGTGCGTGTGCGGGGGCAACTGGCCCAGCCAGGCGCTTAGGATGGGCTCCGGCCAGCTTGTCTCGAACTCGATCGCGCAGCCCGCCATCTGCGCAAAGCGTTCCTGCACGCTGCGCGGGTGGCCGTGCTCCAGGAACAGAACGGCGTCGGCCACTTTCTCCACCTCATACAGCTGTTGCGAACTCAGTACCAGCGCCATCGGGCGCCAGGGCGAGCGCGCCAGCGATTGCAGATCGGACAGCAGGGTCTGCTGGGCGTTGATGTCCAGGTTGGCCAGCGGTTCGTCAAGCAACAGCACGCACGGCTGGGTGAGCAGCGCGCGGGCGAGTTCAAAGCGCATCTTGTAGCCCGAGGAGAGCTGCTTCCACTGGTGGCCGCGAAAGGGCCGCAGCGACAGCCGGGCAATCACCAGCTCCACCAGGCAGCGGTTGGCCTCGCCCACCACGCCGTGGCTGCGCGCGGCGAACTGCAGGTGGTCCATGAGCCGCCCGCCCCAGGGGTGTGGGCGCTGCGGGATGTAAGCCAGCTGTGATCGCAAGGCATAGGGGTCGCGGGCAGTGGCGCCCCAGTCGAGCTGGCCGGCGTCTGGCGCCAGATCGGCCGCGAGCAGGCGCAGCAGGGTGGTCTTGCCATTGCCGTTCTCGCCCACCAGGCCCAGGATGTGGCCTGGCGCCACCTGCACGTCCACCGGGCCCAGGGTGAAAGCCCCCTTGCGAAAGCGCTTGACCAGCCCGGAGCCCTGCACCCGCCGGGCCTGCCTGCCTGTTGCTGTAAGCGTTGCGCTGTGGGTGTGGTGGTGGGCGCCGCGTACGGCGGCGAGGGCGGTGTGCAGCAGCGCGGCGCGTTGTGCTGCCGGGGCCTGGGCTGGTAGTGCATCCCAGGCGTCCAGGCTGGTCAGCACCTGCTGCTGCACGGACAGAGGTACGGGCAGGGCTGCGTCCAGCAGCGTGCACCAGGCGCCGTGCCATTGGCCTGCGCCCAGTGCGTGCTCGGCCGCCAGCGCCCATGGCGGCGCGTGCGCAGGGGCGGGCTGCGCCGAAGCCGTCGCATTGTTTTCCATGTGGACTCCCTCTGTGGATAGGCCCGTCTGTGCGGGCTGCGGGTGGCGGCGTGCGGGCCGCACCCGGCACGTCGGTGGCGGGGCTTTATAGCATTTGCCCCCGGTGGGGGGAGCGATGCCGCTATGCTTGGCGCCCCATGAACAAACGCCGCGACAACCCGATGACTCCTGAAGCCCTGGCGACACTGGCGCACGAGGATGTGCACCGCGCCCTGCAAGAAGACGTGGGCAGCGGTGACCTGACCGCCGGCCTGATCGACCCCACCCGCCGCGCCCGTGCCCGCATCCTGGCGCGCGAATCCGCCGTGATCTGCGGCGCCCCCTGGGCCGAAGCCGCCTTGCGCGCACTCGACCCCACGGTCCAAATCACCTGGCATGTGGCCGAGGGCCAGCGATGCGCGCCCGACCAGGTGGTGCTGGAGCTGGAAGGCAATGCCCGCGCACTACTGTCGGCCGAGCGCACGGCGCTCAATTTTCTGCAGCTGCTGTCGGCCGTGGCTACCAAGACCCGCACCTATGTGGATGTGGTGGCCGGCACCCGCGCCCACATCGTGGACACGCGCAAGACCATCCCGGGCCTGCGGCTGGCGCAAAAGTACGCTGTGCGCGTGGGCGGTGGCACCAATCACCGCATCGGTCTGCACGACGCAGTGCTCATCAAGGAAAACCACATTGCCGCCGCCGGTGGCGTGACGGCTGTGCTCAAAGCCGCCCAGGCTGTAGCAGCTCAAGCAAAGTTCGTCGAGATTGAAGTGGAAACCCTGGAACAGCTGACCGAGGCGCTCGATGCGGGTGCCAAGATGGTGCTGCTCGACAACATGCCGCTGCCCACGCTGCGCGAGGCGGTGCGCATCAACGCGGGCCGTGCGGTTCTGGAAATATCGGGTGGCGTCACGCTCGAAGGCCTGCGCGAACTGGCCGAGACGGGGGTGGACCGCATCTCCATTGGCACGCTGACCAAAGACGTCAAGGCGACGGACTTTTCCATGCGTCTGCAGGAGCTGTCATGACCACCACTGCCGTGCTGAACCGCATCGACGTGGAGTACGAGCAGCCGCTCGATACCGAGGAAGGCTCCGTCTGCTCCACCAAACACGCCTGGGCGCGCGTGCCACCCGAACCCACGCAGGCCGAACGCCTCGCGCTCAAGGACAAGATTCACCGCCTGCTCAAAGAGAAAAACGCGGTGATGGTGTCGCACTACTACGTGCACCCCGATCTGCAGGACCTGGCTGAGGAAACCGGCGGCCTGGTGAGCGACTCGCTGGAGATGGCGCGGTTTGGCCGCGACCATGCCGCGCAGACCCTGGTGGTGAGCGGCGTACGCTTCATGGGAGAGACGGCCAAGATTCTGAGCCCCGAAAAGACCGTGCTCATGCCAGACCTTGATGCGACCTGCTCGCTCGACCTGGGCTGTCCTGTGGAGGAATTCAGCGCGTTTTGCGACGCCCACCCCGACCGCACCGTGGTGGTCTACGCCAACACCAGCGCGGCCGTGAAGGCGCGGGCCGATTGGCTGGTCACCTCCAGCTGCGCGCTCGACATCGTCGGCGCCTTGAAGGCAGCAGGGCAAAAGATCCTGTGGGCGCCCGACCGCCACCTGGGCGCCTACATCCAGCGCGAAACCGGGGCCGACATGGTGTTCTGGAACGGTGCCTGCATCGTGCACGACGAGTTCAAAGCCTTCGAGCTGGAGGCGCTCAAAAAGGATCACCCCCACGCCAAGGTGCTGGTCCACCCCGAAAGCCCTGCAGACGTGATCGCCCTGGCCGACGCCGTGGGCTCCACCAGCGCCATCCTCAAGGCCGCGCGCGAGATGGATGCCACCGAATTCATCGTGGCCACCGACAACGGCATGATGCACAAGCTGCGCACGCTGAACCCCGGCAAGGTGTTCATTGAGGCGCCCACCGCTGGCAACAGCGCCACCTGCAAAAGCTGCGCACATTGCCCCTGGATGGCGATGAACGGCCTGGCCGATGTGGCGCGGGTGCTGGAGACCGGCGCCAACGCGATCTATGTGGACCCGGCGCTGATCCGCGCGCGCGCGCCAGCCCATTGACCGCATGCTGGCCTTCACGGCCGCGCTGAGGAGTGGGCAGCCCACGGCTGGCCTGGTCCCTGGCATCGGGGCCGCCTGAGGCATCACGCAGGTATTGAATCGTGGCGTACCCGACGGGCGCGGACTACGCCACGCCGTCCACAATGACGTGCCGCGTGCCCGCCGAGCAGCTTTCAATGCGGGCCCGGATGCGATAGACATCGCGCAGCATGGTTGCCGTGATCACCTGCTCGCAAGGCCCGCTGTGCTGCGCTTGTCCGTTGGCGATCACCAGGGCATGGTCGCAGTAGCGCAGGGCCTGGTTGATGTCGTGCAGCGCGATGAACACGATCAGCCCCCGCTCCTGTGCCAGCGAGCGCATGAAGTCCAGCACCTGGATCTGGCGGTGCAGGTCGAGCGCGCTGGTGGGCTCGTCCATGAGCAGGATCTCGGGGTCGCGCGCCAGCGTCTGGGCGATGGACACCAGTTGCCGCTGGCCGCCACTGAGTTCCCCCAGGTTGCGAAAGGCCAGGTCTGCGATGCCCAGTGACACGGTGATGGTGTCCACCTGTGCCAGTTCGGCATCGCTCACCGCCCAGCCCTGGTGCTGCTGTTTGGCGGCCAGCAGTATGGATTCAACCACCGTGAGCCGCGCGGTGGCGCTGGTGTCCTGCGGCATGTAGCAGATGCCCTCGGGCCCCTTGCGGGAGCCCTGCAGAACGATCTGCCCCGGTCCCTTGAGCATGCCGGCCACGCGCTTGAACAGGGTCGATTTGCCGGCTGCGTTGGGGCCGATCACTGCCACCATCTGCCCCGCGTGGAAGACGGGCGTGTTGACATGCGAAAGCACCGTGCGGCTGCCATAGTGCGCGCCCACCCCTTGCAACTGGAGCGTCACCATGAGCGCTCCCTGCGGCCCAGGATGAGCGAGATGAAGAAGGGCACGCCTATGAGCGAGGTCACGACGCCGATGGGAAAGATGGCCCCAGGGATCAGCGTTTTGCTGACCACCGAGCTGATCGACAGCAGCAATGCGCCGGTCATGACCGACGCAGGCAGGAAGAACCGCTGGTCCTCGCCGATTAGCATGCGTGCAATGTGCGGGCCCACCAGGCCCACAAAGCCGATGGTGCCCACAAACGCCACCGGGAAGGCTGCCAGAAGGCTGATCAGCACCAGCGTTTGCAGCCGAAGGCGCGCCACGTTGATGCCGAAGCTGGCGGCCTTGTCATCGCCCAGGCGCAGGGCCGTCAGTGCCCAGCTGTTGCGCGCAAAAAGGGGCAGCGTGACCACAAGAACCAGGCAGGTCACACCCAGCTTCGGCCAGGTGGCCTTGGTCAGGCTGCCCATGGTCCAGAACACCACGGCCGCCACGGCTTGCTCGGTGGCGAAATACTGCACCAGCGCCAGCAGTGCATTGAAAGTGAACACCAGCGCAATGCCCAGCAGCACGATGGTCTCGGTGGTCACGCCGCGTTTCATGCTCAGCAGGTGGATCAACCCGGCGGACAGCATAGCCATCACAAAGGCATTCAGCGGCACCACATACCCGGCCACCGTGGGGAACAGGGCAACACCGAAGGCCAGCCCGAGCGCGGCGCCAAAGCTGGCCGCCGCCGAAATACCCAGCGTAAACGGACTGGCCAGCGGGTTGTTGAGCGTGGTCTGCATCTGTGCGCCCGCCACCGACAGCGCAGCACCCACAGCCAGCGCCATGAGCGCGGTGGGCAGGCGGATGTCCCACACCACCACGCGCAGTTGCACGGGCACGCTGTCGGGCCACAGCACAGCCTGCACCACGTCCCTCACGCTGTAGCCCACCGGCCCGAGTGCCAGGTCCAGCAGCAGGCTCAAGGTCGTCAGCACGAAAAAACCCAGCAGCAGCCAGCGCTTGCGGCGCACCAGGGCACGGTAGCCAGCGCTCTGGCTTGCAGGGGGTGCCATCGCCGTGGTCGTCATGGGGCAGCCTTGGCGATGGAGGGCACTGCGGAGGCTGTGGGTGTGGCGCCATCCAGGCTCACGAAGTAACCGGGTTCATAGGGCACGGGCAGAAAGCGTTCGTGCATCTCACGGTAAGTGGCGTCCGGGTCGAGGTCTGTGAACAAGGCCGGGTGGAACCACTTGGCCAACTGCTGGATGGCAACAAACTCGTACGGGCTGTTATAGAACTGGTGCCAAATGGCGTGGAACGCGCGGTCTTGCGCAGCCCGGGTTCCGGCGTAGGCGGGGCGGCGGGTATAGGTTTCGAGCTTGCGCCGGGCCTCCGCCAGGTCGGCACCGGGGCCCACGCCAATCCAGTGGCCCGAGGGTACGTAGGCCTCCCAGTTGGCGCTGGTGACCACGACCTGGTCAGGGTTGGAGGCGATTACCTGCTCGGGGTTGAGTTGGCCGAAGGTGCCGGGAATCACGCCCTTGGCAACGTTCGTGCCCCCCGCCACTTCCACGTATTTGCCGAAGTTCTCGTTGCCAAAGCTCAGGCAGCAGTCTTCGGTGTAGCCGCCGATGCGTTCGATGAACACCTTGGGGCGCGGGGGCTGCTGGGCGGCGATGGTGTCTGCCACACGCCGGATCTGCGCCGCGCGGTACGCGATGAACTCTTCGGCGCGCGCTTCCTTGCCAAGCAGCCGGCCCATCAGGCGCATGGTGGGCTCGGTGTTCTCCATGGGGCGATGGCGAAAGTCCACATACACCACCGGAATTCCCAGCGCCGCCAGTTTCTCGATGTAGCGGGCGTCATCGGTGGCCCGTTGGGCTTCGATGTTCAGCAGGATCACGTCGGGCTTCTGCGCGATGGCCTGCTCGATGTCGAAGGTGCCGTCTTCAAAGCCGCCAAAGGTGGGAATGTCGGCAATGCGCGGGAATTTCTTGGCGTACGCCGAATAGGTGTCGGGGTCGGCCTGGATCAGGTCCTTGCGCCAGCCCACGATGCGCTGGATCGGGTTGTCCGTATCGAGTGCGGCCACCAGGTACAACTGCCGCCCTTCGCCCAGGATCACGCGCTGCACCGGCGCCCGCACCTGCACGTTGCGCCCCAGCAGGTCGGTCACCGTGACGTGGTGGCTGCCGGAGGGCGGGGGGGATGCAGGGCCTTCGGGGGCTGCGGCCGGAGAAACCAGATAAATGCTGGCGGCGGCGATGCCTGCCAGCACAAGGATAAGAAGCGCGATGCGCCAGCGGTGACCCATTGCCATGTCAAAGACTCTTTGTGAATGAAGGGGTGGGGAGGAAAAAGATGCGGTGCGCCGTGGGGGTCATGGCCCGGCAAGGCTGGCTGCGCCTGGCCGGGTGCGGCGCATGCGCAGCACGGCGACGATGACCGCGAGGGCGCAGGCATAGGCCCCCGCTACAAGGAAGTAGGTGGTGTGCAGGCCCAGCAGTTGGGTCAGGCCCCCGCCCAGTGCGATGCCGGCCATGGACGAGAACTGGGCGGTGCTCTGCGCCACGCCCAGAATGCGCCCCTGGTGTTGCCCGCTCGTGGCATGCGAAATCTGGGCCATCAGCACCGGTGTGGTGGCGCCCAGCAGCACGCCCCAGGCAAAGTGCAGTGCAATAAAAAAAGCCACGCTGTGAGTAGCCCCCGCCAGCACCATCAGCAAGGCGCAGGCGGCAGCCACCCAGGCCATGCGGATCAGGGCGTCGGGGCCCTGCAAGCGCTCGAAGTAGCGCGCCCAGAGCGTGGCCGACACGATGAACCCCATGGAAAGAAGCCCGTAGCACAGGCCCACCACCCAGTTGTCCACGGCAAACACCGAGCGGACATACATCGCAAATGGGGTTTGCGTGAGCATGCGGGCCACCAGCAGGATCCCCAGCACGGCCAGCAGCCCCGCCACGGGGGACGCAAACCAGGGTGATGGTTTCACTGGCGTTGCGTCGCCTGCTGCTGATGAAGATGGTGCTGGCGATGGGATCGCCGTCACGCCCTGGGCCCTGCCTGCGGCAGGACGACGCGGCAGTAGCACGGCCACGGCCGCAGCGCACAGTGCGCACAGCAGCGCTGCGGTGAGGTTGATCCAGAAGAACGTGGCGTGGTCCAGGATGAGCCCGCCCGCCAGCGCCCCTGCCAGCGAGCCCACGTTGGTGGACACCTGCAGGTAGGCAAACAGGCGCCCCCGGACCGCAGGCACCACGGCGCTCACACCGTAGGCCTGCGCCGGTGCCAGATAGCCTGCGCACGCCCCTTGCAGAAAGCGCAGTGCCAGGATTGTCCAGACATCCAGCGTAAAGGCCAGGGCCAGCTGTGTGATGGCCAGCCCCAGGAGCGCACGGACCATCATGGGCTTGTGCCCGAAGCGGTCCCCTACCTTGCCCCAGAAGGTGCTGGTGAGCGCCACGCCCAGCATGGGACCCACATACACGGCAATGCCCGCAAACGCCAGCACGCCGGGCGATGCGCCCAGGGACTGCAGGTGCACCGGCCAGAAGGGCCCGCTCATTTCCATGGCGCCCATGGAAATGAGCTGGATCACGAACAGTGCGTGAACCAGGCGGGGCAGGGCGCTGGATGCGGCTGGCGTGGAGACCATCAAACCTTCCCGAAGGCCTGGGCCGCACCCAGCGGGTTGGGTAGCCGGTGCTGCAGGCGGTAGTCTGCGTATTGCTGCAGGTGCATGCGCAACACCGAGCGCGTGGGCCAGGCCGCGTGCAGAAACTGCTCGCGCTCCGCGCGCCACAACTGCGGCTCGACACGCGCCTGCACCGCATCGAAGGCGCCCTCGGTTTCCTCGCGAAGAATCTCCCACAGCCAGGTGGTGGGCAATTGGTACTCGTGCGTGAGCGCCAGGGCCAGCTCATGCAGATGGCACACAAAACAGGCGTCGAGCACGAAGGTGCGCACGGGTTCGATGTCGTCCCGGAAAACAGTGGGCAGGATGCCCGGGTGCACATAGGGCTGCAGTGTGTAGCCGCGCGCTTCCAGCAGCGGGGCAAACGTGCGTCCGTCGCCAAAGTCCCGGATCAGCAAACCCCGGGGGCTGCCATCCTCGGAACACAGCACGGACGTGTTTTGCTGGTGGGCCTCCAGGCCGATGCCGTAAAGCAGGTAGATCGCGACCACAGGCCGTGTGACGGCGCGCGCGTACTGCCTGAAATACGCACCCACCGTTTCAGGCGTGGCACGGCCCGCTGCGCGTTCGATCAGTTCCGTCACCAGCGGCCGTGCGTCCAGCGGCGAAGCCGTGAACAAGGTGGCTACCGTGATGGGCAGCAGACCGTCGCTGCGGTCCAGCGCCTGGCGGGCCCCGCGGTAGGCCACCGAGAGGTGCCGCCCCGGGCGGTCCTCCTGGCGGACTGCGTGGCGGTAGTGCAGCGCCACTTCTTCGGGAAAAATTTCAAGGCGGCGGTCAAAGCCGTTTTCCTCGGCCAAGATGCGTTCGATCACTGTGCTGATGCGCGGCCCCATGTGGATCGACTTGGCCTGCAGGCTGCGTTGTTCGCTGGTGAGCCACAGCGCCAGGGGCAGCTTGATGAACGGCGTGGCCCCGGGCAGCTGCGGCACCATGGTGCGAAACGACATGGTGGGGCGGGTGTCGATGTCGGTGCCGTCGGTGATGAGCACCCCCTCGGCAATTTCGTCCGCGTAGGCTTCCTTCACGTAGTGCTCCAGGTGCCACGTGTGGATGGGCAGGGGCAGCCAGTCGTCAGCGTTCTGCTGCCGTGCCCGAAGGCTATCGCTCCAGCGCTGCCACACGTCCGGGAACTGCTGGGAAAACCAGGTGCGGTAGTCCTGCACATGGGGCATGCGTTCCACATAGGCCATGTCGGCCCGCAGTGCAGCGATGCGCACGGGCACGCACGCATTGAATTCCGGTGACAGCTGTGCGACTTCGGTGGGGCTCAGCTGGGGCTTGGTTTTCCAGGTGGGGTAGAAGGGGTGCCCTTCGAGCGAGCCCCACTGCTCAAGCAGCACCGCAGCATCCCGCGCGGTACGGTGGTGGCGCACATAGTCCACCAGGCCCCTGGAGCCGGTGTCCAAAATGGCTCGCCGCAGTTCTTCGTTCCAGTGGCGGCGGTGGCCGCGTGCCAGCGCGTCATTGGCGACGCTGTTGGCCATGTCGTTCTTGAGCCCGGCGAGGCCCTGGGGCGTGGCGGTGAAGTCAAAACAGGGCGCGAGCAGATCGATGAGCTGGTCGGGTGTGTCGATGGCCGTCTTCTTGCCGCTCGGCTCCACGAGGGTGATCGTGCCGTCGAGAAGGAAGGTGCGGGCGGGCGCAGCCCGCAGCGCGGAGAAATACACCAGGGCATGGTGCTCCCACAGCGGGAACCAGGCCGTATTGCCGTGCGGAGCAAAGACCAGTGATCCACTGTCGAGAATGCCTTCGGCAAACAGGCAGCGCACCAGGCGCCGCAATGCGTTGTGCTGCGCGAAAGCCTGTGCGTCTTGTGGTGGTGAAGTGGAGGCAGGAGTTGGTTCCGGCCGGGCCAGGGTGTTGGTAGAGAGGTGCATGGGACAACAGGGCTGGGCACGCCCGTCAGGCGGGCCAGGTGGATGGGAAGTAGTCGAGCGCCGAGCCGCGCAGGCCCTGCATGTAGCCCACGTTCCAGTCGAAGATCTCCTGGATGTGGGGCAGCGGCACGTCCAGCCGCCGTCCCATTTCCACCAGCACGGCCAAGCCGTAGGCGACATCCTCCTGGAACGCGCGGCTGTCCTTGTCGATCACGTAGCCGGGTTGGCCAGCGGCCTGCACCATCGGGGCTTCGATGGCGTCGTAAGCCTGGTTGGAGCGCAGCACGGACAGCAGCGTGCGGGGGTCGCGTATCTGGTCTCCGTAGGCTTCGACGATCTCCTGGTGCAGGGGTTTGACCGACGACAGATTGATGCCCATGCGTTGCTCGGCGGCCTTGCACAGCCGCTGGTTTTCTTCGTCGCTGCGCGCGAGGAAATACGCGCCCAGTTCGGTGCAGTCCGTCCACCAACAGACGGGGGCGGGAAAGGGGCGGCCATGCGACTGGCTGTAGGGGCCCGCCAATCCATAGACCACTGAACTGTGCATGATGGGGTTGCCCGGCGTCAGCGTGATTTCGAGGTAGTGGTCGAGCAATTCCACCGGTGCTGCGTACAGGCGCTGCAGCATCCGTTGCAGGGCAGTGCGTGCGCTGGCGCCCTCTCGGGCGTGGGTGCCCACGTGCAGCACCTGCTTGGCGCCCCCCATGCGCACCGAGATGCCGGGGTGCAGGTCGTACGCGGTGTGGGGCACGTCCTTCATGCCCCAGATCACCGCGTTGGGCCGTTCTGCCAGGATGTTCTCGGCCAGCCAGTCAAAGCCGCAAAAGCCCGGGATGGCCCCCACATACACGGGTTTGTCGCGCGGCAGCGCCTGCACCATGCCGCGCAGCCAGGCGGCACGCACGTGGGCCGGCACGGTGAGGATCACGAGGTCTGCGTTGGCGACCAGGGTGGCATCGTGGCCCACTGTGTCCAGCCGCGCCCGCAGCGGGGGCGAGTCCGGCACCAAGGCGGTCAGTCCGTCGGGGTTGTCCTGGTGGCGCGCGATGACGTCCTGCCGCGTAGTGAGCAGGGACACGCGAACGCCGGGCACCTGCTTGAACAGCACCGCGTTCAGGTGCCCCGTTCGCCCGCCGCCGCAGACAACCACGTCCAGGTCTTGCATGGCATCCACGTTCAGGCCACCTTCAGCCGGTCGTTGGTACGCGGCAGTTCTTCCACCACGTCCTTGGCCAGCCAGCCGTCGAGCTGCGCCCAGACCGTGGGGTCGATGATGTTGCGCTCCTTGAGCCATGCCTCGTTGAACACGGTGTGCAGGTACTTCTCGCCCCCGTCGGCCACCACCGCCACCACATTGCCCGCGATCATGCCGCTGTGGATGAACTCCAGGGCCTTGTAGAGCACGCCGCCGGTGGATCCGCCCACCAGCAGGCCTGTGTGCTGCGCGAAGTAGCGGGCGGTTTCAAACGCCTGTGCATCAGTCACCTGCACGCCCAGGTCGATGCAGCTGTAGTCCAGCACCAGGCCCACGGTGTCGCCCTTGGGTGTGCCTGTGCCCGACTGGTAGTACGGCCGCCCAGGCTGCCCGAAGATGATGGAACCTGCAGGTTCGACCGCGATGGTGCGGGTGCGGGGGTTGTGCAGCTTGAGCCCGCGTGCAATGCCCGTCATCGAGCCACCCGTGCCCACGCAGCCCACATACGCGTCCACCGGGCCTTGGACCTGGTCGATCACTTCGCGCACGAAGTCGAAGTAGCCGCCCGCGTTGGCCACGTTGTCCGACTGGTTCATGAACACCGCACCAGGGATCTCGGAGGCCACTTCTGCCGCCAGGCGCTGGCGCTCCACCACGGCCACCTCGTCCTCGCGGTAGTCGCCCTCCACGTAGCGGATCTCCGCACCCAGTGCGCGCATCACAGCGATCTTGTCGGGCGCGGCATGGTGGTCCACCACCGCGATAAAGCGCAGGCCGAACTCGATGGCCGCAATGGCCAGTCCAATGCCGGTGTTGCCTGACGAAGACTCCACCACCACGCCACCGCGCTGCAGGCGGCCGGAGCGCATCGCCGCGACGATCATGTTGCGCGCCATGCGGTCCTTGATGCTCCCGCCTGGGTTGTTCTTCTCGATCTTGAGCAGCAGCCGCGTTTTCTTCGAAGGAATCGGGATGCCCAGGATGGGCGTGTGTCCGATCAGGTCCGTCACTTTGCTGAGAATCATGTCTTTACTCCGTTCGTTCGTCGTCTGGCGAAAAGGCCATGGCACCTGCCGCAGTGCGGGTGACTGCAATGCGGCGGGGCATGGGATGGCGGTGAAACTCGTTTTCCAGCAGGTCCATCTGGTAACCCGCGGTGTTGGCATACACCAGCAGGTCACCGGCCTGCGGCACACGCGCAAAGCCGATCCAGCGGTGGGTCAGAACATCGTCGTCCAGGCAGCTGTGCCCGGCGATGTAGGCCTGGCAAGCCTGTGGCGGTGTCGGGCGCGGTCCGTGGGCACTCCCAGGCACCAGCACTGGGTCCACCAGGAACTCGGAGCCGAACCAGGTCTCGCAGGCGCTGAAGCTGCTGCCTTCCACAAAGATCACATACTGTCCGTCGGCCAGCGGTTTCACCCGCGTGGCGCGAAAGACTGAGATGGCGGCCTGGTCCACCAGGCTGCGCCCGGGTTCGATGGCCAGTGTCAGGCCTGCCGCGTTCAGTGCCTGTGCCACGGTCATGCCCTCCGTGCACGCCGAGCACAGCAGTTGCTCCATCCACATGCAGGCGTCCACAGGCCCGCCATAGGGGTAGAACGATGTGGGCACCTTGCCGTTGCGGTAGTGCGCGCCATCCTGCGCTGCGAGAAAAGCGCTGTAGGCGGCGGTGTCCACATACCGAATGGGCAGGCCGCCGCCGATGTCCAGCATCCGGGCGTTCAGCCCCATGCGGCGGGCTTCATGCACCCAGGGCAGCAGCTCGCGCACGGCCTGCACACGCGGCTCGACCGCATAGCCCGACAGATGAAAGTGAAAGCCCTCCAGAACCATGCGTGCCTCTGGGTTGGCCAATCGGGCAAGGCCCGCGCGCAGGTCGCCAGCGCCCATGCCAAAGCGACTGGTGGCCAAGGCCTGGGGCCGGTAGCGCAGCAGCACGCGCGCCCGCTGGCCCGCGCCAGCAGACTGCAGGCAGTGATCCAGGTCTTGCAGCTCCTGCAGCGAGTCGATGGAAATGAGGGATGCGTTGTCCAGCAGCAGCTTGTGGAACGCCCGGGTCTTGGCCGGGCCGGTGGCGCACAGCCGCGTTGGGTCCGCACCAGCACGCAGTGCGTCACCCGCCTCGTAGAGGCTGGATACGTCCACGCCGATGCCAGCCTGCACGGCCGCGCGGACCAGGGCGGGCGACTTGTTGACCTTGGCCCCGTAAAAGATCTCAAAGGGCATGGGGTGGGACTGCAGCACGGCCGCCAGCTTGTGCACGTTGTCTTCCAGCCGCTGCGGCCAGACGAGGTGCAGCGGCGAGCCGTATTGGGCAACCAGGCCCGGCAGCATTGCGGGTGATGCGTGTACCAGTGCCGCCACCGCTTCATCCAGCAGCGGTGGCAGGGCTGGGTACACCTTGGCTGCCGTGGCCGCTGGCGGGGGCAGCGGCGTTGGCGCCGCTGCGGGTACGGTGGATGCATGCCGGTGCGCCGCCGTAACTTTGTTCATGCCCGCCAAGTCCGCCAACTCACCATGGTGCTGGGCTCGCATGGTGGTGCCTCAGAAATCAACGGTGGCCGACACGACCAGGGAACGTGGCGCACCCTGCACCAGGCTGCCGTATTGCGATACGCTGGCCCAGTAAGCGCGGTCTGCCACGTTGCGCAGGTTGGCACGGAACGTCGTGGGCTTGCCGGCGATCTGTGTGCGGTAGCGGGCGCCCAGGTCTGCGGTGGTCCACGATGGAATGCCCAGCGTGTTCGCGCGGTCCACATACTGCTTTCCGGTGTGGGTGATACCCCCGCTCAGTGCCAGGCCCGGCACCCAGGGCAGATCCCACTCCAGCCCCAGGTTGGCCTGCACCGAGGGGACGCCGATGGCTTTCTTGCCCTGCGTGGCCGCGCTGTTGGTCTGGCTCAGTACACCTTGCAGCAGCGTCACGCCGCCGGTGACGGAGACGCCAGGCACCACACGGCCGGAGGCGTTCAGTTCCACCCCCCGATTGCGCTGCTTGGCATCCACTGCAAACAGGCCGTTGGTCTGCTGGCCGCTGGGCTTGGTGATCTCGAACAGGCTCAACGAGCTGATCATCCGGCCCCATTCGAACTTGGCGCCGATTTCCTTTTGTTTGGCCTTGTAGGGCGCAAACACCTCGCCTGCGTTGGAGGCCGTGGCCGGAGCGATGTCGCCCTTGCTCAGGCCTTCGATGTAGTTGGCGTAGAGCGATACGTTCTGCCAGGGCTTGACGACCAGGCCCGCCAGCGGCGTCACTGCGCTCTGGTCGTACGACGAGGCGACGGCGCCCGTGGTGGTGTTGAAGTTGTCGGACTTCACACGCTGGCGGCGCACGCCCAGCAGCACCTGCACCCGGTCGTCCAGCATCGAAAGGGTGTCGGCCAGCGCGATGCTGGACAACTGGGTGTCGGCCACCCGCGCGACCTGGGCCGGGGCGGCCACGTTCTGCGCCGGGCTGTTCACCGGCGCGTAAATGTTGGACAACACGGTGGTGCCGTTGACGGACCCACGGCCCAGGCGGTCGTGGTAGGTGCTGGCCTGCAGCGTGACCGTGTGGTGGACACTGCCGGTGGCGAACTTGGTGCGCAGCCCGGCGTCCGCTGTGCTCCGGTCCACCTCGAACTGAAAGCGCTGCGGCAACGTGCTGGTGTCGCCCTGCACATTGAGCAGGGTGGGGTTGCCAAAGAGCCGGTCTACCCGTGTGCGTCCGCCGCCTGCGTTGGCGAACGCGGTGGTCTGGTCGTTCAGGTCGTATTCCAGGCGCAGCAGCAGGGAGCGGTCGGTGGTTTCAAACCATTCCCAGGGCTGGCTCACGTTGCGCCGGCCATCGGGTGCGGCCGGTACGGCCGTGGCCCCTGCGGCCAGAAACGGCCGGCGCTGTGGCGCATCGACACTTTCCTTTTGCGCGATGGCGTCCACGGTGGCGCGCAGCCGTTCGCCCTGGTAGTCGAGCGCGATCGCTCCCACGTCCGCCTTGCGCGACTGGTTGTCCAGCAGCGTGTCGCCTTGGTGGTGGCTGCCGTTGATGCGCACGCCCCACTGGCGTTCGGGGCCAAACCGGCGGCTCAGGTCGATCTGGCCACCGCCCTGTGCGGAGGGGCCAACGTCGGCAGAGATGCGTGTGAGCGGGGCGCTGGTGGCACGCTTGGGCACGATGTTGATGGTGCCGCCCACGCTGCTGGCCGGGGACATGCCAAACAGTAGCGCTGCGGGCCCTTTGACCAGCTCGATGCGCTCCGCGTAGTCGGCCAGCACGCGGTAGTTGGGGGCGATGCCATAGACGCCGTCAAAGGCGATTTCGCCCGAGTTCTGGTCGCCCACCGGGAAGCCTCGGATGAAGAAAGAGTCCAGCTGGTCGCCGGAGTGGCCCGAGAGCCGGACCGACGAATCGTTCTTCACGATGTCGGCAATGGTGACGGCCTGTTGGTCCTGCACCATCTGCGAGGTGTAGCTGGTGGCGCTGAGCGGTGCGTTCAGGGTGTCGGTGTTGCCCAGCAGCCCCAGCCGGCCGCCGCGCGCCGTGTGCCCGTTGCCGACGGTGGCGGGCAGCCCTGCATCGCCGTCTGCCGTGACCTGGACCTCTGGCAGGGCACGGGGGCGGTCGGCGGCGTCCGGAGATGCGGTCTGAGCGCCTGCCGGGGCCATGATGCCGGCCGTGACCAGACTGGCGAGCGCCAAGCGTGTGGCGGCCGCGAGGGGGTGAAGGGGGGCCGCGCGAGCGGCGTCCAACGAAGAAGAAGGCAGAGAGCCTGGCACGGTCGGTGGCAGCACAGTGGTTCCTTGAGGGGACAGGAGGCTGGCTGGCGACGGCTGGCTGCTTGGGGCGCATGGCAATGCACCGCTGGGTAAAAATTATAAACAAGAATTATTCGCATTTGTCGGATTTTTTGCTTGCACTTGCAACAGGACCGCGCTGCCCACCCTCCGCAGAGTCCGTGCCCTGCGGCGTTTACGATAGGCGGCTGCCCTTGTTTGCCTCAAGGCGCCCGTTTCCTTCAAGGTGCTGCCGCCGCGCCCGCCATTTCCATGAATTCCTGCATCGACTTCAGTGCCGCGCTGGCCCCGTCAGCGCCCCGCCTTCGCCATGCCTTCCGCGCGCCCCGCGCCGTGCTGTTGGCCCGTGACCTGGCCGAGGTGCGCCCCGTTCTCGATGCCGTGTTTGCTGCCGCACAGGCAGGCGCATGGTGTGTGGGCTACGTGCGCTACGAGGCGGCTCGGGCCTTCGATGCAGCCTTCCAGGTGCGTCCATCCCAGGGGCCGCTGGCCTGGTTTGCCGTCTATGACGAAGCGCTGCCGTGGCCCGGGGAAGCCGCTGCCAATGCGACCGATGGGGCCCATGTGGAGTGGACCTCGGGGCCCTCGCGTCCGGAATTCGATGCAGCCCTGGCCCGCATTCACCAGGCCATCGGCGATGGCGAGCTGTACCAGGTCAACTACACCGCGCCGCTGTCGGGCCAGTTGCTGCAGGGCAGCGCGCAGGCCTTGTTCCAGGCCTTGCAGCGCTCACAGCCTGGCGGCTATGCCGCGTTCATCGACACCGGCAGCGAACAGGTGCTTTCGGTGTCGCCCGAATTGTTCTTTGACTGGGAAAGCGGCGCCCATGGTGACCCGGCGGGTGGGGCCATCCTGGCGCGCCCCATGAAAGGCACCGCGCCACGTGGCGCCACGCCTGCGCAGGATGTGGCCAACGCTGAGCACCTGCGCTCGTCGCCCAAGGAGCGGGCTGAGAACGTGATGATCGTGGACCTGCTGCGCAATGACATATCCCGTATCGCGCTGCCGCACAGCGTGCGTGTGCCCGCGCTGTTTGCCACCGAGGCCCTGCCCACCGTGTGGCAGATGACGTCGGACGTGACGGCCCGCACGCGGCCCGGTACCACGCTGACCGACGTGTTTGCTTCGTTGTTTCCCTGCGGCTCCATCACCGGTGCGCCCAAGGTGCGCGCCATGCAGATGATCCATGCGATAGAGCCCGCGCCGCGCGGCGTGTACTGCGGCGCCGTGGGCGTGGTGCGGCCTGTGGGTGCCGCCGGGGCGGATGGGCAGCACCGCGTGGCGGCCACCTTCAACGTGCCCATTCGCACCGTGGTGCTGCGCACCGATGGCGGCCACACCCAGGCCACCTGCGGTATCGGTAGTGGCATCACCTCGGGCGCGCAAGCGGATGCCGAATGGAACGAGTGGCGCCACAAGCGTGCCTTTGTGGAGCGCGCCAGCCAGCCTTTTGACCTGCTCGAAACCCTGGCGCTGGTGGACGGCCAGTGGCGCCATCTGCCCGAACACCTGGCGCGCCTGCAGGCAGCGGCGGTGCATTTTGGCTACCCCTTCGATGGGGAGAAGGTTGGGCAGTGCCTGAGGATGCTGGCCTCAGGGCACGGCACGGGCCCTTGGCGTGTGCGTTTGCTGCTCAATGCCACTGGCGAGCCCCGGGCCGAGGCCTTTGCACTGGCCCCAACGCCCGAGCCCGTGCGCCTGCAGCTGGCGCGCAGCCCGCTACCGGAGGCCCACGGCGAATTCGTGCGCCACAAGACCACGCGCCGCGCCCACTACGCGGCTTTTGCGCCCACGGCCCCGGGGGTGTTCGACACCGTGTTGTGGAACGAGGCGGGTGAGATCACCGAAAGTACCTTCGGCAATATCGCCCTGCTGCTCGATGGCCGCTGGGTCACGCCGCCGCTGGCCTGTGGCCTGCTGCCCGGCGTGGGCCGCGCGGTGGCGCTGCGCGAGGGGCGTGTGGCAGAAGCCGTGGTGCGGCTGCAGGACCTGCCCCGCGTGCAAGGCTGGGCGTTCATCAACAGCCTACGCGGCTGGTTGGCTGCGGAGTTAGTGGCAGAAGACCCAGGCTGATGCATCAAGGCACCCGCCAGGCTTTGGTGGCAAAGAGTATTGCTATTAAAATAATAGCTACAAATGACTATGGATAAGCGGTAGGGCCGAATTTATTCAGAAATTGCCGCCGCTGGTTCAGAGCCGCTCTTTGGCGTACGAGCCCCGGTCCATATCGACGATCTCCACGCTCAGCTGCACCATCACGCCCTGGGGCTTGGGGGTGCGCTCGCGCAGCACGGCGGCGATGCGGTCGGACAGCTCTTTCTTGGCCTCGGGCGTGCGGCCCGCGAGCAGGCGCAGTTGGGCATGCACAAAAGCGCGGTTGGCGGGCGCGATGCCGATCTCGAAGCTGTCGGCCACGATGAACCGGGTCTTCAGGTCCGCCTCGTCTTGCACCTGGGGGTGGGCGCACAGGGTGGCATTCAGGGCCGTCAGCGTTTCGGCCTCTGGGTAGTGGGGCAGGTTGGCCGAGTATTCAATGGTCAGGTGGGGCATGGGGTGGGTCCGGTTCGGTCGAGTGAATTCACTTCAAAGCCATGGTAGACAGGTTCTAAGAACCTGTTCAAGATCTTTTCAGGGTCGCACAAGTGCCGCAACGCCGCAGGCCGCCCGGCAAGGCACTTGCCCGAAGGGTTGGAGTGAAATCGGGCGATTGGAAGCCTCTGCTGCTTGCATGGGCATGAGCCCATGCGGCGCCTCCGAAGCATCCACGTCCATCACGATGGCACTCCAATGCGATCCCCGAAAAGATTCTGAACAGGTTCTTAAGCCAGCAACCCTTGGGCCGTCAGTGGCACCCAGCAGTTTAAGCCGCCGTTAAGCAAGGCTGCTGACTATCACGCGGCTGCTTGCAGCAGCTTGTTTTTCATCAACTTGTTGTTCCTTAAGAGCCATGACACCCCCCTTCTTGATCCAAAAAGCCACATTGTTTGCCCTCGTGCTGTGCGCCGCCACCTGGGCCAGCGCCGAGGGCGCCCACCCGCACTGGGAATACAAGGGCAAACACGGTGCCGCCCACTGGGGCGCGCTGGAGCCTGGTTTTGAGGCCTGTGCACGTGGTGCGGCGCAAAGCCCCATCGACATTCGCAATGCCGTGAAAGAGGCGCTGCCTGCGCTGGACTTCCAGTACACCGCAGGCGCCCCCACGCTGGTCAACAACGGGCACACGGTGCAGGTGAACATGCCTGCGGGCAGCAAGCTGGTGGTGGACGGCAAGGCGATGGAGCTGCTGCAGTTCCACTTCCACACCCCCAGCGAAGAGGCCATTGGCGGCAAGCACGCCGCCATGGTGGCCCATTTTGTGCACAAGGCTGCGGACGGCGGCCTGGGCGTGGTGGCGGTGCTGATCCAGCCGGGCAAGACGAATGCGGCCTGGGCCCCCATCTTTTCGCACCTGCCGCGTGTGGGTGAGCAGGTGACGGTGGACGGGCTCACGCTGGACGCCAGCACCCTGTTGCCCGCCAAGAAGGGTTACTACAGCTTTGCAGGGTCGTTGACCACGCCGCCCTGTTCCGAGGGCGTGCAGTGGATGGTGCTCAAGGAACCCGTGAAACTGGGCGCCCAGCAGATCAAGGCGTTCCGCCAGCTCTATAACGCCAACGCGCGCCCAGTGCAGCCGCTCAATGGCCGCATCGTGAAAGAAAGCACCTGACCGTGACCAGCCGGTCCGCTGGTTCCAGGGGTGGCTGAGTCACAGGTCGATGTTCAGGCCATAGTCAGGCTGTAGCGGCCGCAGGCGCCACGCTGGTGCCTGCGGTTTTTTGTTGAAGAGCCGCCACGCAGTCGGCGGCATGTGCCGCCAGCGCTGCCAGCAACTCGTCCACATCCGCCGCCGTGTGCGCGGCCGATAGCGCAATGCGCAACCGGGCCGTACCCACGGGCACCGTGGGCGGGCGGATGGCGGGCACCCACAGGCCCCGCTGGCGCAGGCTTTCCATCGCGGCCAGGGCGGCTTCGTTGCTGCCGATGACGAGCGCCTGCACCGCCGTGTGGGATGGCAGCAGGTGCCAGCCCAGTTCCGGGGGCAGCGCGGCCAGGCCTTCGCGCAGTTGCGCAATGCGCTTGCAAAGCCCCTCCCGCAGGTCGTCCGCAGTCGCGATCAGCTCCAGGCTTTTGCGCAATGCGCTTGCCAGCAGGGGTGGTGCGGCCGTGGCAAAGATGTAGGTGCGGGTCTTCTGCAGCAGCCATTCAATGAGTGCAGCATCACCCGCCACAAAGGCGCCCGCCACGCCCGCCGCCTTGCCCAGCGTGGCCATGTAGAGCACGCGGCGCGAGGCGGTGTTGCCCGTCAGGCCCGCTTGCGCCAGGCTACCGCGCCCTTGGGGGCCGAGCACGCCAAAACCATGGGCGTCGTCCAGCAGCAGCAGCGCGTCGTAGCGCTCGCACAGCGCCAGCAGGGCGGGGATGTCGATCAGGTCGCCATCCATGCTGAACACCGCATCGCTGACCACCAGCTTGCGCCGTGCAGGGCTGGCGGCCAGAGCAGTCTCCAGCGCGGCCAGGTCGGCATGGGCGTAGCGGTGGATGGTGGCGCGCGACAGGCGCGCGCCATCGATCAGGCAGGCGTGGTTGAGCGCGTCGGAAAACAGCGCATCGCCATCGCCCACCAGCGCGGGGATGATGCCGGTGTTGGTGGCGTAGCCCGCGTAGAAGTACAGCGCACGGGGCAGCTGCACAAAGGCGGCCAGGTCGCGCTCCAGCGCATCGTTGGCGGCGCTGTGGCCGCTGACCAGGGGTGATCCGCCCGAGCCCACACCAAAGGTGTGCGTGGCGTCGCGAGCGGCCTCGGCCAGCGCGGGGTGGCCGGCCAGGCCCAGGTAGTCGTTGCTGCAAAAGGCCAGCATGGGCTGGCCGTCCACCAGCAGGTGGGCACCGCCCGCGGGTTGCACCACGCGGCGGCGGCGCAGCAGGTGGGCGCGCTCGATGTCGGCCAGGCGCCCCGGGATCTCGTCGAGCCAGGAGGTGGGGTGGGATTCCTGCGTCATAGCCATTCCCCGGGCAGTTCAAACACCAGGCTGCGCGCATCGGGAAGGTCCTGGTACGGCACCTCGGCCAGCAGCGGCACGCCCAGGCGCGCACGCAGGTAGGCGATGTTCTCGTCAGCGGCCTCCATCTCGGGGTCCACACGGTTGGCCACCCAACCCACCAGCACGAGGCCACGCGCCCGGATGGCCTCGGCAGTCAGCAACGCATGGCTGAGGCAGCCCAGCCGTAAACCCACCACCAGCACCACGGGCAGGGCCAGGGCCTGGGCCAGGTCGGCACCGGTCTGGGTGTCGGTCAGTGGCACATGAAAACCGCCCGCGCCCTCCACCACCACGGCATCCGCCTGGGCGGCCAGCGCCTGGTAGCTGCGCACGATGGCCGCGATATCAATCTGCACCCCGGCACGTTCGGCCGCAATGTGGGGCGACAACGGGTCGAGCAGCAGCACGGGGTTGTCCAGCTCGGGTGCGACGGACAGGGTGGAGGCCGAGCGCAGCGCGATCGCGTCCTCGCTGGCCCAGTCCTCGCCCCAGGGCACCACACCGGCCGCCACGGGCTTCATGCCGACCACACGGCGGTGGTGCGGCGCCAGGGCGTGCAACAGGCCGGTGGACACCAGCGTCTTGCCGACGCCGGTGTCGGTGCCGGTGACAAAACATCCAATCATCAATTCTCCTCTTGCAGCGTGGCGTTCAGCGCAGCGAGCGCGCCGCTGGCCAGGCATTGCACGGCTTCGTCGTCGAGCACGTAGGGCGGCATGGCATACAGCGTCTTGCCGATGGGCCGCAGCACCAGCCCCCGCGCCATGGCGTGCTGGTGGTAGCGGCGGGAAAAGTCGGGCAGCGTGGTGTCCACATCCCAGGCCCAGATCATTCCGAGGCGGCGCGCATGGCGCACACGTGGATGCTGTGCCAAGGGTGCGCACGCCGCATCGATGCGTTGCGCCAGTGCCTTGTTGGCATTCAGCGCATCCAGCTGTTCAAACAGCTCCAGCGTGGCCAGCGCCGCGCGGCAGGCCAGGGGGTTGCCGGTGTACGAGTGCGAATGCAGAAAGCCGCGCGCCACATCGTCGTCGTAGAACGCGGCGTACACCACATCCGTGGTCAGCACGGCCGAGAGCGGCAGCGTGCCGCCCGTGAGGCCCTTGGACAGGCATATGAAATCCGGCCGGATGCCCGCCTGCTGGTGCGCGAACATGGTGCCCGTGCGGCCAAAGCCCACGGCGATCTCGTCCACCACAAGGTGCACCTCATAGCGACTGCACAGCGCGCGCGCCAGGCGAAGGTATTCGGGGTCGTGCATGGCCATGCCCGCAGCACATTGCACCAGCGGTTCAACAATGAATGCAGCGGTGGTGGTGTGGTGCTCCTGCAGCCATGCTTCCAGCGCGGCGGCGGCGCGCCGGGCCATGTCCTGCGCGGTTTCGCCAGGGGCTGCATTGCGCGCATCGGGGCTGGGCACGGTATCGGCCAAACGCACCAGCGGTGCATAGGCCTCGCGGAAGATCGCGATGTCGGTCACGGCCAGTGCGCCCACGGTCTCGCCGTGGTAGCCGCCGGCCAGGCCCACAAAACGGCTCTTGGCGGGGCGGCCGATGTTGCGCCAGTAGTGCGCGCTCATCTTCAGGGCGATCTCGGTCGCGGCTGCGCCGTCGCTGCCGTAGAACGCGTGGCCCAGTCCGGTGAGGGCTGCGAGACGCTCCGACAGCTCCACCACCGGAGCATGGGTGAAGCCTGCCAGCATCACATGGTCCAGCTGGCCCAACTGGTCCACCAGCGCGGCCTGGATGTGCGGATGGCTGTGGCCGAACAGGTTGACCCACCAGGAGCTGATGCCGTCCAGATAACGCTGGCCGTCGGCGCCGTAGAGCCACGGGCCTTGGGCGCGTGCAACGGCCACGGGTGGCTGAGCCTCGTGCCGCTTCATCTGCGTGCACGGGTGCCAGACGGCGGCCAAGCTGCGGGCCACCAGTCCGTCGTGTTGTGGCTGCATGGTTAGAGGGCCTGGGTGGGCACCGCGTGGCGCAGTTCGGTCTGGCGGTTGTGGTCGTCCACGAAGACCAACTGAGGCTGGTGCATGCCCACCTGGTCTTCATGCACCTGCGCAAAGGCCGCAATGATGATGAGGTCGCCTGCGGCTGCGCGGCGTGCGGCCGAGCCGTTCACCGAGATCATCCCGCTGCCGCGTTGGCCCTTGATGGCATAGGTGACAAAGCGCTCGCCGTTGTTGATGTTCCAGATGTGGATCTGCTCGTTCTCCGAGATGTTGGCCGCATCCAGCAGATCTTCGTCGATGGCGCACGAGCCTTCGTAGTGCAGCTCGCACTGAGTGACTGCCACGCGGTGGATCTTTGATTTGAGCAAGGTGCGGAACATCGGGCTTCCTTGAGTGAAGTCTGTGAATGTGGGGGCGCCTGCAGCGGGCAGGGCGATGGCCGTTCAGGCCCGTGGAAAGTCCAGCACGCAGCTGTCGCCCAGCGCTTCGCGCCACACGCGCACGCGGCTCACGCTGGCGCGCAGGTCGGCGGGCAGCGCCTGGGCGATGAAAACGCACAGGTTCTCCAGCGTGGGGGTGCCCAGGCCGGGCACGTCGTCCAGCATGTGGTGGTCCAGTTGCTCGCGCACCACCTCCAGGCCCCGGCGCAGCAGGCCCAGGTCCAACACCATGCCGGTGGCGGGGTCGCGTGGGCCGGTCAGGAAGACTTCGGCGTGGTAGGTGTGGCCGTGCACGCGGCGGCTGCCTTCGGCCTCGATTTCGCGGCGCAGGGTGTGGGCGGCGTCGAAGAAGAACCGCTGGGAGATAGTGAACAACATACGGGAACCAAAAAGAAAACCGCTCAACGGATGCCGGTGAGCTTGTGGGTTTGCAGGCTCAGGCGCCATGCGGGGTGGGCCAGGCAGGCGTCAATGCAAGCGGCAGTGTTCTGTCGCTGCAGCAGGCCATCCATGGGCTGCAGAAAGCGGTGGGTGAACTGCGTGTCCTGCTCCAGCACCAACAGGTCAAAGCCGGGCTGGGGCCAGACAAGCTTCAACTCCTGCCCGCTGCGCTGCACCCAGGGGGCTCCCGCCTTGGGGCTGATGCAGAGCCAGTCGATGCCCTCGGGCGCGGCCACGGTGCCGTTGCTTTCGACCGCAATGCGGAACTGCTGGGCGTGCAGGGCGTCGATGAGCGCCGTATCGACCTGCAGCAGGGGCTCGCCGCCGGTCAGCACCACCAAGCGGTGGCCCGCGCCTGCAGGCCATTGCGCGGCGATCAGCTCCGCCAGTGCGGTGGCCGTCTCGAACTTGCCGCCCAGTGTGCCGTCGGTACCCACAAAGTCGGTATCGCAGAACTGGCAGATGGCCTGTGCGCGGTCTTGCTCACGGCCCGTCCACAGGTTGCAGCCCGCAAAGCGGCAGAACACCGCGGGTGTGCCCGCTTGGCCGCCTTCGCCTTGCAGGGTGTAGAAAATTTCTTTGACGCTGTAGGTCATCGGGCCACCGGTGGTACGAGAAGGGTGGGGGCCGCAGGCGCGGCCATCTCGGGGTAGTCGCGGCTGAAATGCAGGCCCCGGCTTTCGCGGCGCAGCTGGGCGCTTTTCACGATCAGGTCGGCCACCTGCACCAGGTTGCGCAGCTCCAGCAAATCGCGCGTGACATGGAAGTGCGCGTAAAACTCCTGGATCTCGCCTTGCAGCATGGCAATGCGGTGGGCGGCACGTTCCAGGCGCTTGTTCGTGCGCACGATGCCCACGTAGTCCCACATGAAGCGGCGCAACTCGTCCCAGTTGTGCGATATGACGACGGACTCGTCGGCATCCGTAACGCGGCTGTCGTCCCACGCTGGCACGGTGGGCAGTTCTGTGGTCGGGGCTGCAGCGATGGCCTGCGCGGCGGCGCGGGCGAACACCATGCATTCGAGCAGCGAGTTGCTGGCCAGCCGGTTGGCGCCGTGCAGGCCGGTGCAGGCCACCTCGCCCACGGCGTACAGGCCGGGCAGGTCGGTGCGGCCCGCCAGGTCGGTCAGCACGCCGCCGCAGGTGAAGTGGGCCGTGGGCACCACCGGGATGGGCTCCTTGGTGATGTCGATACCGAGCGATGCGCAGTGCGCCAGGATGTTGGGGAAGTGTTCTTGCAAAAACGCGGGGCTCTGGTGCGAGATGTCCAGGTGCACGCAGTCCAGCCCGTGTTTCTTCATCTCGAAGTCGATGGCGCGGGCCACCACATCGCGCGGGGCCAGTTCGGCACGCGGGTCGTGGTCCAGCATGAAGCGCGTGCCGCCCGCCGAGGGGGGGAGCAGCAGCCTGCCGCCTTCGCCCCGCACCGCCTCGCTGATGAGGAAGGACTTTTCGTGCGGGTGGTACAGGCCAGTGGGGTGGAACTGGATGAACTCCATGTTCGCCACGCGGCAGCCCGCGCGCCAGGCGGCGGCAATGCCGTCGCCCGTGGCGGTGTCGGGGTTGGTGGTGTACAGGTACACCTTGCCCGCGCCGCCCGTGGCCAAAATGGTTTGCGGTGCGCGGAAGGTCACGACCTCGTCGGTGTCGCTGTCGAGCGCGTACAGACCCAGGCAACGGTTGCCGGGCAAGCCCAGCTTGCGTGTGGTGATCAGGTCCACCAGCGTGTGCTGCTCGAACAGCGTGATGCCGGGCGTGGCGCGCACCACGTCGATCAGTGTGCGCTGCACCGCTGCGCCGGTGGCATCGGTCACATGGGCAATGCGGCGCGCGCTGTGGCCGCCTTCGCGGGTCAGGTGCAGCTGGTCGCCTTCGAGCGTGAAGGGCACGCCCAGCTCGCGCAGCCAGGCAATCGATGCGGGCGCGTTCTCCACCACAAAGCGTGTGGTGGCCAGGTCGCACAGGCCTGCGCCTGCCACCAGCGTGTCTTCGATGTGCGCGGCAAAGCTGTCGTCATCGGCCAGCACGGCGGCAATGCCGCCCTGGGCCCAGCCGCTGGAACCGTCCTGCAGCGTGCGCTTGGTGATCACGGCCACGCGGTGGGTGGGGGCCAGGTGCAGCGCGGCCGAGAGGCCTGCGAGGCCGCTGCCTACGATGAGAACGTCGAAGTCGTGGGATGCCATGGCTTGCGGGTGAATGGATGAAGGGCCACGGCCACCGGCCAGGGCGGTGAATGGCGGGCGGGGCGGCTACGCCGGGGTATATGCCAAGCGCACGTAAATGGGGGCAAAAGCCTCGGCCTGCGTGATCTCGATCAGCGTCTCTTTGGCCAGCTCCAGCAGCGCGATGAAGGTGACCACCAGCACGGTGCTGCCTTTTTCGGGCTCAAAGAGTTCTTCAAACTCCACAAAACGTCGGCCCTGCAGCGTCTTGAGCACCATGCTCATGTATTCGCGCACCGAGAGTTCTTCGCGCGTGATCTTGTGGTGCTGCACGAGCTTGGCGCGTTTGAGGATGTCGCGCCAGGCGTCCTGCAGCTCCACCACGTGCACGTCCGGAAAGCGCGGCTGCAGGCTTTGTTCGATGTAGACCTGGGCCTTCAGGAAGTCGCGGCCGTACTGCGGCATGTGCGACAGGCGCATGGCCGCCATCTTCATTTGCTCGTATTCGAGCAGGCGGCGCACCAGCTCGGCGCGGGGGTCTTCGGGCTCTTCGCCGCCTTCCTGCTTCTTGGGCGGCAGCAGCATGCGCGACTTGATCTCGATGAGCATCGCCGCCATCAGCAAATACTCGGCCGCCAGTTCCAGGTTGCGGCTGCGGATCTCGTCCACATACGCCAGGTACTGCTTGGTGACCCCCACCATGGGGATGTCGAGGATGTTGAAGTTCTGCTTGCGGATCAGGTACAGCAGCAAATCGAGTGGGCCTTCGAAGGCTTCCAGGAAGACTTCGAGCGCATCGGGCGGGATGTACAGGTCTTGCGGCAGCGCAAACAGCGGCTCGCCGTACAGGCGTGCCAGCGCCACCTGGTCGACCACCACGGGCATGCCCGCCGCGTCCAGCGCGGAACGCTCCGGCGAATCGGCCGTGTGGGCCTCGTTCGCTGTGGTCATGAGATGCTATTAAAAAATGAGCTTATAGCGCTTGTTGGATAAGCGCTAGAGGTCATTTTGATGCTTAATCTGCGTTCGTCTGGTAGACGTACGGCTTTTGCTCGACCTGGCCTTCGCGGTACTCGGTCCAGATGCTGCGGTCCACCTTCTTGTCCCACAGCAGGGCACGGCCTGCCAGCTGCTGGCTTTCCAGTTCGGGGCGGCTGGCCTTGAGCTGGTTGATGAACTGGGTGGCGTCGGATTGGTAATCGGGGCGGCGGAAAATAGACATGGACTGTGAATCTCTTTCTTGGAACGCATCAGGCACAGTGACGCACCAAAGGTCCAAGATTTTACCGGGACGAATTTATGCGCTTGATATATCGCGCCGCTGCCCTGGCGGCCGCCACCTTTTCCCTGCTGGTGCTCGCTGCCTGCGACCCGCAACGCATCAGTGAACTGAAGGAGGGTGTATCGACCGAAGCCGACGTGCGCGACCGCTTTGGCGCCCCCGAGAACGTGTGGGACGAGCCCGGCGGTGCCCGCACCTTCGAATACAACCGCCAGCCCGCAGGCCAGGTCAACTACATGATCACCATCGGCCCCGACGGCCGCATGACCGCGCTGCGCCAGGTGCTCACGCCCGAGACCTTCGCGCGCGTCGTGCCTGGCATGCGCATGGACGAGGTGCGCCGCCTGCTGGGCAAACCCGCCAAGGCCACGCCCTACGAGCTGAAGAAAGAGACGTGGGTGGACTGGCGCTATCTGGAGGCGCCCAACCAGGCCAAGGTGTTCACGGTGGTCCATGGGGCTGACCTCGTGGTGCTGCGCACGCAGACGGGGGCCGACCTGGACGCGCCGGAGTTCAAGGGCGGCAAGTAAACGGTTGCCCCGCGCCCTGCCGACAACTACACATCCACGCTGGCGCCGCCCTGGGCGGCCAGCCGGTCGGCAAAGCCCGATCGCTCGATCAGCGAGCGTGGCTGCTCGTGCAGGTTCACCACCGACATGCGCCCACCGCGCGCTGCCACGGCTTTGAGGATCTGCTCCAGCGCATCCAGCCCGGTCGTGTCCAGCGCTACCAGCTCGCAGGCGTCCAGCACCACATCCATGCCGGGCGGGCCGGTTTCCACCGTCTGCACGATGGGGTCGATCTTGGCGGCTGCGCCAAAAAACAGCGCGCCGTGCAGGCGCCAGCGGGCCACAGTGCGCTGGCCCGGCGCAGCGCCCGGCGGTGGGGGAGTGGGCTCGGGCTCGCGTACCGCGCGAAACAACCCGCTCATGCGCCGCACAAACAGCGCGCAGGCCATGAACAGGCCCACCTCCACCGCCACCGTGAGGTCGAACACCACGGTGAGGAAAAACGTGCCCAGCATCAGCAGCCGGTAGTGGTTGCTGAAATGCTTGAGCCGCACAAACTCGTGCCACTCGCCCATGTTCCAGGCCACAAACAGCAAGATGCCCGCCAGCACCGCCAGCGGAATGTGCAGCGCCAGCGGCGCAGCCACCAGCACGATCGCCAGCAGTGTGAGTGCATGCACCATGCCCGCCACCGGCGACGTGGCGCCCGCGCGGATGTTGGTCACCGTGCGCGCAATGGTGCCCGTGGCCGGCATGCCGCCAAAAAACGGCACGATCATGTTGGCCGCGCCCTGGGCCATCAGCTCCTGGTTGGGGTCGTGTTTTTTGTGGTGCGGGTCGGTGGCCAGCTGGTCGGCCACGCGGGCGCACAGCAGCGACTCGATGGCACCCAGCAACGCGATGGTGAGTGTGGGGGTGACCAGCAGCCGCACCGTCTCCCACGAAAAATCGGGCAGCGCAAACACCGGCAGCGCCTGCGGAATGCCTCCAAAGCGCGAGCCGATGGTCTCCACCGGAAACCTGAGCCCCCAGGCTAGCAGGCTCAGCACCACCAGCGCCACCACGGGTGCGGGCACGCGCGCAAACCGGCGCACCGTGTGCCCCTCCATGAGCCGGATCACCGGCGAGCCCTTGAGGAACAGCCGTGGCCAGAGGAACAGCAGCGCCACACACGCCAGCCCCAGCCCGAACGCATAGGGGTTGAAGGTGCCGATGTGCTGCGCCAGCGTGCTCACCTGCGAGAAGAAGTTGCCCGGCATGCGGTCAATCGACAAGCCCAGCCAGTCTTTCACCTGTGACAGCGCAATCAGGACCGCAATGCCGTTGGTAAAGCCGATCACGATGCTGACCGGCACAAACCGCACCAGCGTGCCCAGGCGAAACAACCCCAGCAGCACCAGAATCACGCCCGCGCAGGCGGTAGAGATGAGCAGATTGGCAACGCCATAGCGTTCCACAATGCCGTAGACGATCACGATGAACGCGCCCGCCGGCCCACCAATCTGCGTGTTGGCGCCCCCCAGGGCCGAGATGAGGAAGCCCGCAATGATGGCCGTCCACAGCCCCGCCTCGGGCTTGAGGCCACTGGCAATCGCAAACGCCATGGCCAGCGGCAGCGCCACAATGCCCACCGTGACCCCCGCACCCACGTCGGCCAGCCAGCGGCTCTTGGTGTAGCCGCGCAGGGCGTCGATCAGGCGGGGGCGAAAGGCGGGCGAAAACGGCATGGAGACAACCAGTGTAGTGAGCGCTTCTTGAAGTGCAACCGATGGCGATCCCAACCGCCCGATAGCGTTACACCGGCGCTGCAATAGCGCCACAACAGGGCCACAAACAGAGCCTCCGCAACTTGGGTAGCTTCAGCTCCATGTCGGTGTTGTACCGAATTTGCTCTTAATTTGATAGCTTTAGCGCTTGCTGTATAAGCGATGGATGGCAAAAATGCTTGCAATCTGCCAAGGCTGGCAAGGGAAAGCAGCCCCTGCGCACTGGCGCGTTGCTTGCTAGTTGTGGTGCACTGCATCCCCACCTGCTCCCATGCCCGACACCCTTCACCCTCCTGCCATGCCGACGCCCGAAATGTCCCCCCCGCCATCGCTGCGCCACGGCCTGTTCGAAGACGCCCAGGCCCTGTTCGCGGGCACCTTGTTTGTGGCCATGGCGCTCATGCTGTTCAACCAGGCGGGCCTGCTGGTGGGCGGCACCGCGGGCGTGGCGTTTTTGCTGCACTACGTCACGGGCATTTCGTTCGGCAAGCTGTTTTTTGTGGTCAACCTGCCGTTCTACTGGTTTGCCTGGACGCGCATGGGCCACGAGTTCACCATCAAGACCTTTGTCTGCGTGGGCCTGCTGTCGCTGCTGACCGAGCTGTTTCCGCACGTGATGCATGTGGACTACCTGAACCCGCTATTCGCCTCGTTGCTGGGCGGGCTCCTGCTGGGCACGGGCTGTTTGTTTCTGGCGCGCCACCGCTCCAGCCTGGGCGGTGCCACGGTGGTGTCGTTGTATCTGCAAAGCCGCTATGGCATGCGGGCGGGCAAGGTGCAGATGATGATCGACGGCTCCGTGGTGCTGCTGGCGCTGTTTGTGGTGCCGGTCGAGCGTGTGGCGTATTCGGTGCTGGCCGTGCTGGTGATGAGCGGGTTTTTGTGGATCAGCCACCGGCCAGGGCGGTACGTGGGGCATTGAGGGACGGGGCCGCCAGCGCGACGGCCGCCTTTCTCCGATCGTGACCAAGTCCTTAGAGCCTGTTCAAAGTCTTTTTGGAGATCGCATTGGAGTGCAATCGGGAGGAGTGGATGCTTCGGGTGCGCCGCATGGGCTCGTGCCCATGCAAGCAGCCGAGGCTTCCAATCGCCCGATTGAACTCCAACCCTTCGGGCAAGTGCCTTGCCGGGCGGTCTGCGGCGTTGCGGCGCTTGTGGATAGCCAAGCTATCCACTGCGCACCGCGCCTTGCATCCCATCCCGGCAAGGCACTTGTGCGACTCCAAAAAGACTTTGAACAGGCTCTTAGGGGCCTGAGCTCCCGCCGAACGCCCCTGCGCGACTCCATTGCACCCGTCAACCCTGCTTCAGTGGGGGTGTGTTTGCACGCCCACCCACCATAAAGTTCGTGGCACCCCGCCTGCGCCCGCACGAGGGGCGCCGGGCTCGCCCGCGCCTCCTGAATGGATGAAGTGCCCACCCCGTTCACATGCCCGGAGAACCCTTGATGTACCGAACTTATTCCGCCAGCGCTGAAGCACTGTGGGCGAGGCTTGGCGGGGCGGCAAGGCTGCTTCTTCTGATTGCGAGCGGAGTCTTGATGGCCTGCGGCGGTGGCGAAGACCCTGCTGCGCCCCCACCGCCCCCGCCCGTGGCGCAACATGCTGTGGGCGGCACTGTGACGGGGCTGGTGGGCACGCTCGTCCTGGCCAATGGCACGGAGGCGGAGCTGACCATTACGGCGAACGGCAGCTATGCCACCAACGTTTTGCAGGGCCAAGCCTACAACATTGTTGTGCGTACCCAGCCCGCCGGGCAGACCTGTGTTGTGGAAAACGGTTCGGGTGTGGTGGCAGGCCCGGTTACCAACATCTTGGTGACATGCACCACCAATACCTACACCGTCGGTGGATCGATCACGGGCCTGCTGGGCGTGGTGACGTTGCGGCTCAACGGCGCTGCGGATCTGTTGGTGGCCACCAATGGCGTTTTCGGGTTTGCCTCACCGCTGACCCATGGCAGCTCTTACGCCGTGACGGTGCATGTACAGCCTGCGAATCAGGTTTGCACGGTGGAGGCTGGCACCGGGGTTGTCGTGGCGCCCGTGACCCAAGTGAGAGTGCGTTGCAGCACCGTCTCATCGCCTCCGCCTCCTGCTCCCCCCCCTCCACCGGCTCCCCCCACGCCGGGTGGCCTGGGCATTGCCTATGGGACGAAGGCACTGGTCTTTTCGTGGACCTCGACGCCCGGCGCAACCCGCTACACGGTGTACGAAGACCCGGACGGCGCGGGCCCGCTGGCACCCGCGCAAATCGGGTCGACCGCGGCCACCGGGCTGACCTACGCAGTTCCGGTGCTGCTGCACCTTCGGGTGAATGCGACGTACACCGTGCAAGCCTGCAACGCGGGCGGGTGCAGTGCCCCATCGACCTCCATGGCGGCAGACATGGTGCGTGCCATTGGCTACTTCAAGGGATCGACTACCACCGCCGAAGGCCGGTTTGGCAACCGCGTGGCCTTGTCCAGCAACGGCACCACCCTGGCCGTGGGGGCGTATGGAGAGGGTGGCAACACCGGAGCGGTGTACATCTTCACCAAGAGCGGCGCCACGTGGTCGCAGCAGGCGCGCATTGCGGCCCCCAACGGTGAGGCCAACGATTATTTTGGCAATGCCGTGGCGCTGTCTGCCGACGGCAACACGCTGGCCATCGGCGCGGATGGCGAGAGCGGCGACCAGAAGGGCACGTTTGCCACGATGCCCGCCACCAACAACCTGGCCAGCAACTCCGGCGCCGTCTATGTGTATGCCCGCACAGGTGCAGCCTGGTCGCAGCAGGCCTTCATCAAGGCGAACAACGCGGATGCCGACGATCTTTTCGGTTCGTTCGTAGCCCTCTCGAACGACGGCAACACCCTGGCGGTGGGGGCCTATAACGAGGATGGTGACCTGACTGGGACACACGGCAATGCAGCCTATGCTGCGTCCGGGGCCGCCTACGTCTTTGCCCGCACGGGCACCAGCTGGGCACAGCAAAGTTACCTCAAGGCCGCCAACGCCGGTGCGGGAGATTTCTTCGGCATCTACCTCAGCCTGTCTGGCACGGGCGACACCTTGGCGGTGGGCGCGTTCTTTGAGCGCAGCGCCTTGGCGAGTGATCCTGCGGACGACACCCTGGCCAATGCCGGTGCGGCCTATGTGTTCCAGCGCAATGCGGGGGCGTGGTCGCAGCAGGCCTATCTGAAGGCTCCGAATCCCAAGGCGCAGGACCGCTTCGGAGTCTCGGTCATCCTGTCAGGCGACGGCAACACGCTGGCCGTTGGCATGGATGGAGACAGCAGCAACTACACAGGCACCTTCGTTGTGCCGCCACCCAGCAACACCCTTGCACTCAACTCTGGCGCGGTGTTTGTGTTCATTCGCGCAGGTGGCGTCTGGCAGTCACAGGCGTACTTGAAAGCCTCCAACACCCGTACCCCCCACCGGTTTGGCAACAACTTGGCCATGTCCAGCGACGGCAACACGCTGGTGGTGCCGTCGTACCGCGACGACAGCAATGCGCGCGGATTCAATGGCGACCAGGCCAACACCGCGGCTGCGGATGCTGGCGCTGTGCTGGTGTTCCGCCGCGGCGCAGGCACCTGGGCGCAACAGGCCTACCTGAAGGCACCCAATACCGGTGCTGGGGACCGGTTTGGTGGACGTGTGGCGATATCGGGTGACGGCACTACGCTGGCCGTGGGTGCATCGACCGAGGACAGTGGATCGACTGGCATTGGGGGCAATCAGTCGGACGAAAGCAGCACCAACGCGGGCGCGGTGTACCTGTACTGAAAACTGGATGAAGGGCGGCAGTCAACGTGCCGCCCCTTCCTCTATCCGCGAATGGCGATGGGGCTCGGCACCCCTCAGCATCCTTGACGATTGCTTTGTCTATGAGCGTTGCAGGCCTTACCGCACCCGCATACCAGGCGTTGCGCCCGGCCAGGGGTTGAGCACGTAGATGCCGGGGTTGGCTTTTTCGTCGCCGTGGCTGGCGGCCAGCACCATGCCTTCGCTCACGCCAAACTTCATCTTGCGCGGCGCCAGGTTGGCCACCATCACGGTGTGCTTGCCGATCAGGTCTTCGGGCTTGTAAGCGCTGGCAATGCCACTGAACACGTTGCGCGTGCGGCCTTCGCCCACGTCCAGCGTCAGGCGCAGCAGCTTGGTGGAGCCCTCGACCGGCTCGCAGTTCACGATCAGCGCAATGCGCAGGTCGATCTTGGTGAAGTCGTCGATGGTGATAGTGGGGGCGAGTTCTTCGCCACCAGGATGGGAGTTGGCTGCTACGGTTTCAGTAGCTGCTGGCGCTTGTTCCGCTTGCGCTGGGGCCTCAAACAGTGCTTCAAGCTGTTCTGGGGTCACGCGCTGCATCAGGTGCTGGTAGGGCTGGATGGCTTGCACGTCGCCTGCCATGTTCCACTGCTGCATGTTCACGCCCACAAAGCCTTGCACGGCCTGGGCCAGGCCCGGCAGCACGGGGGCCAGGTAGCGGGTGAGCGTGGCAAAGGCGTTGACGAGCACCGAACACACCTGGTGCAGGGCCTCGTTGTTGGCAGCGTCCTTGGCCAGATCCCAGGGCTTGTTCTGGTCTACATAGGCGTTGACCTTGTCGGCCAGCAGCATGATCTCGCGCGTGGCCTTGCTGTATTCCCGCGTTTCGTACATCTGCGCGATGGCGTCGCCCGCGCCCCGCACCTCGGCCAGCAGGGCTGCGCCCGTGGTGCCAAATTGGTTGGTCAGCTTGCCGTCAAAGCGCTTGGTCAAGAAGCCCGCCGCGCGGCTGGCAATGTTCACGTACTTGCCGATCAGATCGCTGTTCACCCGCAGCATGAAGTCTTCGGCATTGAAGTCGATGTCTTCGTTGCGCGCGCTCAGCTTGGCGGCCAGGTAGTAGCGCAGCCACTCGGCGTTCATGTTCAGGCTCAGGTACTTGAGCGGGTCCAGGCCCGTGCCCCGGCTCTTGCTCATCTTCTCGCCGTTGTTCACGGTCAAGAAGCCGTGCACAAACACGTTGTTGGGCGTCTTGCGGCCGCTGAAGTGCAGCATGGCGGGCCAGAACAGCGTATGGAAGGTGACGATGTCCTTGCCGATGAAGTGGTACTGCTCCATGGCCGGGTCGGCCATGTAGGCGTCGTAGCTTTCGCCACGTTTTTCCAGCAGGTTCTTCAGCGATGCCAGGTAGCCCACGGGCGCGTCCAGCCACACGTAGAAGTATTTGCCGGGCGCGTCGGGGATCTCGATGCCGAAGTAGGGCGCGTCGCGGCTGATGTCCCAGTCGCCCAGGCCTTCGCTGGTGGTGCCGTCGGGGTTGGTGCGGACGGTGAACCATTCCTTGATCTTGTTGGCCACCTCGGGCTGGAGCTTGCCATCCTGCGTCCAGTTTTCCAGGAACTCCACGCAGCGCGGGTCCGACAGCTTGAAGAAGAAATGCTCGGAGTGTTTCAGCTCGGGCTTTGCGCCCGACAGGGCCGAGAAGGGGTTGATGAGGTCGGTGGGTGCATAGACCGAGCCACATACCTCGCAGTTGTCGCCGTACTGGTCCTTGGCGTGGCACTTGGGGCATTCGCCCTTGATGTAGCGGTCGGGCAGGAACATGTTCTTCTCGGGGTCGAAGAACTGTTCGATGGTGCGTACTTCGATCAGGCTGCCGTCGGCACGGTCGCGCAGGTCGCGGTAGATCTGGCGGGCCAGCTCGTGGTTTTCGGGCGCATCGGTGCTGTGCCAGTTGTCAAAGCTGATGTGAAAGCCGTCCAGGTACTGCTTGCGGCCCGCAGCGATGTCGGCCACGAACTGCTGGGGCGTTTTGCCCGCTTTTTCGGCGGCAATCATGATGGGCGCGCCGTGGGTGTCGTCGGCCCCCACAAAGTTGACCGCGTTGCCCTGCATGCGCTGGAACCGCACCCAGATGTCGGCCTGGATGTATTCCATGATGTGGCCGATGTGGAAGTTGCCGTTGGCATACGGCAGGGCGGTGGTAACGAAGAGTTTGCGGGCGGAGGTCGTCATGAAAAGCGGCTTTCTCAGGCGGAACCCGCGATTTTAGGCGGTCGTCAGTATCCCTGGCCGCTCCGGGCGCTGCGGTGGCCTCCCCAGGTCGCGCAGGTGCCAATCAGGGCGTGCGTGCAGGCCGCCTATGGCGCCACAATGCCCCGCATTCCAACAATCAACAGGAGACAACACATGGCCAGCACATGGGCAAAACGGGTGGGGTGGGGCGTGGGTGGCGCCGTGGTGGCGGTGGCAGCCTACTTGGCGTGGTGGCCAGTGCCCATAGCGCCGGTGGCTTGGAGCGCACCTGCCGCGCCCGGCTACCAGGGTGTGCATGCAGTCAACCAGCGCCTGGCCAAGCTGCAGATGATTGACCTGAAGGGCGAGGTGGGCCCCGAGCACATCGCGTTCGGCAAGGACGGCAAGCTCTACACCACCGTGCTCAGCGGCAACATTTTGCGCATGAACGCCGATGGCTCGGGCCAGGAGGTGTTTGCCAATACCGGCGGGCGGGTGCTGGGGTTTGACTTTGATGCGGCGGGCCACCTGATTGCGGCCGATGCGGTGAAGGGGCTGCTGTCCATCGCGCCCGATGGCAAGGTCACCCTGCTGGCCGACAAGGTGGGCGGCGACCCCATCCGCTATGCCGACGCCGTGGTGGTGGCCCAAAGCGGAAAGATGTACCTGAGCGACGCCTCCACCCGTTTCGCCCCCAAGGACTGGGGTGGCACGTTTGAAGCGAGCGTGCTCGACATCCTGGAGCAGGCCAGCACCGGCCGGGTGATCGAATACGACCCCGCCACCCGCACCGCACGCGTGGTCGCCCGGGGCATCAGCTTTGCCAACGGCGTGGCGCTGAGCCAGGACGAAAAACACCTGTTCGTCAACGAAACCGGCAAATACCGGGTGTGGAAGATTGCGGTGGATGCGAATGACCTCGACATCGCCCAGCCCAGTCCCCAGGCCCGCGTGCTGCTCGACAACCTGCCCGGCTACCCCGACAACCTGATGCGCGGGCAGGGCGGCAAGGTGTGGCTGGGCTTTGCCAAGCCGCGTGGGGCGGCCATCGACAACATGGCGGGCAAGCCCTGGCTGCGCAGCCTGACCCTGCGCCTGCCGCGTGCGCTCTGGCCCATCCCCCAGCCCTACGGCCATGTGATTGCGTTCACCGACGATGGCAAGGTGGTGGCCGACCTGCAGGACCCGAGTGGTGCCTACCCCGAGACCACAGCGATCACCGAGACGGCGGACCGGCTGTATGTGCAGAGCCTGCACGCGCACGGCCTGGGGTGGATGCCCAAGCCTTGAGGCCCAAGTTCAGAGTCCTTCAGGCAGCTTCCCCGTGGTGCCTTGTCTGCACCTCGGCACCGGTATCCGTCCACCCAAAGAACCTGCACACCTCGGCCCGCATGGCCAGGGTGTCGGCCCGGCCCAGGGCCATGAGCTCCTGGGTGTAGCCGGACTCGAACAGCAAGTAACTGGCCAGCGCCGCGCCGCGCACATCGGCCATGTTAGACGTGACGCCCAGGGCGCCCAGCATGGTGCGCACGGGCGTGGGCAGGTCGCCCACATGGCGCGCGGCCACGGCATCCAGGCGCTGCGAGGGGGCAATCACCAGCAGCTCGATGGGGCGCAGCGCGCTGTGCAGGCGCTTTTCTTCGGGGATGAGCGACAGGGTCTGGTTGATGCGCTGCACGCGCTCCACATCCACGGCCAGCGCATCCAGAAAGATGTTGGACAGCGCATGCCCCGCAATCTGCGCCAGCGTGGGGTAGGTGGCCGTGGGGTTGGCAGCGGCATCACCCTTGGGCTCGTGCATGCGGCCGGCGCCGATCACCAGGATGCGCTCGGCGCCCAGGTGAATGGCCGGAGCAATAGGCGCCGACTGGCGCATGGAGCCGTCGCCGAAATATTCGACGTGGTCATCCACCTCGATGCCCTTGGCCGGAAAGATGAACGGAATGGCCGAGGACGCCAGCAGATGCTCGTGCGTGATGCGGTCGCTGGCCGCCTTGCGCTGGGAGCGCACCCAGGGCTTGACGGGCGTGGCCGCTTCAAAAAAGGTGACGTGCTCGCCCGAGCTGTAGCTCGACGCTGTGACGGCAAGCGCCGTGAGGTGGCCCTTGCGGATCAGCCGGGGCAGGCGCACCAGCGGCACCATCTTGACCAGCAGTTTTTCGAGCGGGGTGTTGTCCAGCAGCGAGCGCGGCCGCATGCGCCGCCAGCGCGCCAGCGCCCAGCCCAGCGACACCAGCGTGAGCCAGCGCGCGCCGCTGCGCATCACGCTGAGCGAGTCGGCGCCATACACCTGGCTGGCATGGAACTGCCGCCACACGCGCGCAATGCGGCGCACGGCGCGGTCAAAGTTGTCGGCCCCGCAGGCCAGCGCCGCCGCGTTGATGGCCCCGGCCGAGGTGCCGGTGATGATGGGGAAGGGGTTTGGCCCGCTCCCCTCGCCACAGGCCTGGCGCAGGTCGGCAATGGCTTCGAGCACGCCCACCTGGTAGGCGGCGCGGGCACCGCCGCCGGTGAGCAGCAGGCCGGTGGCGGGTCGGGCGTCGGCGGGGATATCAGAAGTTACCAAGGGCGGCATGAATGTGTGTGGGTGGTGTCCCAAGTGTCGGTGGGTGGCTGGGAGCCTTTCATGTGGGAAAACCCGCATGGTTGAGGCGACACATCGCTTGTTGCTGGGGCGTTCAAGCTTGCCAGGGGAAATCAATTGTTTGCGCCAGAGGTGGGTTCGTGCTGCTCCCCGGCCTGTGGCATGCTCAAAGCACTTTTTTGGGGAGATGGCTTGAATCCGAGCATCATCGTTTCGCTTGATTTCCCTGCTGCTGCGCCTGCGGTAGATCTGGTCGGGCAGCTGGGCTCTGCTGCGTCTGTCTACAAGGTGGGTTTGCAATTGCTCACGGCGGCTGGACCGTCGTTCGTCCGCGATCTGTTGGATGCTGGCAAGCAGGTCTTTTTGGACCTCAAACTGTTTGAAATCCCGAGCTCGGTGGCGTCCGCAGTTGCGGCGGCGGGGCAACTGGGGGCTTCTATGGTGACGGTTCATGCGTCGGCAGGATCTTCTGTGCTGGAGGCTGCAGTGGCGTCGGCAGCACTCTTCCCTGAGCTCAAAGTGCTGGCACTCACTGTGATCACCAGCATGGACGACGAGGCGCTGCGCGAAGTGGGCGTGGCATCGACAGTGCCAGAACAGGTGCTGCGTCTTGCGCGTCTTGCACACGCAGCAGGCTGCCACGGTGTGGTCGCGTCGCCGCTAGAAGCCAGGCTTCTGCGCAACGCGCTGCCGCAGGGCGCGCTGATCGTCACGCCTGGCATACAGCCGCTGGAATTTGCAAAAGGCGACCATGCCCGTTTCACCACCGCCAGCGAGGCCATCAAGGCGGGTGCAACGCACGTCGTGGTGGGGCGGCCGATATCGCGCGCTTTGAACCCTGCCGCTTCTTTTGCTGCCCTGTGCGCAGAACTAGAAGTTTGAAACTTTGGCCCGGGATGGGGCGGATCGCCGCTTTTCTGCAGCGTTACAGCTGTGATTCTGTGGGCCGGAGGCCCCGGCACATCGCAGTCTACGGTTGGCGCAGCAGCAGCTGTGCCACCGCGTCACCCTGCAGCACCACAATGCCGTGCTCCCGGGCAAACGCCTGGGCGTTGTCGCTGACCTGCCCCAGGGCAGCCACATAGACACCTGCGGGGGCCTCGCTGGCCAGCATGGCCGCGTGCAGCTCGCGCAGAGGCTCTACGCCGTGGGTGGCGGCTTTCCAGCGTTTGGCGCTGACCAGCGTGGTTTTGCCACCCTGGGTCAGTCGCATGTCAGCGCCTGCGTTGTTGCCGGTGATGCGCTCTACGGTGTAGCCCGCCCGTGCCCAGGCCGATGCCAGGGTGTCGGCAAAGCTGCGCCAGGGCATGCTGGCCACGGCCTCCAGCATCTCGGCAACCCGGGCGGGGTTGGGGGCGCGCAGCTGCTTCCACGCGGCGATGCAGCCCACCACGAAGATGGGGAAACCGGCCAGCGCACCCACCACGAAATACTCCTTGGGCAGCAGCGCACCTGCCGCCAGAACGATGAGGCCGACCACCACAAAGCTGATCCACCAGGGCGAGCGCAGCAGCATGGCAAACAGGGATTTCTCGGCCATCTTGAATTTCACGGGGGTCCTTTTCGTTCGGTTTCTCAGGGTGCCAGCTGCTGTGGAGCCAGGGGCAAAGCGTGCGCATTGTCCTTCACGCGCCGGGGGAACAGCGCTTGGATAGACTACCGGCCCCACAGGAGTTATTTGCATGGCAGTCACCGAACAGGGCCTTTTGGCCGCACTTTCCAGCGTGCTGGACCCCCACACGGGCAAGGATTTCGTCAGCACCCGCGCCCTGCGCAATGTGCAGATCAGCGGCGGCGACGTGGCCTTCGACGTGGAGCTGGGCTACCCTGCCAAGAGCCTGGTGCCCGAACTGCGCCGCAATCTGGTGGCCGCTGCCAAGGGCGTGGGGGGAGTCGAGAACGTGTCGGTCAACATCACCACCAAGGTGATTGCGCATGCCGTGCAGCGCGGCGTGCAGCTGTTGCCCCAGGTCAAGAACATCATCGCCGTGGCCTCGGGCAAGGGCGGCGTGGGCAAGAGCACCACCGCCGCCAACCTGGCCCTGGCCCTGGCCGCCGAGGGCGCCAGCGTGGGCGTGCTCGACGCCGACATCTACGGCCCTAGCCAGCCCATGATGCTGGGCATCAACCGCCGCCCTGAAAGCGACGACGGCAAGACCATGGAGCCGCTGGAAAACTACGGCGTGCAGGTCATGTCCATCGGTTTCCTGGTGGACCAGGACGAAGCCATGATCTGGCGCGGCCCCATGGCCACCCAGGCGCTGGAGCAGCTGCTGCGCCAGACCAACTGGAAAGACCTCGACTACCTCATCATCGACATGCCCCCCGGCACCGGCGACATCCAGCTCACCCTGAGCCAGCGCGTGCCCATGACCGGCGCCGTGATCGTGACCACGCCGCAGGACATCGCCCTGCTCGATGCCAAGAAGGGCATCAAGATGTTCGAGAAGGTGGGCGTGCCCATCCTCGGCATCGTCGAGAACATGGCCGCGCACGTGTGCAGCAACTGCGGCCATGTGGAACACATCTTTGGCGCCGATGGCGGCAAGAAGATGGCCGCCGAATACAACATGGACTACCTGGGCGCGTTGCCGCTCGATATGAGCATCCGCCTGCAGGCCGACAGCGGCAAGCCCACCGTGGTGGCCGACCCGGACGGGGACGTGGCCAAGATCTACAAGAAGGTCGCGCGCGATGTGGCGGTGAAGATCGCCCTGCAGGCCAAGGACTTCTCCAACAAGTTCCCCACCATCTCGATCAGCAAGAACACCTGATCCTCCTGATCTGCCGCGCTGCGCTATGAACCTGCTCGCGTCCCTGCGCTACCTGGTGGCGCTGCACGAGCACCGGCACTTTGGTCGTGCGGCGCAGGCCTGCCACATCACGCAGCCAGCGCTGTCCAACGCGCTGCGCGCGCTGGAAAAGGAGTTTGGCGTGGTGGTGGTGCGCCGGGGCCGCAGCTTCGAAGGCTTCACGCCCGAGGGCGAGCGCGTGCTGGCCACCGCCCAGCGCATGCTGCACGAGCACCAGGTGCTGCAGCAGGACCTGAGCAGCGACGCCGCCCACCCGCGCGGCACGCTGCGCCTGGGCGCGGTGCCCACCGCCATGCCCATCCTGGCGCGGTTTGCGGCGCAGCTGCAGGCACGGCACCCGGGCATCGTGCCGGTGGCGCTGTCGATGAGCTCGCAGGCGCTGGAGGCGGGGCTGGAGAGCATTGCGCTGGACCTGGCGCTGGGCTACACCGAGCGCATGCCTGCACGCGGCGGGCCATTGCGTGCTTGGCCGCAGTATGTGGAGCACTACTTTCTGCTGCGCCGAGCCCCTGCCGCCAACGTGCGCGGCTTGCAGATCGGCGACCCCATGCATTGGGCCGATGCCGCACGCCTGCCACTGTGCTTGCTTACCCCCGAGATGCACAACCGAAGCCTGGTCGATGGCGCCTTCCGCGCTTCCGGCGCCACGGTGATGCCTGCGATGGAAACGGATTCGGTGCTGACCCTGGCGCTCAGCGTGGTGGCGGGCCATGTGTGCAGCGTCCTGCCCGGGGCGCTGGTGGACGCCGTGCGCGGCCATGATGGACTGGAGGCCCTGCCGTTGACGAGCCCGGTGCTCACCACCCCCATTGGATTCATGTCGCACCGGCAGGTGCAGCCCACCCGGGCGCTGGATGCGGCACTGGCGCTGGCGCAAGATCGTGAGTGGTTGCAGCACGCCGCAGCGCACAGCGGATTGCTGGCGGCGGAGCCGCTGTAGGTGCAGGTTTCTCGGGCCCTACCCACGCGAAATGGGCCGGGCCGCCCCAGTGCTGGTAGCCACGCGTCGCTGCCACGCGATGAAGGCCGGCGCACCCACCAGCTCCAGCACCGTGAAACCGATAAATGGCGCGGGTGGCAGGCCCAGAAAGGCCATCGACAGCGCCCGGCCCACGCCGCCTAGAAACACCGCGCCCCACAACACCGCAAACATCCGCCCCTCGCGGTCGATGCGCGGCACCAGCGACCACATCGCCAGGCCCAGCCCCAGCCACACGCCGCCAAAAAAGCGCAGGTTGCCGTCGAGCAGCGCATCGCGCGGCAGGCCGCTGGTGCGGTAGATCGGGTCGTAGATGCCCATCATCGTCAGCACGCCAGTGGCAACTGGGATCAGCGCCATCACGGCGGTAGTGGCTTGGAGCAGGCGTCGGGCCATGGTTTATCTTTACGGTGTCAGGATTGGGTATTGTTGGGGTGTATCTTGACTGTGTCAAGATTGCCGCCATGAACTCAGCTGAAACTCCGCGCGCCACTTACCACCATGGCGACTTGCGCACCGCACTGGTGTCTGCCGCCGAGGGCTTGCTGGCGTCCGGGGCCACGCTCAGCCTCCGCGCGGTGGCCAAAGCGGCGGGGGTGTCGCATGCGGCCCCATACCACCACTTCGCCAATCTGGATGCGTTGCTGGCTGCCGTGGCCACGCGCGGTTTTCACGACCTGGCGGCCGACATGGAGGCCGCACACCCCGGTGTGGACACCGCCGCCAGACTGGTGGGGCACTGCACCGCCTACGTGGCCTTTGCGCTCGCGCGTCCTGCCGCGTTCCGGCTGATGTTCAGCCCGCTGCTGCAACACAAGGCCGACCACCCGGCGTTGCGGGCGGCGGCGGACGGGTCTTTTGAGGTGCTGCGCAAAGCCGCCCATGCCCATGTGGGCGAAGGGGCGGACGAGCTGGCACTGGCGGGGTGGAGCCTGGCCCACGGGCTGGCCAGCCTGGCGATCGATGGCGCCCTGTCCACCGCGCCCGTGCCCATGCCCTCGGCGCAAGACCTGGCGGCTCTGCTGGCGAGCCGGTTGCTGGCGAACCTGCCCATGGGCAGTCCAGGCAGTGCAGGCTGAGAAGGCTGAGAAGGCGGCGGATGAGCTGTCCCCACGCTGTGCAGCGCAATGCCACCGTGTGCAGCTCATTTGTTTTTGTGATCGACCCATGTGCATCTGCAATTTGACGCACCGGGGTGCCTCGCCGACACTGCGACCGCCCAGCCGCCTTATGCAGGCGGCTTCATAAGCACCACAACAAGACATCCCACGATTTCGCTCCATGCACCTCGCCCCCGAAGCCCCCACCGCAACCGTCGTGGCCGCCGTGTCGGTCAACGACATGCGCGAGCGCATCCGCCGCAAAAGCCGCCTCAAGGGCCGCCAGCCCGAGGACGCTGCGATGGCCGATGTGGCGCAGTTGCTGGGCCCGCGCCCGGCCGACGGCTTCCGGCGCGACCTGCTCATCGAATACCTGCACCGCCTGAACGACCATTTCGGCGTGCTGCACGGCCGGCATCTGGTGGCGCTGGCCAAGCAGCTGAATCTGCCCATGGCCGAGGTGTACGAGGTGGCGAGCTTCTACCACCACTTCGAGATCGTGCGCGGCGAGGATGCCCTGGCCCCGCGCCTGGTGCTGCGGGTGTGCGACAGCCTGAGCTGCAGCCTGGCCGGTGCCCGCGAGCTGTTGGCCACGCTGCCCGAGCGGCTGCGCGCGGCCGGGCAGGGCGATGTGCAGGTGCAGGCCGTGCCCTGCGTAGGCCGCTGCGAACAAGCGCCCGTGGCGGTGGTGCACCAGTGCCCCGTGCCACACGCCACGGTGGATACCGTGCTGGAGGTGGTGAAATCCAGGCCAAATCGGGCTATAGCGCTTCATCCACAAGCGCTAGTAGCTATCAATTTTGATATTTCTGAGCTGTCCGAGAAGAGCGTGCCAACGCAGCCGGACGGGATCAGCCCCGCGCACACCGACCTTGTCACCTACCGTGCCCAGGGCGGCTACCAGACCGCCGCCGCGCTGGTCAACGGCGAGATGGATGCCGAGGCCGTGCTCGCTACCATGGAGGACTCGGGTTTGCGCGGCCTGGGCGGCGCGGGCTTCCCGGCGGGGCGCAAATGGCGCATTGTGCGGGACCAGCCCGCGCCGCGCCTGATGGCCGTCAACATCGACGAAGGCGAGCCCGGCACCTTCAAGGACCGCACCTACCTCGAACGCGACCCGCACCGCTTTCTGGAAGGCGTGCTCATCGCCGCCCAGGTGGTGGGTACCGAGGCCATCTATATCTACCTGCGCGACGAATACCACGGCTGCCGCGCGCTGTTGCAGCGCGCACTGGACGACCTGCGTGCCGAGCCGCCATGCCCGCTGCCGCACATCGAGCTGCGGCGCGGTGCGGGCGCCTACATCTGCGGCGAAGAGTCGGCCATGATCGAGAGCATCGAAGGCAAACGCGGCGAACCCCGCATGCGCCCGCCCTACATCGCGCAGGTCGGCCTGTTCGGCCGGCCCACGCTGGAGCACAACTTCGAGACGCTGTACTGGGTGCGCGACATCGTGGAACGTGGCCCGCAGTGGTTTGCCAGCTTTGGTCGCCACGGGCGCAAGGGGCTGCGTAGTTTCAGCGTGAGCGGGCGCGTGAAGCACCCCGGTGTCAAGCTCGCGCCCGCGGGCATCACGGTGCAGGAGCTCATCGACGAATACTGCGGCGGCATGCTGGATGGTCACCAGCTCTATGCCTACCTGCCCGGCGGCGCGTCGGGCGGCATCCTGCCCGCCAGCCTCAACCAGATTCCCCTGGACTTTGACACCCTGCAGCCCTACGGCTGCTTCATCGGTTCGGCCGCCGTCATCGTGCTCAGCCAGCACGACCGGGCGCGCGATGCGGCGCTGAACGTGATGCGGTTTTTTGAACACGAAAGCTGCGGCCAGTGCACGCCCTGCCGCGTGGGCACGGCCAAGGCAGCCGCGCTGATGCAGGCCCGGCAGTGGGACGCCGACCTGCTGGACGACTTGGCGCAGGTGATGGCCGATGCGTCCATCTGCGGCCTGGGCCAGGCGGCGCCCAACCCCATCCGCTGCATTCACAAATACTTTCCGCATGAGGTGGGCGAGGGCCCCTGGCCGGGCGATTTGCCCAAGCCGCGCAACAGCCCGCTCACCGAGCAATTGCCCGGAGGGTTGAAGCCATGAGCGCCGTGTTGACATCTACTGCTGCGGCGCAGCCCGCCGTGGCCTTCGAGCTGGACGGCCAGCCCGTGACAGCCCATCCCGGCGAAACCATCCTGAAGGCCGCGCAGCGCCACGGCGTGGAGATTCCGCACCTGTGCTACAGCGACGGCCTGCGTCCCGACGGCAACTGCCGCGCCTGCGTGGTTGAGATCGCGGGCGAACGCACGCTGGCCCCCAGCTGCTGCCGCGCACCGACTGAAGGCATGAAGGTGCAGGCGGCCAGCCCGCGCGCCCGCAAAAGCCAGCAGATGGTGGTGGAGATGCTGCTGTCCGACATGCCGGACGTGGGATACCGGTGGAACGATCAAAAGGCAAACACTCCTGAATTAATAGCTGGTAGTGCTTATCCATCAAGCGCTGGCGGCCAATTTGACTCAAAAAATCTAGAAACGATAGGCCAACACGGCGAGCTGAGCGTCTGGGCGGACCGCCTGGGCGTGGCGGTGCGCCCGTCGCTCCAGGCCCTGCGCCGCGCCCAACCCGCGCCCGACCTCAGCCACCCCGCGATGGCCGTCAACCTGGACGCCTGCATCCAGTGCAACCGCTGCGTGCGCGCCTGCCGCGAAGAACAGGTCAACGACGTCATCGGCTACGCGCTGCGCGGGGCAAACAGCAAGATCGTCTTCGACCTCGACGACCCCATGGCCGAGAGCACCTGCGTGGCCTGCGGCGAATGTGTGCAGGCCTGCCCCACGGGCGCGCTCAGCCCCAAGACCCACGTCGGCTCGCAAAAGGTGGACCGCAAGGTCGATTCGGTCTGCCCCTTCTGCGGCGTGGGCTGCCTCATCACCTACAACGTGCGCGATGAAAAGATCATCAGCGTCGAGGGCCGCGACGGCCCGGCCAACCACGGCCGCCTGTGCGTGAAAGGGCGCTTCGGTTTCGACTACGCCCACCACCCCGACCGCCTCACGGTGCCGCTGATCCGCAAGCCCGGCGTACCCAAGGAGGTGCGGCCCTACGGCGCTGACTGGCGCGACACCTTCCGCGAAGCGACCTGGGAAGAGGCGCTGGGCCTGGCTGCTGGCGCGCTCAAAGCCCTGCGCGACACCCACGGCCCCAAGGCGCTGGCGGGCTTTGGCTCCGCCAAGGGCAGCAATGAAGAAGCGTATTTGTTCCAGAAGCTGGTGCGCACCGGCTTCGGCAGCAACAACGTGGACCACTGCACGCGGCTGTGCCATGCGTCCAGCGTGGCCGCGCTGCTCGAAGGCGTGGGCTCGGGTGCGGTGAGCAACCCGGTGAATGACGTGGAGCATGCGGAGCTGATCTTCGTGATCGGATCCAACCCCACGGCCAACCACCCGGTGGCCGCTACCTGGATGAAGAACGCCGCCCAGCGGGGTGCAAAGATCGTGCTGGCAGACCCGCGCGTGACCGACATTGGCCGCCACGCCTGGCGCACGCTGCAGTTCAAGGCCGATACCGATGTGGCCATGCTCAACGCGCTCATCCACACGGTGATCGACGAGGGCTTGGTGGATGAGGCCTTCATCCGGGATCGCGCCAACAACTTCGAGGCGCTCAAGGCCAACGTGATGGGCTGCAGCCCTGAGGCCATGGCGCCCGTGTGCGGCATTCCGGCCGAGACGCTGCGCGAAGTGGCGCGCGCGTTTGCCACGGCCAAGTCCTCGATGATCCTCTGGGGCATGGGCGTGAGCCAGCACGTGCACGGCACCGACAACGCGCGCTGCCTGATTGCGCTGTGCGCCGTCACCGGCCAGATCGGCAAGCCCGGCTCGGGCCTGCACCCGCTGCGCGGCCAGAACAACGTGCAGGGCGCGAGCGACGCGGGCCTGATCCCCATGATGTTCCCGAACTACCAGCGCGTGGACAATGCCGGGGCGCATGGGTGGTTTGAACAGTTCTGGGGCACTCCGCTGGACGAGACCCCCGGCTACACCGTGGTCGAGATCATGCACAAGGCCCTGGCCGACGACAGCGACCCGCACAAGGTGCGCGGCATGTACATCATGGGCGAGAACCCCGCCATGAGCGACCCCGACCTGAACCACGCGCGCCACGCGCTGGCCAGCCTGTCGCACCTGGTGGTGCAGGACATCTTCCTGACCGAAACCGCCTGGCTGGCCGACGTGGTGCTGCCCGCCAGCGCCTGGCCCGAAAAGACCGGCACCGCCAGCAACACCGACCGCATGGTGCAGATGGGCCGCCGCGCGTTGAACCCGCCGGGCGATGCGCAGCCGGACCTGTGGATCATTCAGCAACTTGCTCGACGGATGGGGCTGGATTGGAACTACGAAGGCGAAGAGTCCGGCGTGGCCGCTGTCTACGACGAAATGCGCCAGGCCATGCACGCCAGCATTGAGGGCATCACCTGGGACCGCCTGGAGCGGGACTCCAGCGTGACCTACCCCTGCCTCACGCCCGACGACCCCGGCCAGCCCATCGTGTTCACCGAGAAGTTCCCCACGCCCACGGGCCGCCTGCAACTGGTGCCCGCCAGCGTGATCCCGGCGGCCGAAAAGCCCGATGCCGACTACCCCCTGGTGCTCATCACCGGCCGCCAGCTGGAGCACTGGCACACCGGCAGCATGACGCGGCGCAGCACCGTGCTCGACGCCATCGAGCCCATGGCCACCGCATCGCTGCATGGCGACGAACTGGCGCGGCTTGGCGTGGCGCCCGGTGCGCTGGTGGGCATCCGCTCGCGGCGCGGCATGGTGCAGGTGCGTGTGCGGCGCGACGACGGCACGCCGCGCGGCACGGTGTTCATGCCTTTTGCGTACGTGGAGGCGGCAGCCAACTTGCTCACCAACGCGGCGCTGGACCCGTTTGGAAAGATCCCGGAGTTCAAGTACTGCGCGGTGGCGGTGGAGGTGCTGGAGGGGGCTGCAAGCTGACCGTGCGCAGAGGGGCTTTACGGACAAAGCTGCTGGTGGTCTTGCGCCGGGGTAAAGTCAGCGCCCATGACTGAGCGCCCCTACACCGACGTTGCCGTGATCATGCGGTGCGAGCACATCGACAACCGCTGGCAGCCCTGGCGGTGGTCGCTGGCCGAGGTGGTGATCAACGAGCCCGCCTTTGGCACCGAGCCGCGCCAGATCCTCCGGGACGAGCGCGAGCAGCGCTGGTTGTTCCCGGGGTTTCGGGCAGAGCTGTTCCGCGACGACGCCGAGGGCTACCACCTCAACCTCACTTCACCCGCCCCGTGCTGGTTTGTGATGTGGCGCCGCGATGACGACCCCGGCACTGGCGAGATCCCGCTGGCCCGCCCCGTGGCTGTGAGCCTGAGCTACCACGACGCCGGCCGCTGGCTGGACGCGCAGGAAACCGTGGAACAGGTGCCAGCCGCGCCCGAAGTGGTGGAAGCGCTGCGCGCCTTTGTGGCCGAGCACTACCAGCCCGAACCCAAACGCCGCAAGCGGCCGGACAGTTTTCGCACGCTGCAAGACCGGTTTGGTAACCCTGCATCTGTGTCCACTGAAAAAACACGTGGTGGAGGTGGCGGTCATGGCTGACGGGTTCCTGGGCCGCTGGTCGCGCCGCAAGCAGGAGGTGCGCGAAGGCAAGCCGGTGGAGGAACCACCACCACCCGCGCCGTCGTTGCCACCGGCCGCGTCTTCGTCGTCACCGCCTAACCCGTCCTCCGTGGCAGCCGGCACCCCCTCCACCGCCGCAGAAGGCGCTGCGCCCGCTGCAGAAGCACCTCCGCCACCCACGCTGGCCGATGCCCAGGCGCTTACGCCCGCGTCCGATTTCAAGGCCTTTGTGGCCCGCGATGTATCGCCCGAGGTGCGCAACCTGGCCATGAAGAAGCTCTTTGCCGACCCGCACTTCAATGTGATGGATGGCCTCGATATCTACATCGGCGACTACACCCAGCCCGACCCGCTGCCCGAAGGCATGCTGCGCAAAATGGCCAGCGCCCATGCGATGGGCTTTTTTGATCATGAAAAGAAGGCTGATGCAGCGCCTGATGTTCCAGTCAATGGCGCCGCCGTAGAAGCCAGTGCAGACGCAGAGGCAATAGCCCCTGCCCTTGCTCAGCCTCGGGATGATGCGGAGGGGCACGCCCCCGCAGACGTGGCACAGTCCGGGGTATGCAACGCTATTCCTAGCGCCCCCTCCAGCGAGCTTGAGATGGCCACCCGCCCCCATAAGGATGCGGTGGCCCTGCCAGCCAGCCACACAGAACATGACCACGACGCTCATCTGCGACTGCAACCAGACGATGCCCCTCAACGCGAAGGCGTTGGGCGCGGCGCTGCATGAAGACCTGACACTCCACTCCACCCTGTGCCGCCGCGAGGCGGGGGCCTTTCAGAAGGCCATCCAGTCGGGTGACGATGTGGTGGTGGCTTGCACCCAGGAGCAGCGCTTGTTTGGCGATCTGGGCCAGCAGACCGAAGGCGCAGTGTCGCCCATCCGGTTTGTGAACATCCGCGAAACCGGTGGCTGGAGCCGCGATGCCGCCAAGGCCAGCCCCAAGATCGCCGCGCTGCTGGCCGCCGCCCGCCTGCCTGATCCACCGCCCGTGCCCACGGTCACTTACAAGAGCACGGGCCGCTTGCTCATCATCGGCCCCCTCGACCAGGCCGAACAGGCTGCCGCCCTGGTGTCGGATGTGCTGGATGTGACCCTGTTCACCCAAGGCCCCGGCAATGCGGGTGGTGCGCAGGCGCGGCGTTTTCCCGTGCTGGGTGGGCGCATTACGGGCCTTACCGGCTGGCTGGGTGCGTTTGAGCTGCAGTGGAAGGCCGACAACCCCATTGACCTGGACCTGTGTACACGCTGCAACGCCTGTGTGGCGGCCTGCCCCGAGAACGCCATCGGCCTCGATTACCAGATCGACATGGCGGCCTGCAGCTCGCACCGCGACTGTGTGAAGGTGTGCCAGGTGGCGGGTGCCATCGACTTCACCCGTGACGCCACGGCGCAGACCGAGCGCTTTGACCTGGTGCTCGACCTGCGTTCGCCCACCGCCACGCCCACCTTCTTGCAGCACGCGCTGCCGCAGGGTTACCTGCGCTGGGACGGGCGTAGTGATGGGGTCAATATGGCCACGCTGCTGAAGCTGCGCGAGCTGGTGGGCGAGTTCGAAAAGCCCAAGTTTTTTGTCTACAAACAAAAGCTTTGCGCCCACAGCCGCAACGAAACCGTGGGCTGCAATGCCTGCGTGGACATCTGCTCGGCCGAAGCCATTGCCAGCGACAAAAGCCGTCAGCAAATCAAGGTGAACCCCAACCTGTGTGTCGGCTGCGGCGCCTGCACCACCGTGTGCCCCACGGGCGCGCTGACCTATGCCTACCCCAGTGCGACCGAGCAGGGCACCAAGCTCAAAACCCTTTTGTCCACCTACGCCGCTGCAGGTGGCAAGGATGCTGTGCTGCTGCTGCACAGCCAGGAGCGCGGACAGGCGCTGGTGGAAGAGCTGGGTCGTGCCGCCCAGTTGAAACTGGCGCAGGGCGTGCCTGCCAACGTGATCCCGGTGGCGCTGTGGCACACCGCCAGCACCGGGGTGGACCTGTGGCTCAGCGCCATTGCCTACGGCGCCTCGCAGGTAGTGTTGCTGACGACACAGGAGGAAGCACCGCAGTACCTCGACGGCCTGCAGGCGCAGATGGATGTGGCGCAAGCCATCTTGCGGGGCCTGGGCTACACGGGCACCCATGTGCAGCTGCTGCGCGCCACCCATCCCACCGAGCTGGACGCCGCCTTGCAGGCCCTGGGCCAGACTCGCCAGAAGACCCCGGCCGTGGCCGCGCGCTTTGCCGTGGCGCAGGAAAAGCGCAGCACGCTGGAGATGGCTCTGGACCATCTCATCGAGCAGGCCCCGATATCTGTGGCCGAGCGACCTGCAGCCATTGCCTTGCCCGCAGTGGGGTCGCCGCTGGGCACCATTGAAGTCAACAAGGACCGCTGCACCCTGTGCCTGAGCTGCGTGAGCGCCTGCCCGGCCAGTGCGCTGCAGGACAACCCGCAGCTGCCGCAGCTGCGATTTATCGAAAAGAACTGCGTGCAGTGTGGCCTGTGTGCCACCACCTGCCCGGAAGACGCCATCACTCTGCAGCCGCGCCTGCTGCTGGCGCCGGAGCGTGCGCAACTGCGCGTGCTCAACGAGGCCAAACCCTGGGCCTGTGTGCGCTGCAGCAAGCCCTTTGGCACCGTCAAGGCCATCGAGGCCATGCTGGGCAAACTGTCGGGCCACGCGATGTTCCAGGGCGACGCGCTGGAGCGCCTGAAGATGTGCAGCGATTGCCGCGTGATCGACCTGTATTCCTCTCAAAGCGAAACGAAAGTGACGGACCTGTGAGCGCCCAACCTGCTTCTTTGACCCCCCCCGGCGGCAGCTCTGCGCTGGATGAGGAAACGGCACGCGCCGAACTCTATGGTCTGCTGTCGCAGTTGTACTACGCCGCGCCCAGCGCCGAGTTGTTGTCTGCCTTGCGGGTAGCCGTGACCGAGGCGCCCGCCGACGGCGCCTTTTTGCAAGAGCCTTGGCAGGTGCTGGTGGGCGCGGCCCGCGAACTGAGCGATGCTGCCATCGCCCAGGAGTTCGACCGCCTCTTTGGCGGTGTGGGCAAGCCGGAGGTGTTTTTGTATGGCTCGCATTACCTGAGCGGTTTTCTGAATGAAAAGCCACTGGCCCGTTTGCGCACCGACCTGGATCGGCTGGGGCTGGCACGCGACGATTCCATGTCCGAAACCGAAGACCACATCGCGTACCTGTGCGAGGTGATGCGCTACCTGATCGCGGGGGATGACGTAGCTGTCTGCAACCTGACGGCACAGCGCGACTTTTTTGCAACGCATCTGCAGCCCTGGGTTTTGCAGTTGTGTGACGCCCTGGCTGCCCAACCCCAGGCGCGCTTCTATGCAGCGCTGGCCCAGTTCACACGGGCCTTCGTGTCGGTGGAGGCCCAGGGCTTCGACATGCTCGACTAACCTCTGGGAGGCTCGAAAAGCCTGCTCAGGTTGCTACAAAAGATGAGTGTCTTAGTGGGAGGTGTAAAGCTCGATTGCAGGCTTTTACACACTGACATAGACTGTATGAATTCCGTTTCATAGCTGCCAGCCATTCTGGAGACAAGCATGCAGAACCGCCAGCCCAATTCCTCACGCCGGAGCTTCTTCTCCGGCGCCGCCACCGTAGGGGCTGCAGCCGCAGCCGTCGTGGCACTCCCCCATGTAGTTCCCTCAGATGCCGTCGTGTCTGAACCCGCTCGGGTGGCGCCAGAAAAAGGCGGTGGCTATCACCTGTCTGCGCACGTGAAGCAGTACTACAAGACCACCCAACTCTGAAGCGGGGCGTGCCATGTTGCTAACCAAGAAGTCCTCCCACGCTGCGCAGGTCGCATCGTCTCCTTTTGTGCACAGCTTGCGCCGTGGCCTGTCGCAGGCGCTGCCCACGATGGACCGCCGCTCGTTCCTGCGCCGCTCTGGCCTGGGAGTGGGCGTGGGTATTGCGGCGTCGCAGCTCACGCTGGTCAAAAAATCTAATGCTGCCGAGGGTGCCAAGGTGGGCATCGGCGACAGCAAGATCGAAGTACGCCGCACCATCTGCACCCACTGCTCGGTGGGGTGTGCGGTGGATGCGGTCGTCGAAAACGGCGTGTGGGTGCGGCAAGAGCCTGTGTTCGATTCGCCCATCAACCTGGGTGCCCACTGCGCCAAGGGTGCGGCTCTGCGTGAACACGGCCACGGCGAATACCGCCTGCGCTACCCCATGAAGCTCGTCAACGGCAAGTACGAGCGCATCAGCTGGGACACGGCCCTGAACGAAATCACGGCCAAGATGAAAGAGCTGCGTGCCGCCAGCGGCCCGGATAGTGTGTACTTCGTCGGCTCGTCCAAGCACAACAACGAGCAGGCCTATCTGCTGCGCAAGTTTGTGAGCTTCTGGGGCACCAACAACTGCGACCACCAGGCGCGCATCTGCCACTCGACCACCGTGGCGGGCGTGGCCAACACATGGGGCTATGGCGCCATGACCAACTCGTACAACGACATGCAAAACAGCAAGGTCGCTCTGTACATCGGATCCAACGCGGCCGAGGCCCACCCGGTGAGCATGCTGCACATGCTGCACGCCAAGGAAACCGGCTGCAAGATGATCGTGGTGGACCCACGCTTCACCCGCACCGCAGCCAAGGCCGACGAATACGTACGCATCCGCTCGGGCACCGACATCCCGTTCCTCTTCGGCCTGCTGTATCACATCTTCAAGAACGGCTGGGAAGACAAGAAGTACATCAACGACCGTGTCTATGGCATGGAGAAGGTGCGCGAGGATGTGCTGGCCAAGTGGACACCCGACAAGGTGGAAGAGGCCTGCGGCGTCAAGGAAGACCAGATGTTCAAGGTCGCCAAGATGCTGCACGACAACAACCCCGGCACCATCGTATGGTGCATGGGCCAGACCCAGCACACCATCGGCAACGCCATGGTGCGTGCCTCGTGCATTTTGCAACTGGCACTGGGCAATGTGGGCAAAACGGGTGGCGGCACCAACATCTTCCGCGGCCACGACAACGTGCAAGGTGCCACCGATGTCGGCCCCAATCCCGATTCGCTGCCTGGCTACTATGGCCTGGCCGAAGGCTCGTGGAAGCACTTCGCCGCAGTCTGGGGTGTGGACTTCGAGTGGATCAAAAAGCAGTACGCATCGCCCGCGATGATGACCAAGAGCGGCATCACCGTATCGCGCTGGATCGATGGTGTGCTGGAGAAGAATGAGCTGATCGACCAGGACTCCAACCTGCGCGGCGTATTCTTCTGGGGCCACGCGCCCAATTCGCAGACCCGTGGCCTGGAAATGAAGCGGGCCATGGACAAGCTGGATCTGCTCGTGGTGGTGGACCCGTACCCCTCGGCCACCGCCGCCATGGCCGCTATGCCCGGCAAGGCCGAAGACCTGAACCCCAACCGTGCGGTGTACCTGTTGCCAGCCGCCACGCAGTTTGAAACCAGCGGATCGTGCACGGCCTCCAATCGCTCCATCCAGTGGCGCGAGAAGGTGATCGAGCCGCTGTGGGAGAGCCGTTCGGACCACATGATCATGCACCAGTTCGCTGAGAAGCTGGGCTTTGCAGCCGAGCTGTCCAAGAACTACAAGATGCAAAAGGTCAAGGGCATGGACGAGCCCGTGATCGAAGACATCCTGCGCGAAATCAACAAGTCGGTCTGGACCATTGGCTACACGGGCCAGAGCCCCGAGCGCCTGAAGGCCCACATGCGGAACATGCACCTGTTCGATGTGAAAACCCTGAAATCGAAGGGCGGCAAGGACAAGGAAACCGGCTACGACTTTGGGGGTGACTACTTTGGCTTGCCGTGGCCCTGCTACGGCACGCCGGAGCTCAAGCACCCTGGCTCGCCCAACCTGTACGACACCTCCAAACACGTGATGGAAGGCGGCGGCAACTTCCGCGCCAACTTCGGCGTCGAGAAGGATGGTGTCAATCTGCTGGCCGAGGACGGCTCGCATTCGGTGGGCAGCGAGATCACCACGGGCTACCCCGAGTTCGACCATGTGCTGCTGAAAAAGCTGGGCTGGTGGGACGACCTCAGCGATGCCGAGAAGGCCAAGGCCGAAGGCAAGAACTGGAAGACCGACCCCACGGGCGCGATCATCCGCGTGGCCATGAAGCATGGCTGCCATCCGTTTGGCAACGCCAAGGCCCGCGCTGTGGTGTGGAACTTCCCCGATGCCATTCCGCAGCACCGCGAACCGCTGTATGGCACCCGGCCCGATCTCATGGCCAAGTACCCCACCCACGACGACAAGAAGGCCTTCTGGCGCCTGCCCACGCTGTACAAGAGCGTGCAGGAGAAAAACGTGGCGGACAAGGTGCACGAGAAATTCCCGCTCATCCTCAGCTCTGGCCGTCTGGTCGAGTACGAAGGCGGTGGCGAGGAAACCCGCTCCAACCCCTGGCTGGCCGAACTGCAGCAGGAGTCGTTTGTCGAGATCAACCCCAAGACGGCCGCAGACCGGGGCATCCGCAACGGCGAGCGTGTGTGGCTCAGTTCTCCCACCGGCGCCCGCATCAATGTGCAAGCACTCGTCACCGAGCGCGTGGCACCCGATACCGTGTGGATGCCGTTCCACTTCTCGGGCCGCTGGCAGGGCGCGGACATGCTGGCTTATTACCCCAAGGGCGCGGCGCCTGTGGTGCGCGGTGAAGCCGTGAACACCGCAACGACGTATGGCTACGACAGCGTGACCATGATGCAAGAAACCAAGACCACGATCTGCAACGTGGAACGCGCCTGATCGCGCCACGCAAGGAGACACACATGGCACGAATGAAATTCATCTGTGACGCAGAGCGCTGCATCGAATGCAACGGCTGCGTGACCGCCTGCAAAAACGAACACGAGGTGCCCTGGGGCGTGAACCGCCGCCGCGTGGTCACGCTCAATGACGGTGTACCGGGCGAAAAATCCATCTCGGTCGCGTGCATGCACTGCAGCGATGCACCCTGCATGGCTGTTTGCCCCGTCAATTGCTTTTATCGCACCGAAGAAGGTGTGGTGCTGCACGACAAGGATGTGTGCATTGGTTGCGGCTATTGCAGCTACGCCTGCCCCTTTGGCGCGCCGCAGTTCCCTTCGTCCGGCACCTTCGGCGTGCGTGGCAAGATGGACAAGTGCACCTTCTGCGCCGGTGGCCCCGAGGCCCACGGCAGCCAGGCCGAGTTTGAAAAATACGGCCGCAACCGCCTTGCCGAGGGCAAGCTGCCCGCCTGTGCAGAAATGTGCTCCACCAAGGCCCTGCTGGCCGGTGATGGCGATGTGGTGGCAGATATTTTCCGCAACCGTGTGGTGCAGCGTGGCAAGGGCGCCGAAGTGTGGGGCTGGGGCACGGCCTATGGGTCACAACAGGCAGGCCAGCCTGCAGGAGGCAAGTCATGATGATGAAGCGTCTTGTTCATTCGGCCCTGGCCGCCGCTGTGGCGCTGGTGGCGCTGACCGCCTGTGGCGAGAAGCCGCAGACCGGCGCGGGCATCCGTAGCGATGCAGCTCCCTATGCAGGTACGGGCAGCAATTTCATGCAGCCCGGCTGGAAGGCCGGAGACAAAGCCGGTTGGGAAGCGCAGTTGAAGGCGCGTCAGCTGTACGGCCAGAACGAATACACCCGCACCCAGTCCAAGTGAGGCCCGCCATGAAACACATCATGTGGTCCCTGGCTTTGGCGGCGGGATGTGCCTGGGGGCCAGCGGGTGCCCAGGCTCCGGCAGCGCCAGATGCCGCCGCGCCTGCGGTCACGGCACCGGCTGCTCCCGCAGCGACCGGCGGCATTCAAAGCCAAAGCATTTTCGAGGTCAAGCCAGACGCCAGCGCAGACCCCAAATACGCCGAGCAGACCAATGGCGAACGCGCCAAGGTACAGCCCGGCAACAACGCGCCCATGTGGCGCCAGGTGGGGCAGGGCGTGACGGGCTACAGCAGCCTGCCTAAAAGCCAGGCGCCCGAGGCGGGCAACCTGATCCAGCCGTTCGTGCAGTACCCAGGCTCGCGTTTCACCAACGCAGGCGAGGCATGGCGCCAGGTGCGCAACCACTGGATCATTCCTTACGGTGCGGCCTTGTTTGCCATCGTGTTGCTCGCGTTGGGCATCTTCTACTTTGTCAAAGGTCCGCTGGGGCATGAGCACCCTGACGGCACCGGAGCCCGCCGCATCGAACGCTTCACACCTTTCGAGCGTGCTGCGCACTGGTCCAATGCCTTTGCGTTCATCGCGTTGGCCATCTCCGGCATCGTCATGGCGTTTGGCAAGTTCTTCCTGCTGCCCATCATGGGGGCCACGCTGTTTGGCTGGCTTACGTATGCGCTCAAGAACGTGCACAACTTCATGGGCCCGCTGTTTGCTGTCTCATTGCTGGTGATCATCCTTACCTTCGTCAAGGACAACATCGCCAACCGGGCCGACTTTGTGTGGCTGTCCAAGGGCGGCGGCATGCTGGGGGGTGACCACCAGGTTCCGTCCCACCGCTTCAACGCCGGCGAGAAGGGCCTGTTCTGGTGGGGTATCACCATCCCCGGCATCTTTGTGGTGGCCACCGGCTTGGTGCTCGACAAGCTCATTCCCGGCTTTGGTGACGTGCGCGGCGACATGCAGATCGCCCACATGATCCATGCCACCCTGGCGATCTGGATGATGGCGCTGATCTGCGGCCACATCTACATGGGCACGGTGGGCATGCGCGGCGCCTACAAGGCCATGAGGACGGGGTACGTGAGCGAGGGGTGGGCCAAGGAGCACCACGAGCTTTGGTACGACGACGTGCAGGCGGGCAAGATTCCCCGCCAGCGCAGCGCCAACCCATCCGCAGCCGATGCTGCAGCTACACCATCTGCGGGCCAGCCCGCGCAGGTATGAGGTTTCGCACCATGATGCAATTTTCTCGATCTTCCCTGCTGGCGTTGTGCGCGGCCAGCGTCTGTACCCTGGCATCGGCCAAGCTGCCCGCGCCTTCACCGGAGGCTGCCGCCAAAGCTGCCGAGGCGGCGGCCAAAGCCGCCTGGGCCGGCAAGGTGGACAACTACAAGTTGTGCCTGTCACAAGACCGTGTGGCGGCCCACTACCGCAAAACCACGCCAACAGCCAAGCCTGCAACGGCAGCAGGCGCAGGGTGCACCGACCCCGGCCCCTTCGCCTACACACCGCCTGCTGCCAAGCCCATTGAAGCGGCGGGTGCCCATTCGCCACCGGGCACAGCCAGCAGCCCACCCAGCACGCTGGCACCTGCCGCAGCTGCGTCAGCGCCCAAATCCTGACGCCAACCACTGTCCCGCCGTCAGAAAGAGCCGCGCCCACTTGGTGGAGCGCGGCTTTTTTGTGGTGGTCGCAGTACGTGCTTTTCCTCGATTCAGATGCCCCATGCCCCGCCTTGGGGAGAGGTACTGCGTATATTCGCCCCATGTCTCTTTCATCACCTTCCGCCTCCCCGGCTGCGCCCGTGCTGCCGCGCCTGACGCAGGCGCATGCGCCCCTTACCCACAGCGTGGAGGTCGTGAACGAACTGGGCGAGCGCGAGCAGGTGCAGATCCCCGCCGAGCGGCCGCTCACCATCTATGTCGACAAGCGTGAACTCGTCACCCTCATGACCCTGGGCGCGCAGCCGGAACTGCTGGTGCTGGGCTATCTGCGCAACCAGCGGCTGGTGGAGTCCGTGTTCGACATCGAATCCATCACCGTCGACTGGGAGGTGCACGCCGCCGCCGTGCGCACGCGCCACGGCATTGCCCGCATTGAAGAGCGCACCGCGAGCAAAGTGGTCACCACCGGCTGCGGCCAAGGCAGTGTGTTTGGCGGGCTCATGGACGAGGTGGACCGCATCACCTTGCCTGAGGCACGCCTGACCCAAGGCGAGCTGTACGGCATCGTCAACGCCATCCGCCTCAAGGAAACCACCTACAAGTCCGCAGGCTCCGTGCACGGTTGCGCCTTGTTCCGGGGGGAGGCGCTGCTCACCTTTGTGGAAGACGTGGGGCGCCACAACGCCATCGACACCATTGCAGGGTGGATGTGGATGAATACAGATGGCAAGGTGCCGCAAGGGGGCGCTTCCTCCACGCTATCCGGCGGCACGCCTGCAGAAAATACTGCTTCGGAGAGCCTGCACGCGCCCATGTCCGGTGCAGACAAGGTGTTCTACACCACGGGCCGACTCACCAGCGAAATGGTCATCAAATCTGCGCAGATGGGCGTCCCCATCGTGGTGTCCCGCAGCGGCATGACCCAGATGGGACACGCCGTAGCGCAGCAGCTGGGCCTGTGCGCCATCGGGCGCGCCACCAATCGCCGGTTTGTCTGCTACAGCGGTACAGATCGGCTGGTGCTGCAGCCGGAGCTGGCGCAGGTACCCGTCGTACCGGTGGCCAGGGGCGGAGCTGGAACTGCCTCCTGAGGAGGCGGGGCTGTGTGAAGGGGGCGTTACGCGATTTCGGGAAACATCGCAGTGCGAACTACCGGCTGGTGGTTGAAAGAAACCGCTCCCACAATGGCATGATCGCCCCATGAAAGACCTGAACGCCAAGAGCGCCTGGGCCGATACCCTGCCCAGCCAGTGGGGGCCCGAGTCCGCCAAAATCGAAATTCCCTTGGGGGAGCAGCCGCCCGCGCCGTCTGCCGGCGCCGCATCCACCATGGCCCCGGCTCCCGCCGAGTTGTCCCTGTGGGACTGGATGCGTGAAGGCCTGCGGGCCGCGTTGTTCCTGTCGCCGCGCACTGCTGCTGCTGCGCCTTCACCCTGGCAGGTGCTAGTGCTATCGCTGCTGGGTGGCGCGTTGCTGGTGGGGGCTGCGCGGTTTCAGGTGGCGGGGCCTGTGCAGTTCAATCTGCGGGGCTGGCTGGCGCCCATGTGGAGCAGCCTGGTGCTGATGTGGCTGGCCTGGTGGGCCATGGCCCCGGCACAGCGTGCGGCGGCACAAGAGCCCTCGGCGGGTGTTTCGGGGCCTTCGGGCGGGCTGGCGGCCTGGTATGTGTTGTCGGCGTGGGCTCCGCTGGCGCCTTTGTTGCTGCTGTATGTCTTGATGGGGGCCGTGGCGCACAAGCCAGACCTGTGGGGCGGGGCGGTGGCTGGCAATATTTTCTGGGTGGCCTATGGCGTGCTCACGCTGTGGGTGCTGGCCACGCTGGTGGTGGTGAGTGCACGCTTCATCCGCTCGCGGCTGCGCACGGCCATCTTTTCGGTGGCGATGGCAGCCGTGATCGGCTTGGGCATGTGGCAGTTCCAGGACCAGCCCTGGGAGCTGGACGCCTTGGCCGCTGCATCTGCCCAGTCGGGCGAGGAGGGGCAGGCACAACCGGAGCCCGCGCACCTTGTCCTCTCGCAGGCAGTCTTTGAAAACCAGCAGGCGCTCTGGGATCGGCAAGTGCAGGCCCTGCCTGCTGGCCGCGATGGCGTGGCGGATGTCTATGGGCTCGTGTTCGCCCCCTACGCCAGCGAAAACGTGTTCCGGCGTGAAAGCACCATGGTCAGCACGCTGCTGCAAGAGCGCTTTGACGCCCAGGGCCGTGTGGTTCACCTGCTCAACCACGCAGAAACCGCAGACACCCATGCCTGGGCCACGCCGCAGAACCTGCAGCGTGCCATCGCTGCGCTGGCCCAGCGCATGGACCGTGACAGCGATGTGCTGGTGATCTACATGACCTCGCACGGTGCGCGCAACCATGAGTTGGCGGCCTCGCACTGGCCGCTGGAGGTGCCCCCCGTCACGCCCGAAATGCTGCGCGCCATGCTGGACGAGGCGGGCATCCGCCACCGCGTGATTGCCGTGTCGGCCTGTTTCTCGGGCGGCTGGATCGAGCCCTTGGCCACCGACAGCAGCCTCATCATGACCGCCGCCGATGCCACGCACACGTCATATGGCTGCGGCACGCGCTCCGAGCTGACCTTCTTTGGCCGGGCGGTATTCCACGAACAGCTGCGCCAGACACATTCGTTCACCGAAGCCTTTGCCAAGGCCGCCCCCGTGATTGCGCAGCGCGAGGTGGAGGCGGGCAAGCAAGACGGCTTCTCCAACCCGCAGATCCACGTGGGCGCGCAGATTGTGCCCGTGCTGCGTGCGCTGGAGCATCGCCTGCAAACGGCAGAGGCAGAAGGCAGCGCGGAGGCCCAGGTGGCAGCAGCGGGCGCAAAGCCCTGAGCTTCGCCAGAGCGTTCCATTTGCGCTAAGGTTCAGCGCCATGAACCTGTCTTTTTTACGCTTGGGCTGGCGCACGCTGGCCCGTGACCTGCGCGCGGGCGAGTTGCGGCTGCTGATCGTGGCCGTGACGCTGGCGGTGGCAGCCCTCACGTCGGTCGGTTTTTTTGCCGACCGCCTGCAAGGTGGCCTGCAGCGCGATGCCTTGCAGCTGCTCGGCGGCGATGCCGTAGTGGCCAGCGACAACCCCACGCCCCCCGCCTTTGTCGAGCAGGCCAAGGCCCTGGGTCTGCAGACCGTGACCACGCTGGGCTTTCCGACCATGGGCCGCGCCAGTGACGCCCAGGGCGGCGCCAGCAAGCTGGTGGCGCTCAAAAGCGTGCCCCCGGGCTACCCGCTGCGCGGCAGCCTCAAGGTGGCAGACGCCCCCGGTGCGCTCGACCAGCCCACCCGCGACATCCCGGCCCGCGGCGAGGTGTGGGTGGATGCCCCGCTGCTCGAATCGTTGAACCTGGCCATGGGCGACATGCTGCTGCTGGGCGATTCGCAGCTGCGCATTGCACGCATCATCGTGATCGAGCCCGACCGCGGCGCCGGTTTCATGAGCTTCGCCCCACGGGTGATGGTGAACGAGGCCGACCTGCCCGCCACCGGCCTGGTGCAGCCCGCAAGCCGCCTGACCTACCGCTTCGCCGTCATCGGGTCGGCCCCTGCGGTCAAGGCGTTCAGCGAATGGGCTGTTGCCGAATCGAAAAAGCCCGACGTGCACGGCGTGCGCGTGGAGTCGCTCGAAAGCGGCCGCCCCGAAATGCGCCAGACGCTGGACCGTGCGCAGAAATTCCTGAGCCTGGTGGCGCTGTTGGCAGCGCTGCTGTCGGCCGTGGCCGTTGCCCTGGCCGCGCGCGGCTTTGCGGCCGAGCACCTGGATGCCTCGGCCATGCTGCGGGTGCTGGGCCAAAGCCAGCGCACCATCGCGGGCGCCTACACGGCCGAATTTGCGTTGGTGGGCCTGTTTGCCAGCTCATTGGGCGTGGCGCTGGGCTATCTGGTGCACTACGCCTTTGTGCTGCTGCTGGCGGGCCTGGTCGAGTCGGCCCTGCCGCCGCCCAGCCTGTGGCCCGTGGCGTTTGGGCTGGGCATGGGGCTCACGCTGCTGTTTGCCTTTGGTCTGCCGCCTGTGCTGCAACTGGCCCAGGTGCCGCCGCTGCGGGTGATTCGGCGCGACGTGGGCGGGCTCAAGCCCGCATCCCTGGCGGTGCTGGGCATTGGGGTGGCAGGCTTTGCCGCCTTGCTGCTCACGGTCAGCAGCGACATCACGCTGGGCCTGATTGCCGTGGGTGGCTTTGCCGGGGCGGTGGCCCTCTTTGCCGGGCTGTCGTGGGTGGCAGTGAAGCTGCTGCGCAAAAGTGTGAACGAGGCCACCGCGCCCCGCTGGCTGGTGCTGGCCACACGGCAGATTTCTGCGCGACCGGCCTATGCCGTGGTGCAGGTGAGCAGCCTGGCCGTGGGGCTGCTGGCGCTGGTGCTGCTGGTGCTGCTGCGCACCGACCTGGTGGACAGCTGGCGCAAGGCCACCCCACCCGATGCGCCCAACCGCTTTGTGATCAACGTGATGCCCGACCAGGCCGATGCCTTCCAGCAGACGCTCAAAGACGGTGGCGTGGCCAAGTACGACTGGTACCCCATGATCCGGGGCCGCCTGCTGGCCGTGAATGGCAAGCCCGTGGGCCCGGCCGACTACACCGACGACCGCGCCAAGCGCCTGGTGGACCGTGAGTTCAACCTGTCGAACGCCGTGGAGGCACCGCCCCACAACCAGGTGGTGGCCGGTGCCTGGACGCCGGGCGAAGAGGGCGCCATCAGCGTCGAAGAAGGCATTGCCGAAACCCTGGGCCTGAAGATGGGCGACCGCCTGCTGTTCGATATGGGCGGCGTGCAGAACGAGGCACGCATCACCAGCCTGCGCAAGGTGGACTGGGGCTCGATGCGGGCCAACTTCTTCGTGATGTACCCCGTGGCCACCGTCAAGGACGTGCCCGTGACCTACCTGGCGGCCTACCGTGCGCCCGAGACCAACGGCTTTGACAACGGCCTGGTGCGCCAGTTTCCCAACATCACCAACGTGGACATGGGCGCCACCATTGCCCAGGTGCAGCGCGTGCTGGAGCAGGTGATCCGTGCGGTCGAATTCCTGTTCGCCTTCACGCTGGCTGCTGGGCTGGTGGTGCTGTTTGCCGCCGTCACGGCCACGCGCGAAGAGCGTGCTCGCGAGTACGCCATCATGCGCGCCGTGGGCGCCCGCGCCAGCCTGCTGCGGCAGGTGCAGCGCGCCGAGCTGATGGGCGTGGGCCTGCTCGCGGGCTTTCTGGCCAGCGCCGTGGCGGTGGGCGTGGGCTGGGCGTTGGCGCGCTTTGTGTTTGACTTCACCTGGACCGCGTCGCCCTGGGTGCCGCTGGGCGGTGCCGTGGCGGGTGCGGTCCTGGCACTGGCCGCGGGATGGTGGGGGCTGCGCGAGGTGCTGCTGCGCCCCGTGGTCGATACCCTGCGGCGCTCGGCGGAGTGAGCGCTGCCAGCTTGGCTTAGCCTAGTCATGTGTCAAATTACTATGTTTTTGATAGCTTGTAGCGCTTGATGGATAAGCGCTAGAGCCTGTTTTTATATGAATTCTGACGTTTCTCTACCCGGTGGCAGCGTCGACGAGCCCGCACCCGCCGTCATCCCCTTCGAATGGATCGGCGGCGAAAGCCGCGTGCGTGCGCTCACCGAGCGCTTTTACGACCTCATGGACCTGGAGCCCGGCTACGCCGAACTGCGCGCCGCCCACGGCAGCGAGCTGGCCAATGCTCGCCAAAAGCTGTTCATGTTCCTCTGCGGCTGGCTCGGTGGCCCCTCGTACTACACCGACCAGTTCGGCCACCCCCGGCTGCGCGCACGCCACATGCCGTTTTCCATCGGTATCAAGGAGCGCGACCAGTGGGTGGCCTGCATGGACCAGGCCATGGGCGAGACCGACGTGCCCGCAGACCTGCGCGCGCGCTTGAAGGAGAGCTTCATGGGCACGGCCGACTGGATGAGGAATCGGGGCGCCCCCTGAGCGGATGCGCTGGTTTACCCCTGAACGGGGATGCACCCGGTGGACTGGCAGAGCCAGACCCTCGGGTGCACTGGCGGGGCCGCTGTCGCTGGCTTCGCGGGTGGACCCGTTCGCACGGCACGCCTGATGCGATGCGCCTGTTAAATTCGGGCTCCTCCCGTTACCCCGCCGGTTTCGCCGCCGCTGCGCCATGCCCGTGACCACCGCCCGCAAGACCACTGCACGCAAGACAGCAACGCCCGCCAAAGCGCGCAAGTCCGGCGAGCGCTCCGGTTTTCGCTGCGGCAGTTGCGGCGAGTGGCATGAAGAGCTGGCCACGGACATCGGCTGCGGCCTGCCCGACGCCGTGTTCGAGCTCAGCTACCTGGACCGCTACCGGCGCGCCCGCTACAACCAGGATTTCTGCACGCTCGACGGCAAGCGATGGTTCATCCGCTGCGTGCTGCCCGTGCCCTTCACCTATCGGGATGACTATTTCGGCTGGGGCGTCTGGATCGAGGTGACGCAGCAGCAGCACGACCAATACCTCGTCTTCTTCGAGGAGAGTGGCGGCACACCGCCGGTCATTCAAGGCACGGTCGCCAACCAGCTCAAGGGCTACCGCGCCACGCAGGGCCTGTCCGTGCGCCTGGACATGGACCCGGACCGCCGCCCGCTGGCCTACCTGCTGCCCACATCGCGCCATGCGCTGGCGCGGGAGCAGCGCAAGGGCATGGACGCCGAGCGCCACCATGCGCTGATAAGGCCCTTCGCGGGGTGATGTGACGTTGCCGTCGTCGTCCTTCTTCATTGTCTGCACTCCACTTGTTTGTCTTCATATGTCACGCGACCAACGTTTTCAGGATCAGGCCCAGGCCCTGGGCTACAGCTTCGATGGCGAGATCAAGATCGGCGGCAACTACGTGCCGCTGGTCCGCGATGGGCACCACATCTACCTGAGCGGCCAGATCCCGCGCGTGGGCGACACGGTGGTGGTCACCGGGGACGCGGGTGCCGGGGCGTCGCTGGCCGATGCGCAGAAGGCTGCCAAGGTGTGCGCGATGCGCGCACTGGCGCTGTTGCAACGCGCGCTGGGCTCGCTTGATGCGGTGCAATCCATCCTGCGCATCACGGTCTACGTGCAGTCGGCGCCGACATTCACGCAGCAAAGCGAGGTGGCCGACGGTGCGTCGGAAATCCTGTTTACCGTGCTGGGTGAGGCGGGCGCGCACACCCGCACGTCGGTGGGCGTGCTGCAGCTGCCCAAGAACGCGACGGTGGAGGTGGACCTGATCGCTTCAGTGTCCCCAGCGGCCGCGCCCGCTGCGCGCTGAGCCGGCGCAGCCGCTGCCCTGCATCAAATCGCATCGCGCTCATCGCCCAAGGAAGAACCACCATGACCGACCCCGTTGTGCACCGAGGAAGCTGCTTGTGTGGCGGCGTCCGCTATGAAACCACGGCGCCCGTCCGGGCCTCGTCGCACTGTCACTGCTCCATGTGCCGCAAGGCCCATGGCGCAGCGTTCGCGAGCTACGGCAACGTGCGGCGCGAGCACCACCGCTTCGTCCAGGGCCAGGCGCTGGTGCGCACCTACCAGTCTTCGGCCCAGGTCACACGCACGTTCTGCTCGGTGTGTGGCTCGCCCCTGCTGTGGCACAGCGAGGGCGCCCACGCCGACTGGGTGGCCGTGCCGCTGGGCACGCTGGACACGCCCTACGACACGCCGCCCCAAAAACACATCTACGTGGACTCCAAAGCCCCCTGGGTGGTGATTGGGGATGGCTATCCGCAAGAGCCGCAGGGGTAGGGGCCATGGCGGTCAGAGACCTTGTTGATCAGGACCTTCCGCAGGTGTATGCCTTGCTGGTTGCGCACGGCTGGTCGCACCGGCTAGGCACCCTGTCGAAGTTCGAGGCGCTGGTGGCTGCGTCGCAGTGCAACCTGGTGGCGCTGCACGGGGACGAGGTGGTGGGCTATGCGCGCGCCATTACCGACGGGCCAAGAGCCTGTTTACGATCTCCCAGGGGTCGCGCAGCGGTCTTGGCGGGATGGAATGCAAGGCGCGGTGCGCAGTGGATAGCCCGGCTATCCACAAGCGCTGCAACGCCACAGACCACCCGCAAAGACCACTGCCCGAAGGGTTGAAGCGAAATCGGGCGATTAGACGCCCCGGCTGCTTGCATGGGCATGAGCCCATGCGGCGCATCCGAAGCGTCCACTCATCCCGATTGCGCTCCAACGCGATCCCCTGCGAGATCGTAAACAGGCTCTTCGCAATGGCTATCTGTCCATGCTGGTCGTGGCCCCTGCGTTTCGGGGCCAGGGGCTGGGGCGCGCGTTGGTGCAACAAGCATTGGCCAAGGCGCCCGCAGCCACCTGGGTGCTGCGCGCTGGCCGTTCAGGTGCATCCGAATTTTTTGCGAGAATGGGTTTTGCTCCGTCGGCGATTGCAATGGAGCGCACACGCTCCACCTGACACGCTTGAATCCCATGAACCACCCGCGTTTCCATGTTTTTGGCCGCATCGTCGAGGTGCGGCGCGAAGGTGCGCTGTGGCAGGCCTACCGTGTGGGCGGCGATGGCAAGCGCACCCCCTCCGGTTTTGTGATTCCGGATTTTGTGCAAGAGCATGAGTTGGTGCAGTTCCTCGAAGACCTGTTCCACGAAAGTGCCTCGCCGCACAACGGCGACGTGCACCGCATCGATTGAGCCGCTGCAAGACCCGCTGACCGCCGCATGTGGCGCTGGTGTTGCGGCCAGCTTGCCACGTCACACCGCTGTCAAACCCTGCTCAGACACTCGGTCCCTTGTTTCCAACTGGGACTGTTCATGTCTGACCGCACTCTGGGCTTTCTGATTTCTCCTTCGCATGTTTCACGCCGTGCGGCCACATTGGGCATGGTGGCGCTGGCTGCGTCGCTGGCCGCCTGCGGCGGCAGCAGCGACAACGGCGGCAGCAACGTGGGCGCCACGGCCACGCTGGCCGTGCTGGAGACCACCGACCTGCACTTCAACGTGCGCAGCTACGACTACTTCAAGCTGGCCGAGGACAAGAGCTATGGCTTTGAGCGCACGGCCACGCTGGTGCGCGCCGCGCGCAAGGAGTTTGCCAACACCCTGCTGGTGGACAACGGCGACACCATCCAGGGCACGGCGCTGGCCGACTACGAGGCCACCATCAGCCCCATCCCTTGCACGCAGCAGTTGTCGATGTACAAGGCCATGGGCTCCCTGGGCTTTGACGCGGGCACTCTCGGCAACCACGAGTTCAACTACGGGTTGCCCTTTCTGAATCAGGTGCTGGGCGGCGGCCTGGACGTGGACGGCGTGGATGGCTCCAAGAAGTGCGCTGGCGCTGGCTTCCCGGTGGTGCTGGCCAACGTGGTCAGCAACAAGACCAAGAAGCCGCTGGTGCAGCCCTACACGCTGCTGGAGCGCACCCTGGTGGCCAAGAGCGCGGATGGCAAGGACGTGAAGCTGCCCATCAAGATCGGAGTGATCGGCTTCACCACGCCGGGCATCATGAACTGGGACAAGCGCTACCTCGAAGGCAAGGTCACTACCGAAGGCGCGGTGGAGGCGGCCAACAAGTACGTGCCCGAGCTGCGCGCCAAGGGCGCTGACATCGTGGTGGCGCTGCTGCACGGCGGGCTCGATGGAGCGGCCTACTCGCCCACCATGGAGAACCCCGGCCTGTACCTGTCGAAGGTGGCTGGCATCGATGCGATGGTGATGGGCCACCAGCACGGCGTGTTCCCCGACACGGCAGCCATCCCCGGCTTCAAGCTGCCGGGGGTGGACCACAAGGCGGGCACCATCAACGGCGTGCCAGCGGTGATGGCCAGCTCCTGGGGCAAGGCCTTGGGTGTGGTGCAGCTCGCGTTGCAGTGGGATGGCACCAAGTGGGTGGTCAACAAATCCGCCAGCAAAAGCGAGTTGCGCAACATCCAGAGCAAGAACGCTGCGGGCACGACGGTGACCGTGGATGCCGACCCTGCCATCGCCCCGCTGATCGAGACGCAGCACCAGGCTGCGATCCAGTACGTGAAGACGCCCATCGGCCAGACCGACTTCCGCATGAGCACGCTGTTTGCCGATGTGGGTGACCCGGGCGCGATTCAGATCGTGAACCAGGCGCAGCAGGCCTATGTGGCGGCCTATGTCAAGGCCAACCTGCCGCAGTATGCGCAGCTGCCCGTGCTGTCGGTGAGTGCGCCGTTCAAGAGCGGCTTCCAGGGCGGGGCCGACTACACCGACGTGGCGGTGGGCCCGCTGGCCATCAACAACGCGGCCGACCTGTACCTGTACCCCAACACGGTGTATGCGGTGAAGGTGAACGGCGGCGACATCAAGAACTGGCTGGAGGCAGCTGCCAAGCGCTTCAACCAGATCGACCCGGCCAAGACCACCGAGCAGCAGCTCATCAGCACCTTCCCGGGCTACAACTTCGACATGTTCACCACCGCCGACATGCAGTATGAGATCGACGTCACCCAGCCCGTAGGCAGCCGCATCAAGAACCTGACCTACCTGGGCAAGCCCATCGATGTGGCGCAGGAGTTCGTGATTTCCACCAACAACTACCGCGCCACCAGCGGCAAGAGCTTTATCGACAAGCTCGATGGCCCGGGCACGATCTGGGCCTCACCCGATGCGAACCGGGATGTGGTGATTGACTACATCCGCAAGAACCCGGCGGTAACCCGCGTGGCCAACGGCGCGGCCAAGAGCTGGCGCTTTGCCAAGGCCACGGTAGCGGGCCCGGTGGTGTTCAGCTCGGGCGCCAATGCGCTGAGCGTGGCGCAGGCGGGCGGGCTGGCCAATGTGTCGCTGCTGGCGGCCGATGATGGATCGGGCAAGGGCACGTCGAAGTACGCGATAGACCTCTCGAAGTAAGTCTGGACGGACACAAATACCGCTCTTGGAGACAAAGTGTTACGTGTTAGAGTGACTGCCATAGGCGGAGCAGGCTCCTATTCGACCCTCATCGCCCCCCAATTCTCTTTTTTGGAGTCGCTATGAACCGAACCGCTATTCGCCGCTGGGCCTGTGCAGGGCTGGGGTTGTTTTTCTCTGGGGCGGCGCTGGCTCAGCCAGCTTCCGGCGGAGTCATTAGCTTTGCACTGGCGTCCTCGATCCCGACGTTGTCTGAGTGGGGGATGCTGGCCTTGGTGGCCACCCTGGGGTTGCTGGCTTGGCATGCCTTCCGGCGCCAGGGGCAGAGCGGCAGGTTCTACTCGCTGCTGGCGGCAGCCGTGGGGGTGACCCTGGTGCTGGGCAGCGTCTTTGGTGCACGCAATGCGTACTCGAATGGCAGCATTGATGCAGCCAACTACATCGGGTCTTCGTACAACTTCCCGCCCGATATTGACGAGGTGGTCTACAACTCCGGGGACAAGGACGTGATCATCGTGAGCATTCAGGCGGCTTCGTCCGGGTACACCATCGTGCCGCCTAACACCTTGCCCCAGTGCCAGGTCGGTATGCGAATCCCTGCCCACAGCGCCATCCCCTTTTGCTACGTTCGGGTGGAGAGCAATCAGCTTTGACCGGACGCTTCGCCACGCGGCCCAATTCCCGACGCGTAGCGTTGGGATGATGTGGGATATTTGCTATTAAATGAATAGCGTCTAGCGCTTGCCCCTAAAGCGCTAGACGCTATTTTTGCAACATTTTTCGCGCGGAACGGAGCAGCACCACCAAGGCACCTGCTCCACCTTCATCCCCCCGGGCTTGCACAAAGGCCAGGACTTCGTTCTTCTGAACCAGCCAGCTGTGCACCCGGCCTTTGAGGACCGGGCTCTTTCCCGGTGAGCCCAGGCCCTTGCCGTGCACCACGCGCACGCAGCGCAGGCCGGTCTTGTGGGCGTGGCGGATGAAGTCGCCCAGCGCCTCGCGCGCCTCGTCCACGCGCAGGCCGTGCAGGTCCAGCTGGCGCTGGATGCTCCAATGGCCCGCGCGCAGGCGGCTCGTCACTTCCACGCCGATGCCGGGGCGGCGGAAGCTCAACTGGTCGTCCGTGTCCAGCAGCGTGGTCACGTCAAAGTCGTCGCTGATGGATTCGCGCAGCACGCGCTCTTCATCCAACCAGTGCTGCACGGGCAGCGGCGGGGGCTGGTGCTTGCGCAACCGCGCCACGTTGGGGTTGCGCAGTGGCGTGACGGGGCCCACGCTGCGGCTGAAGAGGTGGCGCTCGGCCTCGGCCCGGGCGGCGGCTTCGCGCTGGGCTTTCTCCTCGGCCTCGCGGCGTTCCTGATCCTCGCGCAGGCGGCGGGCCACGGTGGCCAGGTCCTGCAGCTGGGTGATGCGTTCGCCTGCCCGGCGAGGGGCAGGTGGTGCGCGGCGTCGGGGCGGTGCCGGGTTGTCACCGATGGCGGGCGGCGCGGGGGCATGACGGACAGGCCGCATCGCCGCCTTGGCCGCAGCCTTCTTGTCGGCCAAACCTGCGCGCCGGGCGGACCGGGGCACGGCGGTGGTGGTGGGGGCAGGGGCAGGCTGGGCGGCGCCCATAGGGCCTTCGGGGCCGCGCGTAGCGCGTGCCAGTGCGGCGTGCAATGCCGTCGTCGGGTGGGCCGGTGCGGGCGCAGGCGCAGTCACACCAGGCCCTTTTCGGCCATCGACAGCGCCTGGCCGGGCGCCACGATCACATGGTCCAGCACGCGCACGTCCACCAGTGCCAGCGTGGTCTTCAGGGTCTGGGTCAGCGCCTCGTCGGCGCGGCTGGGCTCCACGCTGCCACTGGGGTGGTTGTGGGCCAGCACCACGGCGGCCGCCTGGTGGTGCAGGGCGCGCAGCACCACCTCGCGCGGGTACACGCTGGTCTGCGTGAGGGTGCCACGAAACAGCTCCTCCAGCGCCAGCAGGCGGTTTTGTGCATCGAGGAACAGCACCGCAAACACCTCGTGCCCCTTGGCCGCCAGGTGCAGTTGCAGGTAGTGCTTGACGGTATCGGGCGAGTCGAACACCTCGCGTTCGCGCAGCTGCTGGGCCAGTGCGCGGCGGGCCAGCTCCAGCACCGCCACCAGCTCGGCGCGCTTGGCGGGGCCCAGGCCCTTGATGCGCACCAGGTCGGACGCGCTGGTGTGCAGCAGGCCGGCAATGCCGCCAAAGCCGCCGGTGATGGCGCCCGTGTCCGGGTCGATGCCGGGCGGGTCCAGCAGCTCCTGCGCCATCTGCAGCACGCCCTTGCCCACGATCCCCGTGCGCAGCAGGATGGCCAGCAGCTCGGCATCGGCCAGGGCGGCGGGGCCTCGCGCCAGCAGTTTTTCGCGGGGCTGGGCGTCGGCGGGCAGGTCTTTGAGGGGCATGGCGCGAGGGTCTTTGACGCCTGTCAGGGAGTGACGGGCGTAGGGCTTTGCCCGGTTTTCTACAATGCAGGCCAGTTTATCGGGACTTTCATGACCTCTATCGATGCCTCCGTTCCCACCGTCCAGCCGGGCTCTTTCCTCACCTTGCATTACCGTCTGGCGGGCCCTGCAGGCGATGTGATCAACACCTTTGCCGACAAACCCGCCACCCTGTCGCTGGGCACGGGCGAGTTGTCGCCCGCCATGGAGCAGCGCCTGCTGGGCCTGGCGGAGGGCACGCGCACCACGTTCGAGCTGCCTGCGGGCGAGGCCTTTGGCGAGCGCAACCCCGACATGCAGCAGTGGGTGGCGCGCAAGCTGATGAACGAGCTGGGCGACCCCGACGAAAAGTACAACGTGGGCGACGTGGTGCAGTTCCCCACGCCCGACGGCCAGGGCAGCTACGCGGGGGCCGTGATGCAGGTGCGTGACGACGGCGCCGTGCTGTTCGACTTCAATCACCCTCTGGCGGGCCAGCCGGTGACCTTTGAAGTGCAGCTGATCGGGATCCTGTGATGCAGGCGCCGCAAGAGATCCTGCTTGCCGAGCCGCGCGGGTTTTGCGCAGGGGTGGACCGCGCCATCGAGATCGTGGAGCGCGCCATCCAGAAGTTTGGCGCCCCCATCTACGTGCGCCACGAGATCGTGCACAACACCTACGTGGTGAACGACCTCAAGGCCAAGGGCGCGATCTTCATCGAAGAGCTGTCGGACGTGCCGCCCGGCGCCACGCTGGTCTTCAGCGCCCACGGCGTGAGCAAGGCCGTGCAGCAAGAGGCCGTGGCGCGTGGCTTCAGCATTTTTGACGCCACCTGCCCGCTGGTGACCAAGGTGCACGTCGAAGTGGCCAAGCTCGCCAAAGAGGGCTACGAGTTCATCATGATCGGCCACAAGGGCCACCCCGAGGTCGAGGGCACCATGGGCCAGCTCGACCATGGCATCCACCTGGTGGAAGACGTGGAAGATGTGGCCCGTGTGCAGCCCGCGCAGACCGAGAAGCTGGCCGTGGTCACGCAGACCACGCTGAGTGTGGACGACGCTGCTGAAATCTCGGCCGCCGTGCGGGCGCGCTTTCCCAGCGTGCGCGAGCCCAAGCAGCAGGACATCTGCTACGCCACCCAGAACCGCCAGGATGCCGTCAAGGTGCTGAGTCCGCAGGTGGATGTGGTGATCGTGGTGGGGAGCCCCACCAGCTCCAACAGCAACCGCCTGCGCGAGCTGGCCGCCAAGCTGGGCACCACCGCCTACATGGTGGACAGCGCCGACGAGCTGAAGGGCGAATGGTTTGACGGCCTCGCCCGCGTGGGGCTGACCGCCGGAGCCTCGGCGCCGGAAATTCTGGTGCAGCAGGTCATCGACCGCATCAAGGCGCTGGGCGCTGTGTCGGTACGCACCATGGCGGGCATCGAGGAAACCATCAAGTTCCCGCTGCCCAAGGGGCTCAAGATCGACGCGACCACCGGCTTGAGCATCACCGAGCGCACGCCAGAGACCGGGCCTGCGGGGCATTGATCTGGGGCAGCGGGCGCCTCATGGGAAGGTGTTCGTTTGTTTTTGCTTCTTAATTGATAGCTGTTAGCGCTTGATGGATAAGCGCTGGGGCCTGATTTGAATCCTGTTTTGTCGCCGTGCAGGATGGGTTGCGCTACAGCGCCATCGCGGGCCCGCTCCACAAATCCAGCGGTGGGTCCGCCGCCACCGCGCGCAGGATGTCGGTGCGGGAGATAAAACCCGACAGCACGCCCACCTCGTCCGTCACCGGCAGGCCGGGCAGGCCCGTGTCCAGCAGCACGGCGGCCACGCGGCGCAGCTCGGTGTCGGGCGACACGGTGGGCACGGGGCTCACCATCACTTCGGATACCGGGCGGCGCGCCAGGTCGATGGCCTGCTTGACGGCACCGGGCTCGGGCAGCAGGTCCAGCGGCGCCATGTCGGCCCGCAGCAGCAGGCCAATCACGCGGCCCAGCGCATCCACGACCGGCGCCTGCGCCACCTTATGCTCGGCCAGGGTCTGCCAGGCATCGTTCACGCGCACACCGGGCGCCACACTCACGCCACCGGTGGTCATCACGTCGCTCACCTTGGTCAGCGGCTGGCGGGCGGTGGCCTGGGGGCCTTGTTCGGTTTGCGCATAGGCGCTCACGGCGTCGTGCATGCGCAGGTTGACGATGGCGGCAGGTGCGGCAGCGCTGGCATGGGCCGCAGTGGGACGGGGCGAGGCCGTGAAGATGGGCCCCGGCTGACCATCTTGCGCGTCCATGGCCCGCGTGCGCAGGGCCTGCGGGCGCTGCACGCTGCGCACCGCAGAAATACGCGCCAGGTTTTCGGGTCCACCCCGGTACATCTGGCCCGACGGGCCGAACACAAAGAACATGCTTTTTCTCCTGCGCGCAAGCCGACCACCGCGTTGGGGTGGGGGCTGCTCTGCCCATGTTATCGGCAGTTGTGCGGCGCGCGTGCAGTCAGCGTTGTGTCTGCATGTTGCGGGCAACCCCTACACTGCCCCTTCTTTTGACCCCACCAGCTTCACCGGAGCCCCTGCATGATCGACCGCGCCGCCATCGCCGCCGCCCGCCACCAACTGGCCACCCAGCCTGATTTTTTGCGCACCACGCCGCTGATGCGCGTTTCTGGCAAATCCCTGGGCGTGGATTGCGCCGAGGTCTGGCTCAAGCTGGAGCACCTGCAGGTGGGCGGCAGCTTCAAGGCGCGCGGCATGTTGTACCGCCTGCTGGCCAACCCGGTGCCCGAGAGTGGTGTGATCATTGCCTCAGGCGGCAACGCCGGAATTGCCGTCGCTGCTGCCGCCAAGGCGCTGGGTGTGCGCTGCGAGGTGTTTGTGCCCGAGGTGTCGCCCGAGGCCAAGCGCGCCCGGCTGCGCGCGCTGGGCGCCGAGGTGGTCGTCACCGGCGCTGCCTATTCACAAGCCTTCGAGGCCTGCGTGGCCCGCCAGAAGGCCACCGGCGCGCTGCAGGCCCACGCCTACGACCAGCCCGAGGTGGTGGCCGGTGCAGGCACCTTGGCACTGGAGATGGAAGAGCAGGGTGGCCGTCTGCCCGACACGGTGCTGGTCAGTGTGGGCGGCGGTGGCCTCATCGGCGGTGTGGCCGCGTGGGTGGAGAGCCGCGCCCATGTTGTTGCGTTGGAGCCAGAACTTGCGCCCACCCTGCACGCGGCGCGCGCCGCAGGCCAGCCGGTGGATGTGGACGTGGGTGGCGTGGCCGCTGATTCCCTCGGCGCGCGCCGCATCGGCGCCATTGGCTGGGAGGTCAGCCAGCGCCATGTGCACGATGCCCTGCTGCTGCGCGACGACGCCATCCGCGCCGCCCAGCTGTGGCTGTGGAAAGAGCTGAAACTGGCCGTGGAGCCCGCTGCCGCGCTGGGTTTGGCGGCGTTGCAGATCGGTGCCTACAAGCCCCAGCCGCAGGAAACGGTGGCCCTCATTCTCTGCGGCGCCAACTTCGACCCGGCAATCCTTGCCTGAGCCCAGTCCGACCACCCCTTTAAAATCCAGCCATGCTTGACATTCTTCTCCTCCGCAAAGACCTCGACACCGCCATCGCGCGGCTGGAAACCCGCAAAAAGCCCCAGGCCTTCCTGGACGTCTCCGCATTCCAGGCCCTGGAGTCCGAACGCAAGACGCTGCAGACCCGCACCGAAGAGCTGCAGGCTCAGCGCAACCAGCTGTCCAAGCAGGTCGGCATGCTGATGAGCCGGGGCGACAAGGATGGTGCCGAAGCCATCAAGGCCCAGGTGGCCGCAGGCAAGGTGGAACTGGAGCAATCCGCTGCCCGCCTGGAACAGATCCAGGCCGAGCTGCTGGCCATGCTGGTGGCTGTGCCCAACCTGCCACACGAATCCGTGCCCGTGGGCAGCGATGAAGCGGGCAACGTGGAAGTGCGTCGCTGGAGTCCTGACGAAAAAGGCCCGCGCACCTTTGATTTCGAGGTGAAAGACCATGTTGACGTAGGTACCCCGCTGGGGCTCGATTTCGACATGGGCGTCAAGCTCTCGGGCTCGCGCTTCACCGTGATGAAGGGGCCCATTGCCCGCCTGCACCGTGCCCTCAGCCAGTTCATGCTGGACGTGCAGACGCAAGAGCACGGCTACACCGAGTGCTATGTGCCCTACGCTGTGAATGCCGATTCCCTCAAGGGTACCGGCCAGCTGCCCAAGTTTGAAGGCGATCTGTTTGCCGCCAAGAAGGGCGGCCAGGACGGCGAGCCTGTGCCGGACAACGCTGCGCTGTACCTGATCCCCACCAGCGAAGTACCGCTGACCAACTTTGTGCGCGACGTGGTAGTGGCCGAATCCGACCTGCCCATCAAGCTCACGGCCCACACGCCGTGCTTCCGTTCTGAGGCTGGCAGCTACGGCCGCGACACGCGCGGCATGATCCGCCAGCACCAGTTCGACAAGGTCGAGATGGTGCAGATCGTGCATCCCGACAAGAGCTACGAAGCGCTGGAAGAAATGACCCGCCACGCAGAGACCGTCCTGCAGAAGCTGGGCCTGCCCTACCGCGTGATGAGCTTGTGCACCGGCGACATGGGCTTTGGCGCCGCCAAGACCTACGACCTGGAAGTGTGGCTGCCCGCACAGAACACTTACCGCGAGATCAGCTCGGTGAGCAACTGCGAAGCTTTCCAGGCACGCCGCCTGCAGGCCCGTTTCAAGAACGCACAAGGCAAAAACGAACTGCTGCACACCCTGAACGGCTCTGGTCTGGCCGTGGGCCGCACGCTGGTGGCGGTGCTGGAAAACTATCAGCGTGCGGACGGAACCGTCGAGGTTCCGGCCGTTCTCCGTCCCTACATGGGCGGAGTGTCGGAGCTGACACCCGCGGCCTGACCGGCCTACGTGTTGCGCCCCGGATCGGCTTTGGCCGGGCGCACCCCGCAGGGCCTGCCCACGCAAATCAAATGCGCGGGCAGGCCCTGTTGTTTTTGCGGCCCCGCAATGGTTGTGGGCGCCGATTCGGGACAATGCGGCCATGACTTCTCCCGACACCCCTCCTGGCATCGCCTCCCCCAGCATCCCCATCCGTCTCACCCAATACAGCCACGGTGCAGGCTGTGGCTGCAAGATCAGCCCCAAGGTGCTTGACGTGATCCTGGCGGGCAGCGGCGCCCAGAACCTGGACCCCCGCCTTTGGGTGGGCAATGCGTCACGGGACGATGCTGCCGTGTACGCACTGGACGACGAACGCGGTGTGGTGTCCACCACCGACTTTTTCATGCCCATCGTGGACGACCCGTTCGACTTCGGGCGTATTGCAGCCACCAACGCCATCAGTGACATCTATGCCATGGGTGCAGACCCCCTGATGGCCATTGCCATCCTGGGTTGGCCGGTGAATGTGCTGCCGCCCGAGGTGGCACGCGAGGTGGTACGTGGCGGACGCGCGGTGTGCGACGCTGCAGGCATTCCGCTGGCCGGCGGGCATTCGATAGATGCGCCGGAGCCCATCTTCGGGCTGGCCGTGACGGGCGTGGTGGAAAAACGCCACCTCAAGCGCAACGACACCGCCACGGCGGGCTGCCGCCTGTACCTGACCAAGCCGCTGGGGATCGGCATCCTCACCACCGCAGAAAAAAAGGCCAAGCTGCGGCCCGAGGACGTAGGCCGCGCGCGCGACCTGATGTGCACCCTCAACCAGCCCGGCAGCCGTTTTGGCAAGTTGCCGGGCGTCATGGCCATGACCGACGTCACGGGCTTTGGCTTGCTGGGCCACCTGGTCGAGATGGCCGAGGGCAGTGGTCTGACGGCGGTCCTTGACTACGCCGCCGTACCGCGCCTGAGCGGCGTGGAGTACTACCTGGCCGAAGGCTGCGTGCCCGGCGGCACCCAGCGCAACTTCGACAGCTATGGCGCCAGGATTGCGCCGCTGGACGACACGCAGAAGCAACTGTTGTGCGACCCACAGACCAGCGGCGGCTTGTTGGTTGCCGTGGCACCCGAAGGCGAGAGCGATTTTCTGCGGATGGCGGCTGGGTGCGGCTTGCAGCTGGCGCCCATCGGCCACTTGACCGCGCGACAGGCCTTCACTGTCGTTTTGGGCTGACCATGGAGAACCTGGCCGACTACCGGCACATCTTTCTGAACGATGTGCCCATGATGGATGTGCGTGCACCCGTGGAGTTTGCCCAGGGGGCTTTCCCTGCAGTGGTCAACCTACCCTTGATGGACGATGCCGAGCGACAGCAGGTGGGCACCTGCTACAAGCAGCGGGGCCAGCAGGCGGCCATTGCGCTGGGGCACACGCTGGTGTCCGGCGACATCAAGCGGGCGCGCATCCAGGCCTGGGCCGAGTTTGCACGGGCCCATCCGCAGGGCGTGCTCTATTGTTTTCGCGGCGGCTTGCGCTCCCAGATCGTCCAGCAGTGGCTGCAGACCGAAGCGGGCATCGACTACCCCCGTGTGATCGGTGGCTACAAGGCCATGCGCACCTTCCTGCTGCAGACCACGCAGGCTGCCGCGCAGGAATGCCGGTTTGTAGTGCTTGGCGGGCTCACGGGCACCGGCAAGACCGAGTTGATTGAACAGCTGGCCAGCGGACTTGACCTGGAGCGGCACGCGAACCACCGGGGCTCCAGCTTTGGCCAGCGTGTGAGCGGCCAGCCCGCGCAGATTGATTTCGAGAACCAGCTGGCCATCGACATCCTCAAGAAGCGCGCGGCAGGGCAGCGGCTGTTCGTCGTCGAGGACGAGGGCCGGCATGTGGGGTGCTGCGCTGTGCCGCTGGAGCTGAGGCTGTGCCTGGAGCAGGCCCCGATGGTTTATGTCGAGGAGCCCTTTGAAGCCAGGGTTGAGCGCATCCTGCGGGACTACGTGGTCGCGCAGTGCGCCGAGTTTTGTGCTGCGCAGGGCGAGGTGCAGGGGTTTGACGCCTTCTCTGCCCGCCTGCTGGAAAGCCTGGACAAACTGCACAAGCGCCTCGGGGGAGATCGTCACCAGCTGCTGCGGGCGACGATGCTCCGCGCCCTGGCCCAGCAGAAGGCGCTGGGCGATGCTGCGCAGCACCGCGACTGGATCACGGCGCTGCTGCGGTGTTACTACGACCCCATGTACGCCTACCAGCGCGAGAGCCGGGCTGACCGCATTGAGTTTCAAGGGGCATACGGTGAAGTCCTGGCGTATTTGCGGGAACGTGCCGGGCTCTCAAGCTGCCAGTCGTAGGGACCCTCTGCACGAATCACCGCGCCGTGTGCATCTGCGGCCTCGGGCGGTCTGTGGCGTTGCAAATACTCGCGCTAGCTACGGCTATTGCTGCGTTTTTGCGCCTTGCAGCCCATCCCGCTCCGCAGCGCCCACTTGCCGTTCAATTCGTGCAGAGGATCCCTAGGGATGTCCTGCATAACTCCCTGCGGTCTGTGATAGCGCGGTCTCGGGCAGTCCGCTGCGTTGCTTTTCTTGCCAATAGCCCGGCTATTGGCTGCCAAAAGACGCCTTGCGGCCCCACCCGATCCGCACTACCACCGACTCGCGAGGGTTATGCAGGACATCCCTAGCGCAGGCGACACCGAAAAGTCCACCTCTGCCTGCGCCAGGCGTTGCATGGCGGGGATCAGTGCCCGCGCATCACCTCGGCGCCACTGGAAGCTGTATTGCAGCGGCGCTAGTGGCGTGCGTGCGCCCGGGGCGCGTAAACCCAGCGGGCCCACCCACCCCGAGGGCAGAAACCCCACACCCACTCCTGCGCGCAGCATGCCCGCCACGGCCCCCAGGCTGTTGCACAGGATGTGCTCGCGGACGGTGACACCTTGCGCCAGCAACCAGTCGTCCAGCAGCCGCGTGGTGCCAGCGCCTGGCGGCAGCGTGACGAGGGGATACTGCTGCAGCAACGCTTTGATGCCCAGGCGGCTGGCGCCCGCCAGCCTGGGTGACAGGGCCCAGGCGAAGCGCGCGGCGCCCACGGGCTGAGATAGCAGTGTGCTGCGCGACGAGCGTCCTGCGATCACGGCGAAGTCCAGTTCGCCGTCGTCCAGGCGGCGCTCCAGCGCCCCGCCCACATCCACGCAAGGTTCCAGAGCCAGGCGTGGGTGCGTTCGCCGCACTGCCGCCACCAAGGTGGGCAGCCACGTGAGCGCAGAGAGGTCGCCCACGCCAAAACGGCAGCGGCCCGCAAGCTCCTCGCGGGAGCCCAGCGTATGGCCCAGCGCCGCCATGGCGTTGAGTACTTCCAGTGCGGCCGGCAGCAGACGCTCCCCCGCCTCGGTGAGCACGGCACGGTGCCCGCTGCGGTCGAACAGCGACTGGCCCAGCGTGGACTCCAGTTCGCTGATGCGTTTGGACAGCGACGAGACCGACAGGTGCACCCGCTCCGCTGCCGTGGCGAAATTGGCGCAGGTGGCCGCCCACCAGAAGGCTTCAAGTTGTTTGACCGAGGGATGGGGCATGTGCAGAGATATTGGCAAAAAGCGAACAAAGTCATTCTAAATATTCCGCTTTTATTCACTGATACGGAAATCTACAGTGGCGCTGATCCCTCAACGCAATGACCATCTGCCATGCCCGTCTCCACTGCTACGCCGTTTACCACCGCGCCGCGCTCGCCTGCTGTATTGCGCCGCATGCTGTCGCTGCACGACTTTGAGGACGCCGCGCGCAGGCGTCTGCCCCGGCCCATCTTCGGGTACATCGCCGGTGCGGCGGAGGACAACGCCTCGCTGCGCGACAACCGCGCGGCGTTTGGAGACTTTGCCTTCGTGACGCGGGTCCTGCGAGATGTATCGCAACGGTCGCAATCCGTCGAACTCTTTGGCGAACGCTACAGCAGCCCTTTCGGGATAGCGCCCATGGGCATCAATGCGCTGTCCACCTACCGGGGCGATCTTGTGCTGGCGCGTGCTGCACGGCGCATGGGCATTGCGTCTGTGATGAGCGGTACGTCGCTGATTCCGATGGAAGACGTGGCCCGCGACAGCCCGGGCACCTGGTTCCAGGCCTACCTACCTGGCGATCAGGCACGCATTGATGCGCTCATCGACCGCGTGGAGCGTGCGGGTTTTCGCACCCTCGTCGTCACAGTGGACATCCCTATCTCCGCCAACCGTGAGAACAACATCCGCACGGGTTTCTCCACACCCTTGCGCCCCAACCTGCGTCTGGCATGGGATGGCCTCGTTCGGCCGCGCTGGGTGGCGGGAACCTTTTTGCGCACGCTGCTGCGCCATGGCATGCCGCACTTTGAAAATTCGTTCGCCACGCGCGGTGCGCCCATTGTTTCTTCCACGGTCCTGCGCGACTTCTCGGCGCGCGACCATTTGAGCTGGCGCCACATTGAGGCCATTCGCCGCCGCTGGAAGGGGCCCTTGGTCGTGAAGGGTCTGCTCAGCGTGGAGGACGCGTTGCAGGCGCAGCGTGCCGGGGCCGATGGCGTGGTGTTGTCCAACCACGGAGGCCGCCAGCTCGACGGGGCCGTATCGCCCATGCGCGTGCTGGAAGACGTGGTCGAGGCCGTGGGCCCGAGTTACCCGGTGCTGGTGGATGGGGGCTTTCGGCGCGGCTCCGACGTGCTCAAGGCCATCGCGCTGGGTGCGCGCCTGGTTCTGGTGGGCCGACCGTTCAACTATGCAGCAGCCGTTGCCGGTGAAGCGGGGGTGCTCCACGCAATCACCCTGCTGCGCGATGAGGTCGATCGCAACCTCGCCATGCTCGGCGCCACGGGTTGCAGCGAACTGGGACCCCAGCACATCGCGCGCCAGAGAAGCTGAGGGATGGATTACAAGGGACGGCGGTGGTGTCGCCCTTGTCCGTTCACGATGCGCCAAAGAAAAAGCCCTGCGCTATCGATTAAATAGCATCAGGGCTTTGTCAGTGGCGGAGAGGGTGGGATTCGAACCCACGGTAGTGTTGCCACTACGCCTGATTTCGAGTCAGGTACATTCGACCACTCTGCCACCTCTCCTGTGTGTCGAAGCCTGCGAGTATAGCAAGTTTTTCAGGGACACCAGCGCCTCTCCCTATCTTTCACGCCAAATGCGGTCGCCTGCCGTGGGGCCAGCGCGCGCCGTCTGGTGGAGCTCCTGCCTGTAATTGCCTGTAATCGCTTTGCTTTGCGGGCCTGCCTACAGTCGCATCACTGCTTCAAAAACGCAGTGCCAAGCAACCCAGCGACAGGACATCAGGTAGGAGTCCCCATGGATATCAAGCTGCGATTTGTGAACCAGTCCCGCGACGGCAATAAGTCGGAGGTGGTGATGTATCAGAAGAACCAGCTCACCGGCATGGCCTCGCTGGCAATGGCCTGGAAGGTGATCCGGTTCTGCGGGCGTGACTGCTATCACCCCTTTGCTTTTCCGGCAGGTTTCGAGGTGGCTGTTGCCGATGAGTACGGCAATTTTTCACCCCGCATGGCCGCAGAAAACGGCCAGATGCTCCGGCTGGAGTCCACCGCATCGGGGGGACGGCGCCTGCGGCGTGCAGGGCAGGCCAGCGCATCCTCTGAAATCGATGTGCTCAACGACCTGGGCCAGGGCGCGGTCAATATCTGCGTCTTCAGAGATGGTCGGATGGTGGGCATGAAAACTGCCGTCACACCGGGCCAAAAGGCAGTTTTTCAATACCAGCCGGTGCTGTGGATTGGCGTGGCGTCCCAGGTTGCGCAGGGCTCGGCCATCAGCTCTGCTGTCATGAGCAATGCCAATACCGAGCTGTCGTTATTGGGCATCGCCAGCGCAGACATCGTGATGTCGGGCGGAGGGCCTGGCGAGGGCTCCACACCCTACGAATTCAATCTCGAAAACATCGTGCAGATCTGACCATCCGGGCAGGTCTGCATCCACAGAGTTCGCTTTTCGGGCTTCAAGGCCGAGGGGCAAACGGGCAACGCATGGCGTGTTGCCACCACTTTCACCAACAGGAGAAACTCATGGGCGTTCAACTCAATTTCATCAACAACTCCAACGACACGAACAACTCGGAGGTCGTGATATTCCAGAAGAATGTCGCCACCAATTTTGACGAACTGGCGGTGGCCTGGCAGGTCATCAAGTACTGTGGCCAGGGCGACAACCATCCGTTCACCTTCCCCATGGGCATGCAGGTGGGGGCCAGCGACAGCTACGGCAATTACACGCCGCAGCTGGATGCCCAGAACGGCGAGCTGTTCCAGATGTCCCTGACCACCTCTGGCGACCGGCTCGTGCGCGCAGGCAATGGCAGCAGCTCCAGGGAAGTGCAGGTGCTCAATGCGCTGCCCAAAGGCGCCATCAACGCCAGCTGCTACAAGGATGGGAAGCTCCTGGCCATCAAGACCTCGATCGCGCCCCAGCAAAAGGCAGTGTTCGAGTTCAAGCCCACCATCTGGATTGGCGTGGCCTCCCAGATCGTGCAGGGCCAGGTCATGAACTCGGCCATCATCTCCAACATCAACACCGAGCTGTCCCTCCTGGGCATTGCCAGCGCGGACATTGTGATGACGGGTGGCGGCCCTGGCGCCAACTCGACGCCGTTCGCGTTCAACCTCGAAAACATTGTGATGTGCTGAAGCGGTGCGTCGGTGCGGGGGGGGGCTGTTCAGCGCCCCCGCGCCGATGCTCCGCAGCCCTCGCCGTCCACCCAGGAAGCATGCTGTGAACGAAATGGTCCAAAGAAGATGGAGCGCCATGGATGGCTGCCTGATCTTCGACATCACCATCAACCGTGCACCCCACGACGATGTCCCTTCCTGTGTCAGCGTGTCCTGCAGTTCGGGGGAGTCGGAGCGCCAGCGGGTCACCGTCACCAGACACTGGCCCGCACAGCCATTTGAGTTCAGGTTTTCCTCGGGCTGCTATGTGTCGGGCTACCTGCAGCAAAAGACGCCGGTGCATATCGACGGCGTCCCCAATACGGCCATCTTTGCCGACATCCACTATGGAATGCGGGGGCAGGCGGATGACCGCCACTTTGAAGGCCTCATGGCAGCGTGCCCCATGCGTGGGCCCCTTCCGCCCCCTCAGCCTCCCAGTCCATTGCCGCCTGTTCCCACGCCGGTGCCGCCAGCCCCGCCGGTCGATCCCGTCGAGCCTCTGCCTGTCATCAATAGCCATCCGGAGGAGCTGTTTCCTTACGTGTACGTGCGCCGCTGGCCCAAGATCTCGGCCTCGGATCTTTTGCATGGCTTTGTCCAGTACGCCAGTGCCAGCCCTCCTTGCTGCAGTTTCTTTGAGGACCTGGTAGCGGCACGCGCCCAAGGCCGTGAAGCCGTGCAGTCACTGGCGCTGCGGTTCATTGACGGAGATGCCCCTTACCAGGGGCTCTTCATCGGAGACCTGGACCGCCTTCCCGGGCCCATGGGCCAGTTTGCGTCCTTGCTGGAGCAACTGCCCGCGCCTCATGACAAGCCGCTTGAGTGGCTGGCGACCGCCCGTGCGGAAGTCACGCAGTTGCTGCAGCGGTACGCCCTGACCTGGAGCTGTTTGGAGTCTGGAAACTACCTGCAGACCTTGGACAGGGTCTGGCAGAGTTACTTCGCCCTGGTCATCACCCTGGGGTATGACGCTGCCTTGCTGGATGGGTTGACCCGCACCTTGCAGATGGCCCATCTGATCGCGGTGGCATTGCAGCCCCAATCTCAGGGCATGGCGGCAGTCGGCGCCGCATCAGAGACGCCAGCGCCCTTGCAGCCGGCCCCCATCAGTGCCGCCCAGATTGCATTGCTGCGCGAGGCCACCGTGGTGCTGCCGGCCCAGGTTTTTCCTTTGCCCCCGGCCCGCACTGCAGAAAGATCTCCGCCCGTGGCCCCCGACGGTTGGATCGAGCCCTATGCCATTGGCGACTTGCAGATGGTGCGCCAGCGCCTTCTGCGCTACCAAAGCGGAGAGATCGCGCGCATAGAAAACGTGATGCGTGGTGAGCGCCGGGAGGTCACGCACAAACGCACCCACCGGCAAAAGGATGAGCAAAAGCAGACGCTGGCCGAGATGCAGGTCCTGCAGAACGATGCGGCGGACGAACGCAGCAATCTGCAGGAAGAGTCGCGCAAGACCGTGGCCGAGGCGACCGAGACCCACCAGTACAACAAGTTCACCAGCAGCTACGGCCCTCCCACGCAGGCCACCCTGGATGGTTCCTGGACCAAGGCCGTGCAGCAAGGCGCCAACCCGGGGCTGGACGACACCACCCGCTTTGCACGCGACATTCTGAACAAGACGGTCAACCGCATCAGCCGCAGTGTCAGCCACACGCGCTCCAGCAGCACGATGAGCCAGACCGAAGACGCGGTGGTCAGCCTGATCGACAACACCTCGGGCACCCAGAACATGCGCGCCGTGTTCCGCTGGGTGAACAAGGTGTACGAGGCGTGCGTTGTGAACTACGGCCAGCGGTTGATGATGGAGTTCATGGTGCGCCAGCCCGCAGCGGGCTTCATTGCGCATGAGCAGGCGCTGGCGGGGCAGGACTTCGCCAAGCCGCTGTCTCCGCTGCAAATGGGAGTGGCCACCTTCGAGGACGTCAAGGTGGACGGCCCGCGCAACTACGCACGGCTCGGGGCCTACTACGGTGTGCTGGATCTGGATCCGCCCCCGCTGGCAGAGCGCTGCGCCTCGGCCACCTTGCGCAACGGTGAAGAAAAGCAGATTGCCGTTCCCGCAGGGTACGGCGCTACCCAGGCCTTTGTCAGCTGGGTAGGAGCGTCCCCTGGCCAACAGGCGCCTGTCGTGCTGGTGGGGCGGCAAACCGTGACCCCTGGCGCTGCGGCCAGTCCCGTGGCGCTTCACGGAGAGGACGAAACCGTACCGGTGTCCGTGATGGACTATCCACCCGGCTTCTCGCCACCCGGCGACCAACCGTTGCAGGTCAACGTGGAGATCGGCTGCGCACCTTCCAGTCGATGCATGGACCAGTGGCGCATCCGTACCTACGCCAGCATCGTGCGTGGCTATCAGGAGCGGATGGCGGCATACCATGGCCGCGCCCAAGGCGGCGCGCCATCGTCTCCCGCACCGGCCTGTTCGCCGCTGGCCCGTCGGCAGATCGAGCAGCGTGAGTTGAAGAATGCCTGTCTGCGCCTGTTGCTGGAACGCCTGCTGACCCTGACTGGCATGTCCGCAGATGCCGCGTGGGGGTCTCCGCCATCGCAATTCATGGTCAATGAGCCCCGCTATCTGCAGTTCTTCGACGAAGTGCTGGAGTGGAATGAAATGGCCTACAGCTTCTATGCCAGCCCTGGCCTGGGCGCTGCGGGCGGGGTGCCGGAGCTGGGGAGCCTTGCGGCCGACGACGATGCCTTGTTCGCCAGTTTCTTGCAGGCTGGTCAGGCGCGCGTGCTGCTGCCCGTGCAGCCAGCGCATGTCCTGGCCTTTCTGTATTTTTATTCGGCGGGCATGCTCTGGAGCGCCCCGGATCGGCTTGCCCCCGTGAATCCGGACGACATCGCACTGGTCAACGACCTCAAGCATGCAGGGCCCCGGCAACAGAGTCCTGCGCACCGCCTGGGGCCGCGCTGGCAGGTGGTGGTGCCTACCTCCATGCAGGTGCTGGATGCGCCGGGCGACGAGGGGGGGGCGGACCTGCCCGCCCTTGGGGGGGCTGCACCATGATCGTGGTACCGGGGGCAGCCAGCCCCTTCTTCCGTCGGCCAGCTCTTGGCGACCTCCCCGTGGGTTCGGTGACGGCGTTTGCTGGCACGTTGGGGCCGCCCGACAGCGCGAGCCCTGCTGCTGCGGTGAGCCCAGCCGCATACACCACCAACCCCCTGGAGGCGTGGGGATGGATGGTTTGCGATGGCCGATCGTTGCCCTGTGTGGACTACCCCGAACTGTTTGCCGTGCTGGGCTACGTGTATGGCGGTGCTGACGACAACTTCAACATCCCCGACTACCGTGGTTACTTTCTTCGCGGTATTGGCACGGGCACCCGCAACGATCCGGACATCGACCAACGCAGCCAGCCGCCTGGCGGCCAGGGTGCGAGCGATGGTGTGGGTTCCATCCAGCCGTTTGCCGTACAGACGCATGAGCACACCTACAGCAGCGCACCAGCCCCTTCGGCCACCTCCCCCAGTGGAACAGCAGCAGGCGCGCCCAGCGTCGCCAGCACGCTGACCACGGGTGGTCCGGTTGCGGGCGCGGGCCAGGCGCAGGCGGTGCAGGTGAGCCCGAACGAGACGCGCCCCCTCAATGTGTACGTCAACTACCTCATCAAGTTCACCTACGGACTGCTCCCGCTTTTGAGATGACCGCGCACGTGTCCCCAGAACCCTTTCCAAGGAGAAAATTGCATGGCATACACCAACGTCCAATTCATCGGCTACGTGCTCGACACGGCGCCCCAGGTGAACCCCGATGGATCCAAGACCTATCTGGGGTTGAACGATCCAAAGCTCGACATTGAAGCGCGCTGCGATGTGATGTTGCGCGCCATGCAAACGGCCCGGGATGCGCTGCCGCAGGCGTCTCCACCGACACCCGAGGGGGAAACCCTGAAGGTCTTCATGGCCCCCGAGTTCTTTTTTCGAGGTGCCTCTGGGGCTTACCAGATGGATGATGTCCAGCTCGCCATCACCGCGCTGCAGCGCATGGCGGCCGATGACCAGTGGGTGGACTGGGTGTTTGTGTTCGGCACCATTTTGGGCGCGTCGTCGGCCACCCAGCAGACGCCTCCCTACGACATCGACCCACTCGCGAGCACCGAGATCTACAACTTTGCGCTGGTGCAGCAAGGTGGCGTGGCGGCACAGGGCGATGCGGGGGCGCGGATGGTGATGAAGGAGTTGATGTCGGGGGTTGATTTCATCGCCACTGCCGTGAATCCGGGCGGCCTGTTGCTGGGCGACGTGGAATACTGGCCTGCATCGACCGGTGGTGGACTGGGGCGTGAGCAGCAAGAGGTCAACTATGACGGTGCCGGCGTGTTCGAGTTGGCAGGCATCACCTGGGGGCTGGAGGTCTGCCTGGACCGTAGCGGCACGGTGCGCCGGCTGCAGAGGTCACCGCAATTGCCGGGCCAGAAGCTGATTCAGCTGCAGGTGGTGCCATCGTGTGGCATGGGCATACAGGCGCCGAGCGTGATCACGCAGGCGGGCGGCTATATCTTCAATTGCGATGGCTCGGGCGCGGCAAGCCACTCCACCTTGGTGCAGCAGGTGCCACCGTTGGCCAATGTGCCCATGCTGAGCAGTGCGCCGGTCAGCGATGCCGATGTCGCGCTGCAAAGCACCTCGCCGGTGGAGGATGTTGCTCTCAGTGCCCTGTACGCCAGGGGACCGGGCGTGGTCAATATCTATCCGGCACTGGCCTTGCCTGCACAGCAGGTGGTGGTCGGCAACATCGTGTGCCTCGACTGGCCCGCCAGCCCCGACTACCGTTTCATCTTCCAGCTGGTCTACAACAGCAGTGGCAGCTTCGTGACGCTGGTGTGCGAGATACGCAGCAAGAAGGCCAACTTCTACGGGAACAACTATTTCCTGCCGCTTTCGCTGCAGACGCAGGACTCCTGGAAACAGGATGTGCGCATCCAGATGACCTTGGCGGCGGGCAGCAGCCCCTATGCTGGTGCCGTGTGGTGCAAGATCAACGTGCCCGGATTCATCTTTGAAGGCAATGCCTTTGAGTTCAGTGCCACGTATGACGGCCCCGCGCCGTTCGCCATCTGGCAGTCCACGGACACGGATGGCCTGGCCAATGACAACCTGTGACCCTGGCGCCGAGAGCGCACTGCAAGCACTGAACGTGTCGGTGGGCCCGCAGGCCTTCCTGGTGCGTGCCAATGCGGCCCGGTGCGCGTTCTGGCACCGGGTGCAGGCCGGCGCATGGGAGCCGCAAACCTTCGAGGTCTTCCGGCGTTTTCTGCAACCAGACCGCTCCTACATTGACCTGGGTGCCTGGATCGGCCCTACGGTGCTCTATGGCGCGACGCTGTCGCGCAGCGTGCATGCCCTGGAGCCCGACCCGGTCGCCTTTGCAGAACTGGGCCGCAACGTGCAAGCCAACCCTGGACTGTGCGAAAAAATCCATCTGCACCCCTTCGGCATTGGCGCCGAGTCTGGCCCGCTGCAACTCTATGCCGGTGGCCTTTACTACGCAGGGCACAGCGAGTTCGGGGACAGCATGTCGGGCATGTTGGCCGCGCCGGATGTGCCTGGCCAGCCCTGCCACGAGGCGCGGGGTGTGGACATGGAACGTTTTCTGGACATGTACGCTGGAAACGACTGTAACTTCATCAAGATGGACATCGAAGGGGGTGAATACGCTGTGATTCCCGGCCTCTGGCGCCGCTTGTGGCGGTGGGGGCCTCCTACCCTGTGCGTGTCCTTCCATGCTCCGGAAATCGCCCGGCGCGAGTCCTTGGTGCGGCCCTGCATCGAAGAGCTGCTGCTGTGTTACCCGCGCTTTTATGCGGCTGCCGACACCAAGGCCGTTGCGCTCGAAGAACTGGCGGACGCGGTGCATGACTGGGCCGACGAAGCCCCTGGCAGCCCCTGGCGCAAGCTGGAAGCGCTGCTGGGAGCGGGCCTGGTGGCGACCAGTGAGGAGTGGTGAATGACTGCTGCACCAGATCGACAGATCCTGATTGGAGTGCATGTGACAGGGGGGGGCGAAGGCCTGGCCGCCACGCTGTCCAGTGTTTTCGAGAACACGCCGCTGCCCTTTGGGCTGCGGATATTGCCGGACAGTGCCGCCGTAGCCCAGGACCCGGATTTGCTGCAGTTGCGGCTTGCCCCTGCGTCTATGGTGCAGCGGCCCAGCCCGGCGCCGCCGGGGGCTGCTGCCTGTTTCAACCAACTGGTGAGCGAGCCTGCCGACATCTATGTGTTTCTGGAAAACGGCGTGCGGGTCTGCCCCGGCTGGCTGGAGCTGCTCTTGGCCGCGCTGGACAGCGACGCCAGCCATGGCTTGGCGGGCCCGTCCACCAACCGGGGATGGAACGAACAGGCCGTGGCGCCAGACTGTGGCGGCACCCAGGAAGCGCTGTGGGACCAGGCGGACACCTTGCTGGCTCGCTATGGCAATGCCTGCGTACCTCTGGCGCCCCTGCACAGCCTGGCGGACTTCTGCTACGTGGTGAAGAACGAGGTGGTGGCTGCTATCGGCGCGGCGGACACGGCGTACACGCAAGGCCCTTGCTGGGAGATGGACTACAACGTGCGCGCCGCCCGTGCCGGCTTCCTAGGCGTCTGGGTGCCGGGCGCCTTTGTACACCGTGCGCCCCGCTGCGCGGTGTTGTCACCTGTCCACGATGGACTGCTGGAGGCGAACAAACGGCTGTACCAGGACCGGTTCTGTGCCTGGCGCCGCGAGAGCCACCCGCAGGCACCGCCCTACCACGGCCACTGCGTGGGAGAGGATTGCCGCTACTTTGCGGTGCCCGAGCTGATGCGCATCTTCGTGCCACTGCCTGGCAAAGTGGAACCCGCACCACTGGCGCCTGCGGCCACTGCATCACCTTTGCTGAGCTGCGTCATGCCCACGCGGGGGCGTGCCGCCTTTGTTGCGCAGTCGATCCGCTACTTTCAGCGGCAAGACTATCCCGCGCTGGAACTCATCATCGTCTACGAGGATGAGTCCGACCTCCCTGCTGGCATTGATGACCCGCGCATCCGCTGCATCCGAATGCCAGGCCGCACCAGCATCGGCGCCAAGCGCAATGAAGCGGTCCGCGTGGCGCGGGGCGAACTGATCGCGCATTGGGACGATGACGACTGGTATGGCGCGCAGCGCCTGAGCCGCCAGGCCGCGCCCATTTTGCACAACCTGGCGGATGTCACCGGGCTCAATGACATGCTGTTCATGGCCCGGCCGCTGGCCGAATTCTGGGCGAGCAGCCGAGCACTGTTTCGCCGGTTGTTTGTAGAAAACGTGAGCGGTGGCACCCTGGTCTTCAGGCGCAGCCTGTGGGAGCGCCAGGGGCGGTACCCCGATACATCGCTGCGAGAGGATGCGGATTTCCTGCTGAAGATCTTGCGAGGCGGTGCGCGGCTGTGCCGCATTTCGGGGCGTTCGCTGTGCATTTATGTGCGCCACGATGGCAACACCTGGAAGTTCAAGGAAGGCCAATACTTGCAGCAGGCTGCCTGGACCCTGGTGTCTGCACCGGAATACCTGTCGCACGATGATCGTGATTTCTACTTTCCTGCAGCCCCTGATGGCACAGGCGGCACCGTTGGCGCTGTTGGCACAGAGGGCTCGCCGACGCCCGCGATGCCGCTGGTGTCGTGCATCATGCCCACCGCAGACCGGCGTGAGTTTGTGCCCCAGGCCATTCGGAACTTTCTGGCGCAGGACTATGAGCCCCGCGAACTGATCGTGCTGGACGACGGGCGCGACAGTGTCGCCGATCTGATCCCATCGCACGGCAGCATCCGATACCTGCGCCTGGACCGCAAATCCACCCTTGGTGCCAAGCGCAACATGGCCTGCGAGTTGGCGCGCGGCGAGGTGATTGCACACTGGGACGACGACGACTGGATGGCGCCCACCTGGCTCAGTTCGCAGGTCAAGGCCTTGCGCGGCCAGGGGGCCGACATCTGCGGCCTGGACAAGGTGTTCTTCTATGCGCCAGACGCGCGCCGGGCCTGGCAGTATGTGTATGACGGGCGCACACCCTGGGTGTGTGGGGGCACGCTGTGTTACCTGCGCGAGTTCTGGCGCAGTGCGCCGTTCGCCGATATCGATGTGGGGGAGGACAACGCTTTTGTCTGGTCGGTGCGGGACAAGCGCATTGCCACCAACCCGGACCAGCACCTGTATGTGGCCCGCGTCCACGACCGCAACACCAGCCCCAAAGACACCTGGAACCGGCGCTGGCACAGTTACCCGGTGGAGCATGTCGAGAGGCTCATTCGCTGACTCTGTTCAGGCCTACTGGAGGGTGACGGGTGCCAGCCGGTACACCGGCTCGGGTTCCGGCGGGTGGGCCTTGCTGGTGCTGGCGTAGGCCTCCATTTTCACGCTGCCAGCCAGCTCATGGTGCGCGAGGTGGCTCAGCAGAACGGTTCCGGGGCCTGCCAGGCTGTTCAGGTGCAGCGTCACGTTGGCCGCGTGGTGGCTGTCCAACGGCTCACCGTGGGCTTCCAGGGTGGCCGTGTGCATGCTTCCCGATATTTCCAGGCGCACTCCATGCTGTACCTCCAGCATGCGGCTTCTTCGTTGCACCCGGATGCACAGGTCCTGTGCCAGGGCTGCGGCCTGCTGCAGGTTCTGCGCGCTGCTGGGGCCCTGCTCGAAGTGGAACAGCATGCAGTCTCCCAGCGTCCCCGCGCCATGGCCCTGGCCCGACTGCACGGCGTTGGCGCACCAGCGCAACTGCTGTTCGCGAATCTCCTGCAGGTCGGACAGGGCAAGTGACGCATCGCGGGCGGGGTACAGGCGCAGGGTCAGGCACAGGATGGCGCGCGAAGGAGCATCGAGGTTCTGCGACCTGGGACGTTCCAGCGAATCCATGGTGGCCTGCTGCGCCTGGCCGGATGTGGACGGATCTGCAGGGCTTGGCCCTGCCGCATGGCTGGGTGGGCGAAGCTGGCGCACCTGCGCCGCACACTGGGCAAGGTCACCGTACAGTTGCGCGGCATCGGCGGTACGCCGGCGCACGTCTTTTTGCAAGGCCCGCTGGAGCAGCGCGGCCAGCGGACTGCCCTCTAGTTCCTCTGGCAAGGCGACGATATCTGTGCTCAGCTGGCGCTGCAGCACCTCGGTCAGGCTGGAGCCCTGGATGCTTGGTCGTGCGCTCAGGCACTCCACGAACATCAAGGCCCAGGCATAGATGTCGGTGGCGGGCCCGCACACCTCGCCGCGCAGCTGTTCGGGTGCGCAGTAGGCGGGGGTGCCCTCGGCTCCCGCGGTGAACTGAGGCTCGCCGTGGTGGCTGGCAAGCCCAAAGTCCAGCACCTTGGCGTGCAAGGTGGTGCCGCTGGAGATCACCATCACGTTCTCTGGCTTCAGGTCGCGGTGCACGATATGGTGGGCATGCAGGAAAGCCAGGGCATCGAGCAGCTGCGCCATCAGCCCCACCGTGTCCGGCAATGAGAGCCGGCCCTGGCGCTGCAGGAATTCGCGCAGCGTTTCGCCAGTCACGTACTCCAGCACGGCAAACGGCACGCCCTCCTGGGCCAGGCCTTTATCGATGAGCCGGACCACATGGATGTGGTGCAACAAAGACAGCACCCGGGTTTCCTGGTGCAGCCGCTGCTGCACACGCCGCCGGTTGGCGGGATCGCGCGCGGCTGGGGTGCTCGGAATCTTGATGGCCACGAACTGGCCGGTGCTGCGCTGCCGGGCCTTGAAAACCTGGCCCGATGCGCCCTGGCCCAGCAAACCCAACGATTGATAGCCCGGCACACCCACGGGAAAACCGTGCGTGGGCACTCGTGTCATTGCGATGGGGGGCAGGCTCAGGCCGCAAGCGACTCTTCAGCGTGGATGGGGCTGATCAGGGCCAAGGGGTCGAAATCGGCTTCCCGCTGTGTACCCCGTGTGATGCTGAAACGCAGGCAACCAAAGCGCAAGGAGCCACGGCGCCTTTCGATCAGCTCGGGGACATGGGAGTCGCCGGGCATGGCCAGTGCAAGTTGCTTGCGCATGCGGAAGATCTGGATGTTGAGGTGCCCGGGCTCCACACCCAGCATCTTCGCCAGGCGCTCCAGCTCGACCCAGCCATGGGCCTGGCTGTCCCGGTGGCGCTGCGCATCGGCCCATCGCAAACGTGCCAGCGTCAGCAGTGCGTAGTGGTGGGTGCGCTCGCCCAGGTCGAACTGCCGGTCTCCCTCCTGCACCTGCAGGCGCACATGTTCCTCATCCAGGCTGACGTTGAAATGCAGGCTCGTGCGTGGACGAATACACGGCGCTGCGCCAACCATGGCCTCCATGGTCGATGTGACCTCCTGCGCCGCAAGGAAGCACCAGGCCTGGTTGGAAAATCGGACCTCGTCGCCGTCCTCCAGCACCCAGCTGCCCTGGGGCGTGGTGCATATCCACCGGCCTTGCTCGGCGCAGTGGATGGACACTTCGGCATGCTGGCCCTGGGGCAGCAGGTTGGACCGCTCCAGTGGCACGGGAGCGCTGTCGTGCCCCAGCGGCCAGAGCAGATTGGCGGGGGCTGCAAGGTCTTCCACAACCCAGCCAGAGCCATCGTCACGCCCGAAGCCGATGGTGCTTCCCACGCGGAGTGCAAAGGCTCCGCTGTGGGACAGCAGCTCGCCATCGAGCAGGGTTCCGTTGCGGCTGTGGTCGTGCAGTTCCCAGGTGCTGCCCGTCCAGCGGATCGATGCATGCAGTTGCGAGGCATCCGGGTTTTCCAGCAAGGTGTCCGAGGAACGGCCTCGCCCAAACACGTGAAGTGTTCGCAAATGGATCTTGCGCTGTGTTGCGCGGTTTTTTAGGATTGCCATCAGTCAGTCCCTCATTTTTTCTTCGTCACACCTTGCGGCGCGGTTTCCTTTGGCCCCGCGCATGGCTGAATGTGATGCCTCGCAGCCCGTGGCATGCCGCTGTGCAGCGGACGCCGGTTTCCTGTCCGGGCGTTCGCCAAGAAATCCCGATGCAGCCCAATGAGTGTGTTGGCGCTGTCCTCCCCACGCAACTACCAAATCTGGTAGTTAACTTTCTGTTTGCAATTGCGCGGGATCTCAACGGTGTGACGCCCCGTTGCAAGGCATCGCGCAGCCCAGCCATTCAACTGACTTTTGACCCCGCTGTTTGCAGGGCCGGGCAGTTTTGGGTTTGACTGCAACGGCACGACGGTGCAAAGAATCTGCTCCCAGGCCGGCTGCAGACTGGTGTGCAGAGCGGTGGGTCAGTACCTGTGACGGCGTGTAATGGTCTGTAATCGCCAAGCGAGAAAAGGGTCTCCACAATGTATCGAGCGAGATGCGCTTGCCATCCGCACCGATCCATTGACGGAGATACCATGCCCTACCTTTCTGACCCACAACGCAATCTGCTGGCTCCCGCTGGCGGGCCGCATCCTCGCAACGGTGCCACGGTGCCGACCTCGCAGCAGGCGCCCTTTGTGAACGCCGCCTGTTGGGGTTGGGCGTTGAATGGTGAATACGTGAATGCCGATGACCCCTACGCAGCCACCACCATCTATACCTCGGACAACGGCGCCTTCGTGTTCAATGCCGAGCGTGTTCCCACCGGTCTGAATGCGGCGTTTTTTGCGGTCACCGATGTGATCTTTCCGCAGACGGTGCCGTACCACACCACACTGGCCGCCAATTTCGCCAATGCGCTGGGCGGCAATGTGGCCGCGCAGGACGCCTGCCGTTTTGCCCTGATGAAGCTCACGGCAGAAGTCAATGGGCACACGGTGTTGCCCGACAACGGCTCTGCGGTCTACACCATGGTCATGAAGTCGCCGAGCTGGTACGGCTGGTGCCATTGGGGCATCGGCATCCAGGGGGCGGGCGGTGGGGACACGACCTACCAGCAAAAGGTCAACGGCAGCGTCCTGAACCCCAACACCCTGCAATACAACTGCGGCGTTATGTGGGATGAAGGCCAGCCGCTGACCACGACGATCCGCATTGATGGCCTGTTGCAGACGCAGGTCGACATGCTCAACCGCGTGGTGTGACGCCATGACAGTCCAAACCCGTGGCATCGACGTCAGTCACTACCAAGGCAACGTCAACTGGCCCAGCGTGGCTGGCAGCAACGTGGCCTTTTCCTTCATCAAGGCCACCGAAGGCACTGCCTATGTGGACCCGCTTTTCCGTGCCAATTGGGCCGGCAGCGGCGCCGCAGGATTGCGCAGGGGCGCCTACCACTTCGGCCATGCTGGCAGCGATGCCGTCGCCCAGGCACAGTTTTTCTACAACACGGTCAGCGCCGATGGAACGCTGGGGCCCGGGGACTTGCCGCCGGTGCTGGATCTGGAAACCCTGGATGGGCAAAGCCCCGCCGAAGTCCTGCAGTGGGCCCTGGCATTCCTGTCCGAGGCCGATGCGCTATTCGGGCGCCAGACCATGGTCTACACCGACACCGGCTTCTGGCAGGCGCTTCAGGCGCTGCCTGGTTGCCAGGTGCTGGCCGCTCGCCCGCTGTGGCTGGCTGCGTACTCGGCCTACCCGCACGTGCCGCCGCCCTGGTCGTCCTGGACGTTCTGGCAGTACAGCGATGGCTCCTCCAATGGCGGCAGCCCGGTGGCGGGTGTGGTGGGTGCCGTGGACCAGAACTGGTTTGCAGGCTCGGAGGCGCAGCTTGCCACGCTGGGCTGATGTCGTTTGTTTGCCGAGAAGGGCAACGGCCCAATTTTTCCAACAGAAGGAGTAGCCATGAACACCGAATCAATCACGATCATGTTGTCCGATAACACGGGTCTTCAGGCGACTGATGGAACAGCCTATGTGGCAGGCTGGATCAACGCAGCGCCGAGCGGGGCGTTTCAGTTTCAATTTCTCGGGAGCGGTGGAGCATTCGTCGCGGCGCCCTCGGTGCTGCCGATTGCCGTGCTCGCGATACAGGCCTGGCAGAGTACCGGTATCGACGTCAATCCATCCGCTACTCCGGTGACGATTGCGTATGTGGGCGGTGGTTGGAGTGCGGACCCCGACACGAATAGCGGTCAGCTCTACGATGCGGCCGGTTGTCCTGATCTCAATGTTCCGACCGATCAGACGCAGTACCCCATTGTCGGTGTGCCGATGGGCGGACTCATCGGCAGGATTGGCAGCACAGGTTCACCGTTCTTCATTGGCAGGGGGCCGTATTTGATGCCATCGACCTTTCCCAGTGGCGAGCTCCAACTCTGCATCAACGATGATTTGACGGGTGCATATGGTCCTGGCTTGAAAGACAACAGCGGCAGCGTGAGTGTTGCGGTCTTCAACCAGGGGCTTGCTTTCCTTGAGATGTCCTCGGTTCCGAGCATTGCGCTTACGACGGCAACCAATGGCAACGAACGGCTGGTCTTCGCTGTCGCTCCGACTCAGCCGGCACCTTTGCCAATCTACGCAGCCTCACCACCGATAGCGACTCCACCGCCCGTTGCCCCCACGCAAGCGGTCCCGGCATTTGCCGTGATGCAGTATCCGCCGCCGCCCTACGGCAATCAGCCACAGCCTTCACCTCCCGGACCGTTCGATTTCTTCGAGTTCGGTTACAACGCAGCAGCCGATGTCAGCGCCGTGAATGGCTTTGGCCTCAACCTGTCGTTCAGCTCCGCAGGCGAGAGTTTCGGCGTGGACCCCCGCATCAGCCGCGCGACCATGGCAAGTGCGTACACGGACTTCATTGCCAAAGAGGGCGCGAGCGCAGCAGCCTATGGCGAACTGCTGACGGTCGGTGCGCTTGGCTCCAGCTACACGCCGCCCACGGTGAAGGGCGAGTTCTTCGCTATCTCTGATCCCAGCGACATGCTGATCGCGAAACAGGCGGCAGGGGTGCTCGACTCCGATTCCCTCGCAAGTTACTGGGACGCAACGCTGAACGCTTTCTTTGCGGTGAACAGTTACCTCAGCATTGATCTCAGTGGCGACGGCACGAATGTCTATACCGGGCAGTGCACGATGCAGAGCCTCAACACCGTCAGCACAGCGGCCTATACGCTCTCGAATGGCACGAACACCTACACGTTCTACCAACCGCCACAGGGCCTTCAGAGTGCGCTCTATGTTTTCCAGCAGGCGTTCAGCCAGTACCAGGAGGGAGGATCCGGCGGCGATGCCGGGCTGCTGCAGATGAACATCTGGGAGGCGTTGTGCAGGGGCGTTGCGGTGGCGGGAGTTGCGACCCAGAGTCCCCCTAGCGGCTTCTCCACCACCGCCTGGAATGATTCGGCACAGTGGTACGGGGCAGGTTCAACCTGCAACTACTATGCCAAATTCCTTCATTGCGCGAATGCGCAGGGCGAGGATGCACGCATCGCAGGCAATGGCCCCCCCATCTTCCTCGGCGGGGCGGCGTATGGATTCAGCGCCGATGAAAATCCCAACGGGTCGTACAGCGGTCCCAATGTGCCCTCCAAGACACAGGGCAATGTGGCGCCGGGCTCGACCGTCGCGATCACGCTCGGCCCCTGGTAGGGAGATGGCAAGGCCGAACCCACCGCAAGGGGGGGCTTCGCACGGTCGCTGCCAATGAAAGTGGCCCGTGCCCGTCATTGCGAGTGCAGCGCCGTCTTGGTCTGGATCGGTGCGGCCTGTAGGTGTGGTGATTTTCTGTGCGAATTCATGCACGGGAGCGGTCGATTTACCGATTAATTTCGGATAAAAATTGGCTCTAGCGCTTGATGGTCATGAATTTATCGCTATAAAAATAGTAGCAATTCTGGGGTTTGCGAGTTTTGCCTCCTGGAGTCAGGCGCCCAGAGGCAATACCAGACGGAACTCCGCCCCCCGTCCCACATCGCTGTCCACCTCCAGCGTTCCGCCGTGCCGGTGGATCACGGTATGCACCAAGGCCAGCCCCAGGCCCACACCGCCGATGGCGGGATGGCTGCGGTCGTGCAGCCGCTGGAAGGGTGCGAACAGCTGGCCTTGCAGTTCCGGGGCGATGCCGGGGCCTTCGTCGCGTACTGACACGATCCAGTGTGCCCCCCGTTGCACGATGGAGCACTGCACCGTGCCTTCTTCGGGGCTGAACTTGACGGCGTTGTTCAGCACGTTGGCCAGCGCGCGGGACAGCAGGGCGCGGTCGCCCACGGTGGGGGCGGTTTCCGGCGCGGTGACGATGGTTACCTCCACGCGCCGGTCGCGGGCCAGGGCCCAGATGTCGTCCACGGTTTCGGCCAGCACGGCCACCAGGTCCAGGGGCGCCATGCGGTATTCCTGCGACTCGGCGCTGGCGAGCTTGACGAAGTTTTCGGCCATGCCCAGGGACGCGCGTGCATAGCGCTCGATGCGCAGCATCAGCTCGTCATCCGGCATGCGGCCAGGGTAGGCGCGCTGCATCTCCAGCAGCGTGAGGATGGAGGCATTGGGCGCACGGATGTCGTGCGAGATGAAGTTCATCGCCTGGTCGCGCTGCAGCTGGGCGCGGCGCATGTCCGTCAGGTCCACCAGGGTCAGCAGCCAGCCGGCCTTGGCCAGGTCGGTGAAGGGCTTGCACAGCACCAGCAGGTTGCGGCCCCGGGCATCGCGGCCTTCGCTCTGTTCGGGCATGTGGTGGTTGTGCAGTTTGTCCTGCGTGACCAGTGGCTGGCCGGTGCCGGTGTGCGCCAGGTCGTGCAGCAGTTCGACCACGGACTGGCCCTGCAGCGGCACCTGGGGGTCTCCGCCCACGTGCCGGCGCGCCGCCATGTTGGTGAGCAGGATGCGCCCCTGCGGGTCGCAGACGATGGTGGGGGAGGGCAGCTGCTGCAGGCTTTCGCTCACGAAGTGGTGCAGGTCGCGCAACTGGCGCGATGCGCGTTCCACAGCATTGATGCGTTTTTCCAGAAAGTCACCGGAATCCCCGGGGCGTTGCTGCAACCGCATCGACAGGCCATCGCGCTGCAGGCGCTCCATCTCCAGCCGCAGGAAGTGTGCGGCCGCGCTCAGGCGCCGCCAGCTCCACAGCGGATAGGCCAGCACCAGCCCGGTCAGCGCCGCAGCGGGTGCGAACTGCAGGCCTATCCACGAAGGCAGGGCCACGCTGAGCAGCAGGGTGACCACGCCCAGCGCTGCGCTGGTGAGCAAGGCCACGAAGGGGCCCAGCAACAACAGAGCCAGCAGCGCGCACACCACGGGCGCAAGGTTGAACAAGGTATTGAGGGCGGTGTCGGCAGGCTGGATCCGTACACCCGACAAGCGGCCGTCCAGCACCTGGGCCACCACCTCCACGCCGGGCATCAGCCGCGATTGCTCACTCACGGGTGTGGCAAACATGTCGCCCAGGCCCGAGGCCGCAGCGCCCACGATCACGTATTTGCCGCGAAACGCATCTGCCGGCACCTGGCCGCGCAGCACGTCGATGTAGGAGTGCGTGGTGAAGTGGCCGGGGCCACCGGCATAGGCAATCAGCGTGCGGTCAGCGCGTTGCCAGGTGCCACTGCCTGGAGGCTCTGTGGCTGCAGCGCCGTCGGCCACCGGTGCGGCGCGCGCTGCGTTGCACTGGGGCGAGTTGTGTGATGCGGACGTGGACGTGGCCACGCACTGCAGCGCCATGCTGAAGTGCTGCCAGGGCGCGGCGGCGGGCCCTTCCTGCAGGTACAGGCTGCGCACCACGCCGTCGTTGTCGGGCGCCACATGCACATGGCCCAGGCCGGCTGCGGCGTCTGCGAATGCGGGCCAGGGCAGGTCGGCCATGTTGGCCGACGGGCCGTGACCGCGCCGCAGCACCGGCAGCACCACCCGCCCACTGCGCCGCATGGCGTCGGCCAGCAGCACATCGTCCTCGGGGTAGTCCAGGTCTTCTTCGTTGAACAACACGTCCATGCCGATGGCGCGGGGCTGTTGTGCCGATACGCGCGCGATCAGCTCTGCGTGCAGCGCCCGGCGCCAGGGCCAGCGGCCAATGGCCGCGATGCTGGGGTCGTCGATGGCAACGATGACGATGTCGGGGTGCGCGGGGCGCGAAATCAGGCGCAGGCCAGCGTCCTGCACCAGGTGGTTCATCCGGCTCAGGCTGTCGGCGGTGCTGAGCCAGGCCACCAGCCCCAGCAAGGCGGCGGCCAGAAGGCTCCATTCCAGGCGCCGCTGCTGGCCCCGGGTGCGTCCGGCGGTCATCATGGGCTCAGAACCCTCGGGCCCGGGGCAAACGGCGTGCGCGGCTCAAGGGCGTCCCACGGGCTGGCCGTTCGAGGTGGAGACCGGCAGACCCGAACCCGTGCTGATGCCCGAGCCGACCCGGATCTGGCGCGGCGGCGAGAAGTCGCTCTGCAGCCCCGTGGGATCCAGCACCTGGATGCGCACGAGGTAGTCGCCTGCAGGCAGGTTGCTGGCGGTCCATGCAGGGGCGTCGAGCTGGGTGTCGAGCACGACCTTGTCAAACGCCTGGTCGTTGGCTGGGGCCAGTTGCAGGCGGAACCGCTGGCCGGGCTGCGCGGGCCAGTGCAGCCGCACCGTGGTGTCGCCATCCTGCGCTTGCAATGACTGGGGCGACAGCGTGGCGGGGCGGTCTGCCACCGTGAAGGGCTGGGGCGGGGCAAACGGACCTTGGTCGGCCTGACTGCTCGGACTGTTTGGCAGCTGCAGCAGGCTGGCCGCACGCCAGAAATAGTTGCCTACCGGCAGCGTGTTCAGCGGCAGGCGGCATTCGGTGAGGCGTTGCTCGTCCAGCACGGGCTGGGTGAACTGCGCATCGCGGGCCACCTGCAGGCGGTACCAGGCCACACCGGGCACCTGCGTGCACCGCAGCTCGCCCGTGCCGCTGGCCAGCACCGCGCCGGGCGCAGGTTGCTGGTACAGCGGGGCCACGGGGCGCGTCTTGACCACAAAAGGCTGCACGGCAGGCACACCGGGGATGCCCGCGTCGTCCAGGGCGCGCACCGACAGGTAGTAGCGCCCGTCTTCCACAGCTTTCCAGTGCAGCTGGCCGTCGGCAAAACTGCCGTGGCGCAGCACCTGGGTGAAGTCGGCGTCCTGCGCCACCTGGGCCTGGTAGCGCGCGGCCCCCGGCAGTGGTGGCACGTTGATGGCCAGAATGCCCGCATCGCTGAGCATGGCAGGGACGCCCGATGTGTCGGGCGCCGCCAGCAGCGGGCGGGGTGCGCCCACGCTGCCATCGGCCGCCACTGCCAGCCCTTGCCCCGGGGCCAGCATCGAGGCCGCTGCCGCAGATGGATTGGATGGGCCAGTGGATTCTTGTTGACGGGACTGCACGGCCACCGAGCCGCTGAGCACCGATGCGGTGGTCTGGCCCGATTCGCCCATCGCCACGCCAAAGTGGGTGCCGCGCACACTGGTCACGGCCAGGGGCGTGCGCAGCTCGAAGCGGCGAAAAGCCTCGGCATTGGGTGGCACGCTGGATTCCACCGCACCGCTGCGCATCTCCAGCACCGACTGCAGGCTGCCCGCACGTCCCCGGCGGCGCAGCTGCCGCAGCAGCAGCTCGGACTGCGCCTGGACCCGCACCACCGTGCCATCGGCCAGCTTGACGGAGACAAAAGCATCCGGCCCCACCTGCAGCGCGGTGCCCTCTTCAAGCTTGCCGCCCTGGGTGACGGGCGCCGGGGCGTTGCCCGTGTGGGCTTGGGCGGTGACTGTGCCGTGCACGAACTCCACCGTGGCCGACTCGGCGGGCTGCAGGCGCACCGGAATCCACACCACCGAACCCGGCACCAGGCGCCGGGGGTTGCTCACCTTGTTGCGGGCTTGCAGCAGCGGCCACTGCCGGGGCGCGGCCAGATAGGCCTTGGCCAGGCCTTCAAGCGTGTCCCCTTCCTTCACGGTGTGGGCAATTTCATCGCCCGGCGGCGTGGTGGCGGCAGGGGGAGCCGCCTGGGCACTGGTGCCCACCAGGCTACCGAGGAAACCCAGGGTCAATGCCGCGCTGGCGCGCAGGGCCCAGCGGGGGCGGCCGGTGTTCGTTGCCACGTGAAATCTCCTTCGTGCCGCTCGGTGCCAGCGGGCTGGCGATGGCATCCTGTGAGGATGCCGCCGTTGATAGTTGGGGGTCAGGCCCTTCGCTGGGCCTCAACAGCTTCAAAACGGTAACCCACACCGTAGACCGCCGAGACGATGAAGCCGTTGGCGGGCCGCAGGTCCAGCAGGGTGCGCAGGCGCGAGATGTGGGTGTCCAGCGAGCGCGACATGACATCCGCCACCTGGCCCCAGACGATGTCCTTGAGGTGGTCGCGCGACAACAGTCGGCCCATGTTCTGAAACAGAAACAGGGCGAGATCGTACTCGCGGTTCTTGAGCTCCACGGGCACGCCGTCAATTTCGATGGACCGGGTTTCGGACAGGAAGCGGTAACGCCCGAACTCCACCACGCCCCCCACATTGGCTGGGTAGGCCCGCCGCAGCAGGGCCGAGACGCGGGCATTGAGCTCGCCAATGCGCACCGGCTTGACCATGAAGTCATCGGCGCCACTGCCCAGGCCTTCGACGATGTCGCGCTCTTCCTGGCGGTGCGTGACGAACAGGATGGGCAACTGGGTGCCCACATTTTTGCGCACCCAGCGCACCACTTCGGGCCCCGTTGTGTCTGGCAGGTGCCAGTCCACGATCAACAGGTCAAAGGTCTCGCGGCGCATCTCGCGCAGGAAGTCGGCACCGTTGAGGTGGGTGTGGCAGACGTGGCCCATTGCCTCCGTGGCCTGTTTGATCAGATCCAGTTGGAGCGCATCGTCGTCCAACGCGGCTATGCGCATGGTTTTCTCCCCTGTCGAAAATGCAATTGCGGATTATTCGCGACAACCGCCGTCTGCGCTGCAGCGCACCGGTCTACCGCCTGGCAGTTGACATTTGTTAACGCTCTGTCGTTCGCCGCGACCGGGGGGGGGGTGGGGAGAGATTTCGCGCACCAGCCGCATTCCGACCAGGGTGTACCGAGTTTGCGGGCTGTTCCAGTTGCGGTAGCCGCAGCGGGCATAAAACGACCAAGTGTGCCACGAGCCCCCACGGCGCACGCGCACGGTGCCGTCTGCGGGGCCTTGCGGATCGCTGCGCGGGGAGTGCGCATAGTAGGTGTCCCCGTGCCAGTCCGACACCCACTCCCAGGCATTGCCCAGCATGTCGTACAGGCCAAAGGCATTGGGCGAATAGCTGCCCACCGGGGCGGTGAAAACATGGCCGTCGCTGCCCGCCAAGGCGTGCTGCTGCCAGCGGGGCCACAGCGGGGCGACCTCCTGGTCAAAGGTGTTGGCGGTGTGCAGCAGGCCCTGCGGGTCGTCGCCATGCGGATAGCGGGTGCGGGTGCCAGCGCGGCAGGCGTATTCCCATTCGGCCTCGGTGGGCAGGCGGTAGTGGTGGCCTTCGGTGCGGCTCAGCCATTGGGCCAAGGCCTGGGCGTCGTTCCAGGTGACGTTCACGACGGGATGGTCTTGCCCCTGCGCAAAACCCGGGTTGCGCCACGAATAGCGAGGGTCCCGGCCCTCAAAGGCATCGCCGCGCTGGGTGGTTGCGGGGTCGTACTGCGCGTTGTAGCCGTAGCCGCCCGTGCCATCGGCTTCCGATTCGGGCTGGTAGCCCGAGGCCTCCAGAAAGCGCTGGAACTGCCCCACGGTGACCTCGTGCCGACCCAGGTAGAACGCCCGCCGGATGTGCACCGTGTGCGCGGGGCCTTCATCGGTCAACTCGGTAAAACGCCTGGCCTCCAGCGCCGGGTACGCGCGTGCCAGGGCATCGGGCGGCTCCACGCCTCCCATCGTGAAGCGGCCCGCCGGGACCTGCTGGAAGACCATGCCCAGGCTGTTGGTCCAGGTGGCGGGGGCGGTGTTTTGCGCAGACCCCGCATGGACGCAGGCGCAGACCAGCGCGGCTGTCAGTGCCACCCCATGCGCCCTGAGGGGGCGCCGCAGAAACCAGACCATGGCAGGGATCAGGGTTGGCGGTCGGGGGCTTCGCTCACGCATTCAAAAATCAGGCGCGAGCCATCGTTGCGCAGCAGCTTGGGGAACAGCGCCAGCCGCTGGCATTCGCGCGTGGCCGCTGCATAGGCGGGGGACGTGTCGGTGCCGTACACGGGCACGCTGAAGGTGCGGTCACGGCCCGATGCCATGGGCCCCGAGGGGTGGTGGGGGCTGGTGGCGTTGCAGCCCGCCAGCACGGCGAGCACGGAGAGGGTGGCAACTGGCAGTTTCATGGGAGTCTCCAAGAACAGATCGGACAGTTTACGCACAAGGCCCACGCCGACAGCGTAGGCGCATTGCGCACACACCACCATCTTCTGTCGCGGCCCAGGCGGGTATTCTGCGGATTCACCCTGGAGGTGAATATTTGAATGATTTTGGCCGCTAGCGCTTATTGGTAAAGCGCGAGCAGCTATCAAAAAGTGACCGCTTCCCCCCAGCGCATTCCGGCCCCGGATCCCGCGTTGGACAGGGACAGAGCGGTTTACGCGGCGGCTGCAGCCTCTGCCAGCGCCTGCAGCGCGGCTGCCACATCGTCGGCGCTCACGCCCTCCACCGGTGCCAGGCGCGGTGCCAGTGTCTGCAGTGCGTCCGGGTCTTTTTGCAACTGGGCAATGGCCTGGCCTGCTTCCTTGGGCGCGTCAAAACCGGTGCTTTGCAGCAGCAGGCGGCCATCGGCATCCACCAGCTTGAAGTAGAACTTGCCGTCGGCTTCGCGGTATTGCTTGAACGAAGGCAGCGCTGTCTTCGCGGCCTTGGCGGGCTTGGGCGCCGCAGTGGCCTGGGCCAGACTGCGCAGGCCCACAGCGGCGCGCAGCTCGCGGATGAACGGCGTGGCCAGCGCACGGGCGCGTTCGGCACCGGCCAGCAGGGTCTGCTCGATGCGGGCGGGGTTGTGGATGAGTTCTTCGTACTGCGCACGCATGGGGGCGATCACCTGGTCCACACGTTCGAACAGGGTGTTCTTGGCATCACCCCAGGCGATGCCGTCGGCGTAGGCCTGGCGCAGGGCGGCGGTTTCGTCGGGCGTGGCAAACGCCTGGTAGATCTGGAACAGCGCCGATCCCTCGGTGTCCTTGGGCTCGCCGGGTGCGCGCGAATCGGTCAGGATTCCACCGATCAGCTTCTTGAGCTGTTCGCGCGAACTGAACAGCGGGATGGTGTTGTCGTAGCTCTTGCTCATCTTGCGCCCGTCCAGGCCGGGAAGCGTGGCCACATGGTCGTCAATGGCGGCCTCGGGCAGCACAAAGTGTTCGCCATACAGGTGGTTGAAGCTCGCAGCCATGTCACGCGCCATTTCGATGTGCTGGATCTGGTCGCGGCCCACGGGCACCTTGTGCGCCTTGAACATCAGGATGTCGGCGCCCATCAGCACGGGGTACATGAACAGGCCGGCCGTCACGCCGTCGTCGGCATCGCGGTCGGCGGCAGTGTTCTTGTCCACGCTGGCCTTGTAGGCGTGGGCGCGGTTGAGCACGCCCTTGCCCGTCACGCAGGTCAGCAGCCAGGTCAGTTCGGGGATCTCGGGGATGTCGGACTGGCGGTAGAACGTGACCTTCTCGGGGTTCAGCCCTGCGGCCAGCCAGCTGGCGGCGATCTCCAGCGTGGAGCGCTGGATGCGCACCGGGTCTTCGCACTTGATGAGCGCGTGGTAGTCGGCCAGAAAGTAAAAGCTCTGCACGCCGGGCGTGAGGCTGGCGGCCACCGAGGGGCGGATGGAGCCCACGAAGTTGCCCAGGTGGGGTGTGCCCGTGGTGGTAATGCCGGTGAGAAAACGCGTGATGCTCATGGGAAGGATGTCAGCAAGAAACGGGGGGAGAAGAATTAACGCAACAGTGCTGTGAGCGGGGTGAGCAGAAACTGGATGACGCCGTAGCCCAGCGACATCAGCGGGCGTAGCCACAGCGTCCCCACCACCCCAGCGATCACCAGGCCCATCACAATGAAAAAGCCCCAGGGTTCGATGCGAGAGACCATGTGCGCCTGTTTCCAGGGCAGCAGGCCCACCAGGATGCGCCCGCCATCCAGCGGCGGCAGCGGAAACAGGTTGAACGCCCACATCACGAGGTTGACCAGCACGCCAGCGCGGGCCATCTCGATGAAAAAGCGCTCCTCCACGCCAGAGCCCACCAGTGCCACCAGCAGCACGGCCCAGCCAATGGCCTGGATGAAGTTGGACGCCGGGCCCGCCAGCGCCACCCAGACCATGTGTTTCTTGGGATTGCGCAGGTTGCCGAAATTGACCGGCACCGGCTTGGCATAGCCAAACAGGAAGGCTCCCGAGGTCGCAAAGTACAGCAGCAGCGGCATCAGGATGGTGCCCACCGGGTCGATGTGTTTGATCGGGTTGAGGGTGATCCGGCCCATCATGTACGCGGTGTTGTCGCCAAAGTGGCGCGCGGCGTAGCCGTGGGCTGCCTCGTGCACGGTGATGGCAAACAGCACCGGCAGGGCGTAGATCAGAACGGTTTGGATGAGATTGGAGATGTCCACCCGGCGATTGTCTCAGACGCCCGCCACCTCAGCCGTTGCCGGGGCGACCCGCGCGGAGTACACGGCATGCCGATGGTGGGATGACTGGCGCACAACAGGACTTGGGCAAGTGGCTCCCCCCCAGGCAAGGCGGTTTTTGCATCCTGATTCGCGCAAGTTCTATGTGGGATGTACGTATGCCAAGGGCGCCCGCAGCGCCGTGATCATTGCTAGCATCTGCCAGTTGCCCCCCGGGGCGACCCAAAAAACCAAAACAACAGCCCTGGAGGGGCACAACATCATGTGGAACAACCTGAAAATTGGAACGCGCCTGGCCCTGGCGTTTGGCGGTATGGCACTGCTGGTGCTGCTGTTGATGGTCATGGCGCTGGCTGGCATCGGCGGGGCAGAGCAGGCACTGCAGGGCGCGCCTGTGACTGCGTCCCAGGCCCAGGCAGCGCAGGCACATCTGCAAAGCGCCCGGGCATGGATTATCGGCTGCAGCGGTGTGGCGTTTGTGCTGGCACTGCTGTCTGTGTTCAGCCTGCGCATGAGCATCGTGGCGCCGCTCAACCAGGCGATCCTGATTGCAGAAACCGTGGCTTCGGGCGACCTGAGCCAGGAGTTCAGCTCCGATCTGCAGGGCGACTTTGGCCGGCTCCTGAACGCCCTGGGCACCATGGAGGACACGCTGACCGATCTGGTATCGCGCATCAAGCAGGACGCCGATGCCATCAGCGCCTCTGCCGCAGACATCGACCATGGCAACACCGACCTGTCCCGCCACGCGGAAGACCAGGTCTCTTCACTCACCGAAACTGCTGCCAGCATGGAGCAGCTGACCGCCACCGTGCGTCAGAACGCCGAGCGCGCCCATTCCGCCAGCGACCTCGCGGTCAAGGCATCGGGCATTGCAGAGCAGGGCGGCACGGTGGTGGGCGACGTGGTGTTGACCATGCAGGCCATCAGCGGCAGCTCGCGCAAGATCGTGGACATCATTCAGGTCATCGAAGGCATTGCCTTCCAGACCAACATCCTGGCGCTCAACGCGGCGGTGGAAGCCGCCCGTGCGGGCGAGCAGGGCCGTGGCTTTGCCGTGGTGGCCAGCGAGGTGCGCAATCTGGCCCAGCGCAGCGCCGTGGCTGCGCGCGAGATCAAGGCGCTGATCAGCGCTTCGGTCGAGCAGGTGGAAAACGGCGCTGGCCAGGTGGGCAAGGCGGGCAAGACCATGCAGGAGATCGTGGCGGCCGTCGGGCAGGTCAGCGCACTGCTTGGCGAAATCTCCCACGCCCTGCGCGAGCAGAGCGAGGCCATCAGCCATGTGAACGGCGCCGTGTCGCACATGGACGGCACCACCCAGGAAACGGCTGCGCTGGTTCAGAACGCGGTTTCCACCGCCACCTCGCTCACGGCGCAGGCGCGCGATCTGGAGCAGGCTGTGGGTGCGTTCAAGTTATAGCCCCCTGAGCGGCTGCGCCGCTTCCCCCTCAGGGGGACGCCACCGGTGGCCTGGCAAAGCCAGTTCCACGGTGGCGCTGGGATGGGGCCGCGCCAGTTGTGGAGGCCCCGGGCAAGCGCTATGGCAGTCGAGGTGAGGAGCTGCGGCTACAACCCCAGCGCCTGCAGGCTGCCCCGGCCTTCGCGCACCACTTCGGGCTCGCCACCATTGCCCATGGGGGTCAGGTCCACCACGGTGGTGGGCTCCAGCGGGCAGGCGCCTGCGTCCACGATGGCGTCCACCAGCTTTTCGTAGCGTTCGCGGATTTCCTGCGGGTCGTTCAGGGGCTCGGTCTCGCCGGCCGGGATCAGCGTGGTGGCCAGCAGTGGGGCGCCGTGCAGCTCCAGCAGCAGCTGCAGGCCCTTGCGGTCGGGCACGCGCAGACCGATGGTCTTGCGCGAAGGGTGGCTCACGCGGCGCGGCACTTCCTTGGTCGCTTCGAGGATAAAGGTGTAGGGCCCGGGCGTGCCCAGCTTGAGCAGGCGGTACTGGCGGTTGTCCACGCGGGCATAGTTGGCCAGTTCCGACAGGTCACGGCACAACAGGGTGAGGTGGTGCTTGTCGTCCACCTGGCGGATGCGGCGCATGCGATCGACGGCATCCTTGTCGTCCAGGTGGCAGACCAGCGCATAGCTGGAATCGGTGGGTACGGCCAGAATGCCGCCCTTTTGCAGCAGCATGGCGCCCTGCTTGAGCAGGCGCGGCTGGGGGTTGTCGGGGTGGACTTCGAAATACTGGGCCATGAAATGGTGCGTCTCGTCTCAAACGGCAGCGGGGTGCCGGATGCGTTCAGCCAGCAGTTCCCAGACCGGGGTGAGCTGGCCGGGTAGCAGCGGCAAGGTCCCCAGGTCGGTGTGGGACTCGTCCGGGCTGTGGAAGTCGCTGCCGCGCGAGGCGGCCAGCCCAAACTCCTTCGCCATCGCGGCGTAGGTGACATATTCAGCTGCGCTGTGGCTTCCTGTGACGACTTCCACCCCGCGCCCGCCGTGGGCCTTGAACTCGGAAAACAGCGCAAATTCTTCGTTGGCACTGAACTTGTAGCGCGCCGGGTGGGCAATGATGGCCATGCCGCCTGCCTCGGTGATCCAGCGCACGGCGTTGCCCAGCGACGCCCAACGGTGCGGCACATAACCAGGCTTGCCTTCGATGAGGTATTTGCGAAATACCTCGGAGGTGTCCTTGCAGACCCCGGTCTCCACCAGAAAGCGGGCGAAATGGGTGCGTGAAATCAATGCCGGGTTGCCTACGAACTGCAGCGCGCCCTCGTAAGCGCCCGGAATACCCGCCTGGGCCAGTTGTTCGGCCATGTCCTTGGCGCGTTCGCCGCGCCCACCGCGTGTAGCGGCCAGGCCCTCGGCCAGTCGGGTGTCGTGGGGGTCGAAACCCAGGCCGACGATGTGGACGGTGGTGTCGGCAAAGGTGACCGAGATTTCGACGCCCGTGAGGTAGGCCATGCCCTGCGCATGGGCAGCGGCGGCGGCGCGGTGCTGGCCGCCGATTTCGTCATGGTCGGTGAGCGCCCACAGCTCGACCCCGTTGGCTTTCGCGCGGGCGGCCAGATCCTCCGGGGTCAGGGTTCCGTCGGATACCACGGAATGGCAATGCAGGTCGGCGTTCAGTATGGATGTCACCATGCCATTTTAGGGCTTGTACCGATATCGCGCGCCACCGCGCAACCCCTGTGCCGTCGTGGACGGGTTCTCCGGAGTCCTGCCAGGTGCCGCTGACCCCCGGGTGGGCCGTCCTGTCACCTTCAGCACGCTGGGTGCGGGTTTTTCCCGGGAAAAAGAGGGCAGGGCAGTGCGTGGGCTGGCGTAGGCTTGTGGCCTGCTGTTGACGCAATCGGATGTTGCGTGCCGCGCGTTGGCCGCACACTTACATTTCCAGGTCCACGAGGAAAAAGAACCATGCAAATCGACAATATCCGCGTTTCACGCAAGCTGTGGGGAGCATTCATCCTGCTGATGCTGGCCATGCTGTTGATCTCCGGCTTCCAGCAGTACCGGGCCAACAGCTCCATGTCGGCTGCGATGGACCAGGTGGTCGAGATCGAAGAGCGCATCTCGGCGGCCATACGCTGGCGGGGTGCAACCGAAACCGCCGTCAACATGGTGATGGGCGGTGCCGTCACCACCGACGCGGTGCTGGCCCAGCAGTACGACGCCAAGGTCAAGGAGATCATTGGCGGCATCAACAAGATTCAAGAGGGGATCGTGGCCGGTGCCACGGCGCCCGAGGAAAAGGCGGCGCTCGACAAGGTGCTGGCCGAACGCAAGCTGGTGCTGGCCGCCACCGCCAAGACCTGGGAGCTCAAGGGCGCAGGCGATGGCGTGGCCACCCAGCAGTTTGCCGACAATGAACTCACCCCCATGGTGGCGCGCTACCTCAAGGCGCAGGACGACTTTGTCGCTGTACTGCAAAAGCGCCGTGAAGAGATCCGGATAGAGACCACACAGCGGCGCGTTGCCTACGCCATCCAGGGCCTGGTGGTGTCGGCCGTGCTGATTGTGGTGGTGCTGCTGCTGGCCTGGAAACTGGTCCGTTCCATCACCGTGCCACTGGATGAGGCGGTGGAAACCATCGATGCCATCGCCGCTGGCGACCTCACGCGCGAGCTGCAATCCACTCGCAAGGACGAGTTCGGCCACATGCTGAGGTCCCTGTCGGCCATGTCCACCCGCTTGCGGGGTGTGGTGAGCGAGGTGCGGGTGGGCGTGGACTCCGTCTCGTCGGCCTCGATCCAGATCGCCAACGGCAACCATGACCTGTCGGCCCGCACCGAGCAGACCGCCTCGAACCTGGAAGAAACCGCCGCCAGCATGGAAGAACTCACGGCCACGGTGAGCCAGTCGGCCGACACCGCGCGCCAGGCCAACCAGCTCGCGGGCACGGCGGCCCAGGCGGCGGCGCGCGGCGGCGAAGTGGTGGGCCAGGTGGTCACCAGCATGCAGCAGATTACCGACAGCAGCCGCAAGATCAGCGACATCATCGGCGTGATCGACGGTATTGCCTTCCAGACCAACATCCTGGCGCTCAACGCCGCTGTGGAAGCCGCCCGCGCGGGCGAGCAGGGCCGGGGCTTTGCGGTGGTGGCCAGCGAAGTGCGCAGCCTTGCCGGGCGCAGCGCCGAGGCCGCCAAGGAGATCAAGAACCTGATCAGTGCCTCGGTGGAAAACGTCGAGTCGGGCTCTGCCCAGGTGGCCCAGGCGGGCCAGACCATGGGCGAGATTGTGGCCAGCGTGCAGCGCGTGAGCGACCTCATCGGCGAAATCACGGCATCCTCCTCCGAGCAGCGCGACGGGATCGCCCAGGTCAACCAGGCTGTGACGCACCTCGACCAGATGACGCAACAAAACGCGGCGCTGGTGGAGGAGTCCACCGCCGCTGCAGCCTCGATGCGCGACCAGGCCCAGCGCCTGGCCGAGGTGGTGGCGGTGTTCAATGTGGGCGCGATGGCGGTTCGCGCACCGGCAGCGCCCCGCCCGGCTCCGTCTGCGGCGCCCCGGCCAGCGCCCGCGGCCAGAACCGCCCTCGGCAACCAACCCGCAGCACCCAAGGCAACCAAGCCGACCAAGGCACCCGCTGCCGCTCGCTTGGCACCACCGGCCCCCGCCGCTGCACGCCCAGCTGCCACCCCTGGCCCATCGGCCGCGCCCGCTGCACCTGCGCCCCGGGCTGCAGCCCAAGGCGGGGATGACGACTGGGAAAGCTTCTAAAGGCCGCTGGGTGTGGTGGTTTTTGCTATTCAAATGATAGCTATCTGCGCTTTTCTATCAAGCGCTGGCGGCCAAAAAGGCCCTTAAGTTTTTGCACCGCACCCCCGAGGCAGCCCCGGCTGCCTTTGTCTTTGTTTTTTTGCGATGGACGAAAGGATCTGCCCATGCCCCTGGTCAACATCCGCCTCGCGCGGCGCGAACTGCCCACCACCGCAGCCCAGAAGGCAGCCCTGATCGCCGGTGTCACCCAGCTCATGCAGCAGGTGCTGGACAAGCGCCCTGAAAGTGTCACCGTCATCATCGACGAGGTGGACCCTGAGAACTGGGGCCAGGGCGGCGAGCCGGTGACGGTGATCCGCCAGCGCAGCAAGGGCCCTGTACAGGCCTGAGCGGGGTGGGGCCTTGCCCTAGGGATGACCTGCACAACTCCCTGCGGTCTGTGATAACGCGGTCTCGGGTGGTCCACTGCGTTGCTTTTCTTGCCAATAGCGCGGCTATTGGCTGCAAAAAGATGCCTTGTGCCCCATCCCGATCCGCACTACCACCGCCTCGCGAGGGTTATGCAGGTCATCCCTAGGAGTCTGTCGGACTTGGAAATCGTCGGCTGCAAATTGACCTCAGCGGTCCATTTTCCACCGTCTTTTTGCCCCATAGCTCGCTATGGGGCTGCAAATCCGGCAAACACTGTCCTCGCTGGGGCCAATTTTCGCTTCGACGCTCCAAGTCCGACAGACTCCTAGATCTGAGCCCCCTCGACCAAAAACTGCACCTTGCGCTCGCCTTTCCACTCGTTCACATCGAGCCGGAAGGCCAGCAGCACGCGCGCGGGCAGTTGCTCGGTGTGGCCGAACCAGATGGCGTCCACCGGGTTGCCCTGGTGCATGAGCTTGATCGACAGGTGATTTTTGGATTCGCCCACCAGGCGCTGGCTCACGATCTGCACCTCTTCGCTGAAAGTGGGGGGCAAAAAGCCCTGGCCCCAGACCTCGCGGTGCAGGGTGTCCACCATGTCAGCGCGGCAGTATTCGGGGGCCAGGGGGCCGTCGGTCTCGATGCGGCGGGTGAGGGTGGCGGCGTCGAGCCATTCCTGCGCGACCTGGGCCAGGGCTTGCTCGAAGGTATCGAACGAGTCAGCGTCCACCGTGCAGCCCGCCGCCATGGCGTGGCCGCCAAATTTGAGCAGCACGCCCGGGTGGCGTTTGGCCACCAGGTCCAGCGCATCGCGCAGGTGAAAGCCGGGGATGGAGCGGCCCGAGCCTTTGAGCTCGTGCTCCTTGCCCGGCGCACTGCTGGCCGCAAAGACAAAGGTGGGGCGGTGCAGCTTGTCCTTGATGCGGCTGGCCACGATGCCCACCACGCCTTCGTGAAAGTCCGGGTCGAACACGCTGATGGCCGGGGGCGGTTCTTCGTCTTCCTGGAACAGGCTTTCGGCCATCAGCATGGCCTGGTCGCGCATGCCGCCTTCGATCTCGCGGCGCTCGCGGTTGATGCCGTCGAGCGTGCCCGCCAGTTCGGCGGCGCGGCCTGCGTCGTCGGTGAGCAGGCATTCGATGCCCAGCGTCATGTCGGCCAGGCGCCCTGCGGCATTGATGCGCGGTCCTAGGGCGAAGCCAAAGTCGAAGGTGGTGGCCACGGGCGCCTTGCGGCCGGCAGCGGTGAACAGCGCGGCTACCCCGGCGGGCATCTGGCCTGCGCGGATGCGCTTCAGGCCCTGGGCGACCAGGCGGCGGTTGTTGGCGTCGAGCTTGACCACGTCGGCCACCGTGCCCAGCGCCACCAGGGTGAGCAGCGGGTCGAGCTTGGGTTGGGTGGCCGCGTCAAAAATGCCGCGCGCCCGCAGCTCGGCGCGCAGGGCCAGCAGCACGTAGAACATCACGCCCACACCGGCCATGGACTTGCTCTCGAAAGTGCAGCCGGGCTGGTTGGGGTTGACGATGGCATCGGCCGCGGGCAGCTCGGGGCCGGGCAGGTGGTGGTCGGTGACGACCACGGTGAGGCCCAGCGCCTTGGCCTCGGCCACACCGTCCACGCTGGCGATGCCGTTGTCCACGGTGATGAGTACGTCGGCGCCGCGCTCGGCCACGCGGCGGGCGATGGATGCGGTGAGGCCATAACCGTCCGTCACGCGGTCCGGCACGAGGTAATCCACCTGTTGAGCGCCCAGCAGCCGCAGCCCGCGCACACCCACGGCGCAGGCGGTGGCGCCATCGCAGTCGTAGTCGGCCACGATGACGAGGCGCTTGTTCTGCGCCATGGCGTCGGCCAGCAGGCGCGCGGCGGTGTCAATGCCTTTGAGGCCCGAGGGGGGCAACAACCGGCCCAGGCCGTCGTCCAGCTCGTCTTTGGCACGCACACCGCGCGCGGCATACAGGCGCGCCAGCAGCGGGTGCACACCGGCCTGTTCCAGCGCCCAGGCGGCACGGGGGGGAATGTCTCTTGCTACTATTTTCATAGCTTATTGCGCATGTCTGTAAAGCGCTGGGGCCTGAAAAGGCTTTGAAAACGCTGGGCCAGGGTGCGGGGGGCGGTGTGGAAGGCCAGCGTGTTGCGCTCGCCGCACAGGGTCAGTTGCACCGGCTCGCCGCCTTCGGACTTGCGCAGCAGATCGGCCACCGGGCCTGCGTCCAATGCGGTCCACGCTGCGGCCCAGGCGCGCCAGTCCTCGTTCAGTGCCGCATCGCGCAAGGTGGTGGGCACCGTCGGCGTGGGAAGGGCAGACGGGGCAGGGGTGGGTATTGGGCCGGTGCCATGCACCCAGAACGAGTTGATCACCGGCAGCCCGCGCTCCGAGCGTTCGTCGTTGAAAGCGTGGGTGTAGAGCAGCATCTGCATCTCGCTGTGCAAACGGTGCAGGGTCCGGGCCGCCTTGGCGTCCGGCATCCAGGCGCGCACATCGCGCTGCAGCACGCGCTCCAGCGAGGCGGTGGCCAGGTCGGCAAACAGGGGGCTGGTGGCCAGCCAGCGTGTGGGCTGGTCGTAGTGCAGGGTGATGCCGTCTTCGGCAAACCAGGGCGAGACGATGGCCAGCAGCGCGCGCGATGCGGCGTCATCCAGCGCGAGGTGCTCGGGGTTGCGCAGCGTGACGTGGTCGGTGCTGACCTGCCACTGGCAGGGCGTGACAAACGTCCAGGCGTCACCGTTGGGTGACTGGCCTTGCTGGTGGCGGTGCCACGCGGCCCAGGGGATGCGCCCGTCCTGCGCTGGCAGTCCCAGCGCGCGCGCCAGGGCGCGTTCGTGGGGGGCGGAGAAGCTGGTCTCCTCGCCGCTGTCACTGTGGGTGGGATGGGGGCTGAGCCGGGCCAGAAGCCGGTCCAGGTGGGGCAGGGTCAGGCCCTGCAGGGCTTGCTGGCATCCGGCGGCTGCGCTGGCGGCGTAGGGAATGAGCAAATGGTTGGTGTCCGACATGGGCCTATTGTCCGGGATGCCACAATCTGGCCGGCCTGTGGCGTGCATTCCGCACTCTGCAGTGCCTTCTTTCCTTATCCATGCAAATCCCCTACGAACTGGCCCTGGGCTGGCGCTACACGCGCGCGGGCCGCGCCACGCGGCGCAATGGCTTCATCTCGTTCATCTCGGGCGTGTCCATGCTGGGCATTGCGCTCGGGGTGGCGGCGCTTATCATCGTGCTGTCGGTGATGAACGGCTTTCAGAAAGAAGTGCGCGACCGCATGCTGAGCGTGGTCTCGCACATCGAGATTTTTGCGCCCCAGGGCGCTGCGTTGCCCGACCCGGCGCGCACGCTGGCCGAGGCGAAGCAAAACCCCAACGTGGTGGGCGCCGCACCGTTCGTGGCCGCGCAGGCGCTGCTGGCGCGCGGCGAGGACATGAAGGGTGCGCTGGTGCGCGGCATCGACCCGGCGCTGGAAGGCGCCGTGACGGATTTGGCCGCCACCAACGAAAAGACACTGAATCTGCTGGTGCCCGGCGAATTCCGCGTTGTGCTGGGGGGCGAGCTGGCCCGCATGCTGGGCGTGCGCGCTGGTGATGTTGTCACCCTGATCGCGCCCGCAGGGCAGGTCACGCCGGCGGGCGTGGTGCCGCGCCTCAAGCAGATGACGGTGGCGGGCACGTTTGATTCGGGCCACTACGAATACGACTCGGCCTTGGTGCTGCTGCACCACGAGGATGCGCAGCGCATCTTTCGCCTGGAAGGCCCGACGGGCGTGCGGCTGAAGCTCAAGGACCTGCACCAGGCGCGCGAGGTGGCCCAGCAACTGGCGGGCAGTCTGAGCGGCCAGTTGCTCATCCGCGACTGGACGCAGCAGAACCGCACCTGGTTTGCGGCCGTGCAGCTCGAAAAACGCATGATGTTCATCATCCTCACCCTCATCGTGGCGGTGGCGGCGTTCAACCTGGTGTCTACCCTGGTGATGACGGTGACCGACAAGCGTGCCGACATCGCCATCCTGCGCACCCTGGGCGCCAGCCCCAAGAGCATCATGGGCATCTTTGTGGTGCAGGGCGCCATGGTCGGCGTCATCGGCACGGCCGTGGGCCTGCTGCTGGGCCTGGGCATCGCGTTCAACATCGACGTGATCGTGCCCGCCATCGAGAAGGCGCTGAACGCGAGCTTTTTGCCCAAGGACATCTACCTCATCAGCAAGATGCCGAGTGAACCCCAAAGCAGCGACATCATGCCCATCGGCATCATCTCGCTGGTGCTGGCTTTTGTGGCCACCCTGTACCCCAGCTGGCGCGCCAGCCGTGTGAACCCCGCCGAGGCGCTGCGCTATGAGTGATCAGAAAGTTGGAGTGGTGGTGCTGGAGGCCAAGGGCCTCACCAAGCGATTCACCGAAGGCCGCCTTGATGTGACGGTGCTCAAGGGCGTGGATCTTCAGATCCGCGCGGGCGAAACGCTGGCCATCGTCGGCGCATCGGGCTCGGGCAAAAGCACGCTGCTGCACTTGCTGGGCGGGCTGGATGCGCCCACGGCAGGCACCGTGCGCCTCAAGGGCGAAGAGATGTCCTCGCTGTCGGCCGAGCGCCAGGGCCAGCTGCGCAACCAGCACCTGGGTTTTATCTACCAGTTCCACCACCTGCTGCCCGAGTTCAGCGCGCTGGACAACGTGGCCATGCCGCTGCGCATCCGCCGCCTGCCATTGGCGCAGTGCCATGCCGAGGCTGAGCGGGTGCTCACCTCTGTGGGTTTGAAAGAACGCCTGATGCACCGACCCGCCGAGCTGTCGGGCGGCGAGCGCCAGCGTGTGGCAATTGCGCGTGCCTTGGTGACGCGGCCCGCGTGTGTGCTGGCGGATGAGCCGACGGGCAACCTGGATCGCAGCACTGCCGACGGCGTGTTTGACCTGATGCTGCAGCTGGCGCGCGACCAAGGCACGGCGTTTGTGATGGTGACGCACGATGAGTCGCTGGCGGCGCGGTGTGATCGCGTCTTGCGGCTGGTGTCTGGGGTTTTGGGGTGATTTTGGACCCTGGCGCTTTTCTGGAGCGCGCGGGGTGCTATTGTTTTTGCAGTCTTGTGGTGCCCTCCTGTCCGTTCGGGCTGAGCTTGTCGAAGCTTGTTCTTGCTGGTTGGGGCAGCATGCTTGGGTTGAGTGCGGAGGCCGGGAGTCGCCCGGCATGCGAGTAACTTTCTTTTGCTTCGCCAAAAGAAAGTCACCAAAGAAAAGGCGACCCCCAGTCTGCGACCCCTGCGCTGCGCTCCGGGGCAAACCTGCGTCGTGTCGGTTGCTGGGTGCGCCGTGGAACTCGCTTTGCTGCTGCGCAGCGCCGCTCGGACAGCCACGGCGAGCTAGAGCAAGAAGCACGCGCGCTCCGACGCGCGTGCCACCCCGCAACCGCCCCGACGCAGGCGCATCCAGCAGGGGGTTGGGCACCCGAACATCCAACATCCGAATAGCCACACGGGCCTTTGCTGCGCTCGGCCTCACCTCGCGGGCGCAAGCGCCACACGCTGCGCAAACTGGGCCGAGCGAAGCAATGGCCCGAATGGATGTCCGCTCCCCGGGTTCCCTTCAGGATGCGCCGAGGAGCGCAGCGGCCAGCGGATCAGGGCTCGCGATTGTCTGAGCGCAACGCAGTGGAGCGAGTTCGAGCGAGACCCCGCTGGACGCGAGCACCGCAGGTTGCCCGCAGCGAAGCGAAGGGACGCAGCGTGTAGGGTCGCCTTCTCTTTGGTGACTTTCTCTTGGCGACGCAAGAGAAAGTTACTGCGCCGCCGGGCGCACACCCCGGCCTCCGCCCTTCAACCAGGCATGCGGCCAGATTAGCGAGCGTGCCTGCCCTGGCTTCGACCAACTCAGCCCGAACGGTTGAGCGAGGCGCTCCGGCTTCGACGAGCTCAGCCCGAACGGATCGTGCGGTGAAGCGGTCGGGAGGCAAGCCCTTCACGCGCCCAATTTACCCAAGGCGCGCAACACATTCTCCGCAGTCGCCGGTGCCATCAACACCACGGGCTCCGCAGCGTCCCGCCCCTCACGTCCCGCAGCCACCGCATTGCGCAGCGCCTCGTACACACTGATCGCCAGCATGAACGGCGGCTCGCCCACCGCCTTGCTGCCGCCCACGTTGTCTTCCCGGTTGGCCTCGGGCCACAGTTCCACCTTGAAGTGTTGGGGGATGTCCCCCGTCGCCGGGATCTTGTAGGTGCTCGGCGCGTGCGTGGCCAGATACCCTTTGTCGTTCCACACCAGCTGCTCCGTGGTCAGCCAGCCCATGCCCTGCACAAAACCGCCTTCGATCTGCCCGATGTCGATGGCCGGGTTGATGCTGTGGCCCACGTCGTGCAGGATGTCCACGCGCGCCACGCGGCTTTCGCCGGTGAGGGTGTCGATGACCACCTCGGAGCAGGCAGCGCCGTAGCTGAAGTAGTAGAACGGCCGGCCCGTGAGCGTGGCCTTGTCGTAGTGGATCTTGGGCGTGCGGTAAAAGCCATCGCTCCACAGCTGGATGCGGTTGGCGTACGCCTCCTTCACCACATCGTCGAACGCGCGCACCTTCTTGGGCGAGATCACCTGGCCGCCCTCGAAGCGAATGGCACCCGCACCGCAGCCATCGAGCCCGCACACGAACGAGGCCAGGTTGTCCCGCACATTGCGGGCTGCGAACTGCGCTGCGCGGCCGTTCAGGTCGGTGCCGCTGCTGGCGGCGGTGGCGCTGGCGTTGGGCACCTTGCTGGTGTCGCTGGCCGTGACCAGCACGCGGTGCAGCGGCACACCCAGCTCGTCGGCCACGATCTGCGCCACCTTGGTGTGCAGGCCCTGGCCCATTTCGGTGCCGCCGTGGTTCACCTGCACGCTGCCGTCGGTGTACACATGCACCAGCGCGCCGGCCTGGTTGAACAGCGTGGCGGTGAAGCTGATGCCGAACTTGACGGGCGTGATGGCCAGGCCGCGCTTGAGCACCGAGCTCTTCGCGTTCCACGCCGCAATCGCCGCTTGGCGCTTGCGGTAGTCGGCTTCGCGCTCCAGCTGGGGCATCAGCGCGTGCAGGATGTTGTCCTCCACCGTCATCTGGTAGTGCGTCACGTTGCGGCCGCTGCTGGCGTCCTGGCCATACAGGTTGACCATGCGCACGTCCTGCGCATCGCGACCCAGCGCGCGGGCGATGTCGCCCAGGATGGCCTCGATCACGATCACGCCCTGCGGCCCGCCGAAGCCGCGAAACGCCGTGTGGCTCTGCGTATTCGTCTTGCAGCGGTACGAGGCGATTTCCACATCGCTCAGGTAGTACGCGTTGTCGGCATGGAACACGGCCCGGTCGGCCACGGGACCGGACAGGTCGGCGCTGAAACCGCAGTTGGCGGCCATCTGCAGCTTCAGGCCCGTGATGCGGCCGGTGTCGTCAAAGCCCACGTCGTACTCGTACGCAAACGGGTGGCGCTTGCCGGTGACCATGAAGTCCTCGTCGCGGTCCAGCCGCAGCTTGACGGCGCGGCCGAACTTATTGGCAGCCACGGCGGCCCACACGGCCAGGTGACCGGCCTGGGTCTCCTTGCCGCCAAAGCCGCCGCCCATGCGGCGGCATTCCACCTTGACCGCGTGGTTGTCGATGCCCAGCGCGTGTGCCACCCAGTGCTGCACCTCCCCGGGGTGCTGGGTGCTGGAGTAGATCCACCACTGCTTTTGCTCCAGCGGCAGCGCGTAGGCGATCTGGCCTTCCAGATAGAAGTGCTCTTGCCCGCCCACCTCGAACGCGCCTTGCAGGCGGTGTGCCGATTGCGCAAGACCCGTGGCGGCGTCACCCCGGCGCACGAACACGGGGGGCAGCACGTAGCTCTGGGCCTTGAGCGCGTCGTGCACGTTCAGCACGGCGGGCAGGGGTGTGATGTCGAGCTTCACGGCACGCACGGCGCGACGCGCCTGCATGACCGAGTCGGCCACCACCAGGCCGATGACCTGGCCGATGTGCTGCACCGTGTCGTGCGCAAACACGGGCTCGTCGTGCGCAAAGGCGGCCAGCAGCTTGTCGCCGGGCACGTCCGCAGCCAGCACCACGCCGCGTACGCCGGGCAGGGCCAGGGCGGCGCTGGCATCCACGCCGTTCAAGGTGCCATGCGCCACCGTGGAGAGGATGGGCGCTGCGTACAACGTGCCCTTCACCTCCGGCAGGTCGTCGATGTAGTGGGCCGCGCCCGCGACCTGGGCTCGCGCGCTTTCGTGGATGTGCGACTGGCCCATGGCGCGTTGGCTGGCGGGGGCGCTGCGCTGCGGGGCGGCCAAAGGCTCGGCTGCGTGGGCGTCTGCGCCTGCGACCATGGGGTCATCTACCGCGTCACGGCTGACGGACAGGCCGTTGGATGAAATATCGCGCTGGTTCATACGGATTCCTCCAGGCGGAAGTTCTCCACGCTCACCGCGTCTTCGCCTTGACTCTCCAGCCAGAAGCGCTGCAGCAGGCTGGCCAGCACCGTGCGGCGGTAGGTGCCGCTGGCGCGCATGTCAGAGATGGGGTTGAACTCGCCTTGCAGCGCTTGCGCAGCGCGGGCGATGGTGTCGGCATTCCAGGGCTGGCCGGTCAGTGCGGCTTCGGTCTGGCGCGCGCGGGCTGGTGTGGCAGCCACACCGCCCGCGCCGATGCTGGCGCGGCGCACCACGTCGGCTTCGATATCGAGGTTGATGACAAGGCAGACGGCAGAAATATCGTCGTCGAAGCGCTTGGAAATCTTGTAGGCCCGAAGCACTTCCGTGACACCCGGCCTGGGCACCACGATGCGCGCCAGCAGCTCGTCGGGCGCCATCACGTTCTGCCGGTAGCCGGTGTACAGGTCTTCCAGCGCCATGGCGCGTTCGCCGCGCACGCTGGCCAGCACCACCTGGGCGCGCAGTGCAATCAAAAGCGGCATCGAGTCGCCAATGGGCGAGCCGTTGGCCACATTGCCCCCCAGCGTGCCCGAGTTGCGCACGGGCAGGCCCGCAAAGCGCGTGGCAAAGCTGTGCAGCTGCGGCCACTGGGCCGTCAGTGCCGCAAAGGCGTCGGTCAGGGTGACGGCGGCGCCGATGGTGATGTGCTGCGGCGTCGCATTCACCGCGCGCAGCTCGGCCACGCGGGTCACGTCCAGGATGCGTTCGTATTGTTTGTGCTGCTTGGTCACCCACAGGCCCACATCGGTGCAGCCCGCCACCACCTGCGCCGCAGGGTGTGCGGCCCGCGCGGTCAGCAGATCGGTCAGCGTGGTGGGGGAAATATAGGAAAAATTGGCATCTGGCGCTTGATGGGTAAGCGCTAATAGCTCTAATTTTTGTAGCAAAAGGGGTTCGTTCACCGCCATCGCGGGCAGGGCCGCCATTTGCTGCGCGGCGTCCAGGATGGGACGGTAACCGGTGCAGCGGCACAGGTTGCCGGAGAGTTCTTCCTGCGCCAGTTCGCGGGTGATCGGCTCACCCTGGCAGACGTGGTTCTGGTACATGCCGAACAGGCTCATCACGAATCCGGGCGTGCAGAAGCCACATTGGGAGCCGTGGCACTGCACCATCGCCTCCTGCGCAGGGTGCAAGGTGATGGCTTGCCGCGCCGCAGCGGGGGCATCACCCACGGGCTGGATCAGCGGGTCTTCCGCCAGGTCCTCCACCGTCCACAGCGCCATGCCATCCACCGAATGCGCCAGGCGGATGCAGCTGTTCACCGCGCTGTAGTGCAGCTTGCCGTCCCGCGCCTCGCCCAGCACGACGGTGCAGGCGCCGCAGTCGCCTTCGCCGCAGCCTTCCTTGGTGCCGGTGCAGCCCAGGTCTTCGCGCAGCACCTCCAGCAAGGTGCGGTCGGGTGGTACATTGCCCAGCGCCACGGGCTGGCCTCGGCGCAGGAATTGCAAGGGTCTTGTTGTCATGACAAACGCCACTTCGATCTTGGATGGAAAGGTTCAGCAGAGGGTAGAACGCAGTACCGTTACCGGCATATGCGCAAGCTTATGGCACCCATGCCCACACCGCTATGAGAGACCACGCCCTTTTCGACAAGATAGACCTCCATCTCATAAGGGTCTTGCACACCGTGCTCACAGAACGCAGCGTATCGAGGGCCGCCGTCCGCCTGGGCATGCACCAGCCGGCGGTGTCGGCTGCGCTCAAGCGGCTGCGGGACCTGGCGGGCGACCCGCTCTTGGTGCGCTCGGGCGCCAGCATGATGCCCACCGACGCCGCGCTGCGCATGGTGGAGCCTGCGGGCGCGATCCTGCGCTCGGCCGAGGCGCTGTTCTCCGACGCACGCGGGTTTGACCCGCGCACGGCCACCCGTACCTTCCGCGTGGCCGCCAGCGATTACCTCGACCCCCTTTTTCTGCCCCAGCTCGTGGCCCGCATCAAGGTCGAAGCCCCTTTGTGCCCCATCGAGATCCTGCCCCTCTCGGCCGACACGCACTATCACGCGCACCTGGCGCAGGGCGAGGTGGACGTGGTCATCGGCAACTGGCCCCAGCCGCCGGACGACCTGCACATGGGCCGCCTGTTTGGTGACGAAGTGGTCTGCCTGGTCGGCAAGGACCACCCCGCCGTGCGCCGCGGCTGGGACGTGGAAAGCTGGCTGGCCGCCGAACACATCGCGCCCACGCCCACCCACCCCGGCGCGCGCGGCGTGATCGACGCCCACCTGGACAGCCTGGGCATGCAGCGCCACATCACGGCGCGCTGCGCGCATTTCAGCCTCATCCCCAGCATCGTGGCATCGAGCTTGCTTGTGCTGACCACCGGCCGCCAGTACTGCGAACGGTATGTGGAGCAACTTCCGCTGGCCATATTGCCGTGCCCGGTGCCGTTTCCTCGGCTCATGTACTACCAGCTGTGGCACGCCCGCACGCACCACTCGGCCGCCGCGGCCTGGCTGCGCGACTGTGTGAAAACCGTGGCTGCATCGCTACGAAAAGAATAGCTGCCTGGGTATGCTGAACAAGCGCAAGAAGGTGTTTTCATTCTTATAACAAGTTGTAAAACTGAGAGACAATCCCCGCATGAGTTCTCCCTCCAATCCTTTAGCGCCTGGTGCGGCGCCGCCACGGCTTCAGCTGGTGGGCATCACCAAGCGCTACCCGGCCGTGGTGGCCAACAGCGGCGTGTCGCTCACGGTGCTGCCGGGTGAAATCCACGCCGTGCTGGGCGAAAACGGCGCGGGCAAGTCCACGCTGATGAAAATCATCTACGGATCGGTCAAGCCCGACGAAGGCAGCGTGTTCTTCAACGGCCAGGCCGTGCAGGTGCGCAACCCGCAAGAAGCGCGGGCCCTGGGCATCGCCATGGTGTTCCAGCACTTCAGCCTGTTCGACACCCTGACGGTGGCCGAGAACGTGTGGCTGGGCCTGGACAAGAGCCTGACGCTGGCCGAAGTGACCAGCCGCATCACCGCCAAGGCCGCCGAATACGGCCTCGACATCGACCCCCTGCGCCCCGTGCACACCCTGAGCGTGGGCGAGATGCAGCGCGTGGAAATCATCCGCGCGCTGCTCACCGCGCCTAAGGTGCTGATCCTGGACGAGCCCACTTCGGTGCTCACGCCCCAGGCGGTCGAGAAGCTCTTCGTGGTGCTGCGCAAGCTGGCCAGCGAGGGTTGCAGCATCCTCTACATCAGCCACAAGCTGCACGAAATCCGCGCGCTGTGCACTGCCTGCACCGTGCTGCGCGGCGGCAAGGTGACGGGCGTGTGCAACCCTGCCGAGGAATCCAATGCCTCCCTGTCGCGCCTGATGATCGGCGCCGAACCGCCCGCGCTGGAGCACCGCGCGGTGCAGACCGGCGCCACCGTGCTGCGCGTCAAGGGCCTGTCGCTGCCGCGTGCCGACCAGTTCGGCGTGGACTTGATCGACCTGCAGTTTGAGGTGAAGGCGGGCGAAGTGGTGGGCATTGCCGGCGTGTCCGGCAATGGGCAAAAAGAGCTGCTGTATGCGCTGTCGGGGGAAGACCAGCGGGCCGAGCCTGCGAGCATCCAGGTCTCGGGCCAGAACGCAGGCCGCATGGGCCCCGGCCAGCGCCGTGCGCTGGGCCTGCACTTTGTGCCCGAAGAGCGTTTGGGCCGGGGGGCTGTGCCCACCATGGGGCTGGCGCACAACCTGCTGCTCACCCGCACCAATGCGGTCAGCGGCAGTGGCTGGATCAAGGTGGGTGCGCTGCAAAAGCATGCCGAGGACATCATCCGGCGCTTCAATGTGAAGGCGGGTGGCCCCAACGCAGCGGCCAAGTCGCTGTCGGGCGGCAACCTGCAGAAGTTCATCGTGGGCCGCGAGATTGACGCCAAACCGAAGCTGCTCATCGTCTCCCAACCCACCTGGGGTGTGGACGTGGGGGCTGCGGCGCAGATTCGCGGCTCCATCCTGGCGCTGCGTGATGCGGGCTGCGCCGTGCTGGTGGTGAGTGAGGAGCTGGACGAATTGTTTGAAATCTGCGACCGGCTGCATGTGGTGGCCAAGGGGCATTTGTCGCCTTCCGTGCCGCGCGCCGAGGCCACGGTAGAGCGCATTGGCGAATGGATGAGCGGGCTGTGGCATGCCGATGTCCAAGCGCACCTCGCACAACAGGCCAAGGCAGCGGAGGTGCAGCATGCTTAAGCTGGAACCGCGCCCCCAGGCTTCTGGCTGGTGGACCTATGGCTCGCCGCTGCTGGCGCTGGCCGTCACGGTGTTGATTGGTGTGGCCTTGTTCGTGGCGCTGGGCAAAGACCCGGTGCGCGGGCTGCAGGTCTTCTTCTGGGAGCCGATCAAGACACCCTATGCCGTCGGTGAACTCATGGTCAAGGCCACGCCGCTGTTATTGATTGCGCTGGGGCTGGCCGTGTGTTTTCGCTCCAACGTGTGGAACATCGGTGCCGAGGGCCAGTTCGTGATCGGTGCCGTGGTGGCGGGCGGCGTGGCGCTGCTGGCCGACAAGACCACCGGGCCGTGGATCGTGCCCGCCATCCTGCTCGCCGGGGTGCTGGGTGGCATGGTGTGGGCAGGGCTCACGGCCCTGCTTCGCGACAAGTTCAACGCCAATGAAATCCTGGTGAGCCTGATGCTGGTCTATGTGGCCACGCTGGTGCTGGGCTACCTGGTCTATGGCCCATGGAAAGACCCCATGGGCTACAACTTTCCGCAGACCAAGACGTTCGAGAAAGTCACGCAGATCCCGCGCCTGATGCAGGGCTCGCGCGTGTCCATCGGGTTGCTGCTGGCGCTGGCGGGGGCCGCGGCGTTGTGGGTGTTTCTGTTCCGCACCCGGGCCGGTTTTGCCCAGCAGGTGGGCGGGCTGGCCCCTGCAGCGGCGCGCTATGCGGGCTTCTCGTCGCGCAAGGCACTGTGGACGGCGCTGCTGATCTCAGGCGGTGCGGCGGGCCTGGCGGGCGCGCTGGAGGTGGCCGGGCCCATTGGCCAGCTCACGCCGTATGTGCCCGCAGGCTACGGCTTTGCCGCCATCATCGTGGCCTTTGTGGGGCGGCTGCACCCGGTGGGCATGATTTTGTCGGCCATCCTCATGAGCATGTTCTACATCGGCGGCGAGCTGGCGCAGTCGCGCATGGGCCTGCCCAAGTCGCTTACGGGCGTGTTCCAGGGCCTGCTGCTGTTTACGCTGCTGGCCTGTGACACCTTGATCGCCTACCGCATCCGCTGGGTGGCCGCGAAGGGAGGCAAGTAATGGAATCCTATGCACTCCTGATTGGCGCCACGCTGAGCGCGGGCACCGTTCTGGCCATCGCGGCCCTGGGCCTCTTGATCAATGAAAAAGCTGGCATCGTCAACCTGGGGGCCGAGGGCATGATGCTCTGCGCCGCCATTGCAGGGTTTGCCACCGTGGTACACACGGGCAACACCTGGCTGGGGTTTGCGGCGGGCATGGCCGCTGGCGCGCTGCTGGCGGCCATCTTTGGTGTGCTGGTGATCTGGCTCAACACCAACCAGTACGCCACGGGGCTGGCGCTCAGCCTGTTTGGCGTGGGTTTTTCGGCCTTTGCGGGCATCAGCTACGTCCAGGCCAAGCTGCCAGAGCTGCCCAAATACGTGATCCCGGTGCTGGGCGATGTGCCGCTGCTCGGCCCCGCGCTGTTCCGGCAGCACCCGCTGGTGTATATCACCATGCTGCTGGTGGCGGGGATGATCTGGTTCCTGTACCGCACGCGCGCCGGGCTGGTGCTGCGCTCGGTGGGCGAGTCGCCCGAGTCGGCCCATGCACTGGGCTACCCCGTGCGCCGTATTCGCTTGGCCGCTGTGGTAGCCGGTGGCTCGCTGTGCGGGCTGGCCGGGGCGTACATCTCTACCGTTTACACCCCGCTGTGGGTGGAGGGCATGGTGGCCGGGCGCGGCTGGATCGCGCTGGCGCTGACCACCTTTGCCACGTGGCGCCCGGCACGGGTGTTGCTTGGTGCTTACCTGTTTGGCGGCGTGACCATGCTGCAGTTCCATTTGCAGGCCACGGGCGTGCAGGTGGCCAGCCAGTTGCTGAGCATGCTGCCCTATGTGGCGACCATCGTGGTGTTGGCGCTGATCTCGCGCAATCCGGCGTGGATCCGCATCAACATGCCGGCATCGCTCGGCAAGCCGTTTTATCCGGGTTCGTGAACAAGCACTGGTCCCAAGAATTGCTGGTTACCCGGTGGTAGATCGCCCCATAATTAGTGTTTTCGTCCCTCAACCTTTGCAAGTCTTACTTCTTCAATAAGGAAACCGACATGACTGATCTGCAGAAACGCTCCATGCTCAAGGTGGCAGCGCTCTCCGCCGTGGCCGCTGCTGCCCTCGTGGGCTGTGGCAAGAAGGAAGAACCGGCACCGGCCCCCGCGCCCGCACCGGCTCCCGTGGCAGAAGCACCGGCGCCCAAGCCCGAGCCTCTGAAGATCGCGTTTGCCTACGTCGGCCCGGTGGGCGATGGTGGCTGGTCGTTCGCTCACGACAACGGCCGCAAGGCCATCGAGAAGGAATTTGGCGACAAGGTCGTGACGAGCTTTGTGGAAAGCGTGCCCGAGTCCGCCGACGCCGAGCGCGTGCTGCGTGACCTGGCCGGCCAGGGCAACAAGCTGATCTTCGGCACCACCTTCGGCTACATGGAGTCCATGCTCAAGGTCGCGGAAGACAACAAGGGCGTGAAGTTCGAGCATGCCACCGGCTACAAGACGGCCGAAAACATGCGCACCTATGACAGCCGCACCTACGAAGGTGCGTACATGGCGGGCATCATTGCCGGTGCCATGACCAAGTCCAATACTCTGGGCGTGGTGGGCTCGGTGCCGATTCCTGAAGTGATCCGCAACATCAACAGCTTCACGCTGGGTGCGCAGTCGGTCAACCCCAAGATCAAGACCAAGGTGGTCTGGGTGAACGAATGGTTCAGCCCACCCAAGGAAACCGAAGCCGCCACCAGCCTGATCAACGGTGGCGCGGACGTGTTGTTCCAGAACACCGACTCGCCTGCTGTGCTCAAGACCGCACAAGAGAAGGGCAAGCGCGCCTTCGGTTGGGACAGCGATATGACCGCCTACGGTCCCAAGGCCCACCTGGCTTCGGCCGTCATCAACTGGGGCCCGTACTACATCAAGGCCACCAAGGACGCGCTGGAAGGCCAGTGGGCCACGGGCCAGAGCTGGTGGGGCGTGAAGGAAGGCGCCATCGACATCGTCTCCATCGCCGAAGACGTGCCTGCCGACACCAAAGCCAAGGTCGAAGCCGTGAAGAAGGGCCTGGCCGACGGGTCGTTCCAGATCTGGAAGGGCCCGATCGTGGGTCAGGACGGCAAGGAAGTGCTGGCCAAAGACACGGTGGCTGATGACAAGTTTCTGGGCGGTGTGAACTTCTACGTCAAGGGCGTGGAAGGCAAGATCCCCGGCGGCGAGAAGAAGTAAGCACTTCTGAGCCGTCATCAGGCAGCCTCTTGGGGCTGCCAGTTCAAAAGGGCTACCTTCCTGGGTGGCCCTTTTTCATTGTTGAGTGCTTTTTTTGGAGCAGGGACGATGGTCGAATCGACGTTGTGGCACCCCGTGGCACTGGCGGGTGATGTGGCGAACACCCCACTGGCCGTGCAGTTGCTGGACCAGCCGCTGGTGCTGTGGCGTGATGGCCTGGGTGGGGTGCAGGCCTTGGCCGATCGGTGTCCGCACCGGGGTGCGCGCTTGTCGCTGGGCCGGGTGACGGTGCAGGGGCGGCTGGAGTGCCCGTACCACGGCTGGCAGTTCGAGGGCTCGGGCCAGTGCACGCATGTGCCCGCACTGCCTGCGTTTGTGCCGCCCACCACGCACTGCGCCCGGCACCATGAGGCCTGCGAGGCCCATGGCCTGGTGTGGGTGCGCATTGCGCCGGGCAGTGCAGCGCTGCCCCCATTCGCCGCCGAAGGGGACTTGCGCTTGCGCAAGCTCAACTGCGGCCCTTACGACGTGGCCGCCAGTGCGCCACGCATCATCGAGAATTTCCTCGACATGTCGCACTTTGGTTTTGTGCACGAAGGCTGGCTGGGCAGCCGCGACGTCCCTGCCATTGATGACTACCGCGTTGAGGCCACACCCACTGGCTTGCTGGCCACCGGCTGCAAGGCCTGGCAACCCCAGTCCAACCTGCACTCCACCGCCCCGGCCCAGGTGGAGTACACCTACGAAGTCACGGCACCCTACGCGGCCGTGCTGACCAAGGTGCCCGAGGCGGGCACCACGGCCGTGGATGGCTGGCGGGAGTCCATTGCGCTGTTCATCTGCCCGATCACCCCGGTGCGCAGCCGCGTGTGGTTTCGCTTGGCCGTGGCAGATTTCGATTCGCCCGATGAGAAGCTGCAGGCCTTTCAGCACACCATCTTCACGCAAGACCAGCCCGTGCTGGAGTCGCAGACGCCACAGTGCCTGCCGCTGGACCTGCGGGCGGAGTTGCATACCGCCGCCGACAAGGCATCATCTGCCTACCGCCGCTTCTTGCGCCAGAGCGGCATCACCTTTGGAGTCTGCTGATGTTTAAAGTGCCCCCCATTTCCGCCGAGCGCCTGCCCACGCTGCTGCGCGCCATGCCCAAGGCCGAGCTGCATATCCATATCGAGGGCTCCCTGGAGCCTGAGCTGATCTTTGCACTGGCGCAGCGCAACGAATTGACCTTGCCCTATGCCAGTGTGGAGGCACTGCGCAGCGCCTATGCGTTCACCAACCTGCAAAGTTTTCTGGACATCTACTACGCGGGTGCCAGCGTGCTGCTGCGCGAGCAGGACTTCTATGACATGGCGCGCGCCTACCTGGGGCGAGCAGCGCGCGACAACGTGCTGCACGCCGAAATCTTCTTCGACCCGCAGACCCACACCGCACGTGGCGTTGCCATGGAGACGGTCATTAACGGTCTGTACCGGGCCTGTGAAGATGCACGCAGGGAGCTGGGTATCAGTGCCACGCTCATCCTGTGTTTCCTGCGTCACCTCAGTGAGGAATCCGCCTTCGAGACCCTGGAGCAGGCGATGTCCCTGCTCGACAAGATCGTTGGCGTAGGGCTGGATTCCAGCGAACTGGGCCACCCACCCGAAAAGTTTGCCCGCGTGTTCGCCCGCTGCCGCGAACTGGGCCTGCACCTGGTGGCCCATGCAGGCGAGGAGGGCCCTCCTGCCTACATCTGGAGCGCGCTCGATGTGCTCAAGGTCGAGCGCATCGACCACGGGGTGCAGGCGGTGCACGACGCTGCCCTGATGCAGCGCCTGGCGCAGGACCGTATTGCGCTCACGGTGTGCCCCCTGTCCAACCAGAAGCTGTGCGTGTTTCCCAACCTGGCGGACCACAACCTGGGCAAGCTGCTCGACGCCGGGCTGGCCGCCACGGTCAACTCGGATGATCCCGCTTACTTTGGCGGCTACATGAATGAGAACTTCACCCAGGTGTTTGCCGCCACGGGCCTCACGGCGAAACACGCCTACCAACTGGCGTTCAACAGCTTTGAGGCGAGTTTTGCCAGCAATGCCGACAAGCGTGTCTGGGAGCACAAGCTCAAGGAAACCTTTGAGCGGTGCGTGGAGCACGACTACTGAGCTTTGTGCGGCGGGCATAGCGCGGAGAGCCAGTGCGAATCGATGGGTGGGTGCGCTGTCGCCCGCGCGGCAGGGCGGCGGCGTGGGTAAACCCTTAAAATAGTAAGTATTCGTTCGAATTGCGTCCGGCCCAGGCCCACGGGGTGATCCACCACCATGGCCCTTACCCAGCGCTCCCTTGCGGAGTGCACGGGTGCCGTGTTGCCCCCTTTTTTGGAGCCTTCCATGTTTCTCAGTCAAATCTCCATTGGCAAGCGCCTCACGCTGGTGCTCGGCCTCATCCTAGCGCTGTTTTTTGCCAGCAGCGTGGTGGCCGTGGTCAAGCTTAGTCAGCTGGGCAGAGAGATCGATGCCATGGTCGACGACAACATCAAGACCGAGCGCGCTGGCTCGGACTGGCTGCGCCATACCACATCGGGTGTGCAGCGCGCGGCGGCCATTGCCAAGAGCAGCGACGCCAGCCTGATCCCCTACTTTGCGCCCGCCACGGCCGCGTCGATCCGCGATACCAACGAGCTGCAGAAATTCATCGAGTCCAAGATGGACACGCCGGAGAAGAAGCAGCATTTTGCCAAGGTGGGTGACCTGCGCAAGGACTACCTGGCGGCCCGCGAGGAAGTGAGCAAGTTCAAACAGGCGGGCGATGCCGAGAACGCCAACAAGGTCTTCACCGAGCGGTTTGAGCCCACCTCCCGCAGCTACCTGGCGGGTGTGCAGCAGATGGTGGATGGCCAGCGTGCCGAGCTGGATGCCGCTGGCAAGCGCAGCGAGGAGCTGCGTGCCCAGACCACGCTGCTGCTGCAGATCTGCACCGGAGTGTCGCTGCTGCTGGGCGCCTTGCTGGCCTGGCTGCTGACCACCAGCATCACGCGCCCGCTGCGCAAGGCCGAGGCCATTGCAGAGACCATTGCCAACATGGACCTGACGGGCGCCCCCCAGGCGAGCTACGCCAATGACGAAACCGGCCACCTGCTGCGCGCCCTGGATGCCATGCGCAGCGCTCTGCACCGCTCGCTGCAGCAAGTGCGGGGTGTGGTGGACAGCATCTCCACCGCCAGCACCCAGATCGCGATTGGCAACCAGGACCTGAGCGCACGCACCGAGCAAACGGCCAGCAGCCTGCAGGAGACTGCCAGCTCGATGGAAGAGCTGACCAGCACCGTGCGCCAGAGCGCCGATTCGGCCGTGCAGGCCAACCAGCTGGCGGTGTCGGCCGCACAAGTGGCCCAGCGCGGCGGTGAAGTGGTGGCGCAGGTGGTGACCACCATGGACGAAATCAACACCAGCAGCAAGAAGATCGCCGACATCATCGGCACCATCGACGGCATTGCGTTCCAGACCAATATCCTGGCCCTCAACGCCGCCGTGGAAGCCGCCCGTGCGGGCGAGCAGGGCCGTGGCTTTGCCGTGGTGGCCAGCGAAGTGCGCTCACTGGCCCAGCGCTCGGCCCAGGCGGCCAAGGAGATCAAGACACTGATCGGCGTGTCGGTGGAGAAGGTCGAGTCGGGTGCTGCCCTGGTGCAGAACGCCGGCACCACCATGGGCGAGATCGTGAGCTCCGTGCGCCGCGTGACCGACATCATTGGCGAGATCAGCTCAGCCGCTTCGGAACAGAGCCAGGGCATTGGCCAGGTGAATGTGGCGGTGACCCAGCTGGACCAGATGACCCAGCAGAATGCCGCCCTGGTGGAAGAGTCCACCGCCGCCGCCGAGAGCCTGAAGGACCAGGCGTCGCGCCTGGCCGAGGTGGTGGGTGCCTTCCGCCTGGGCGCAGGCCCGCAGGCGCTGCGGCTGAACTGAGTTCCTATGGAGGGCTTTGCGCACTGCAGCAGAGCCTACCCTCCGGCTTCAATCCATACAGTTCCAACGTAGTTTCAGCGCAGTTTGATTCCCCTCGGCAGCACCGTCGTCCTGCGGTGCTTCCGTTCCATTCCATCAGGGCCATGTAGAGGAACACCATGTACAAAAACCTCGCAGCCACGCTCGTGGCCGCCTGTTTTTTCTCCCCCGCTTTTTCCCAGACCATGCCCGCCAAGGGCAGTACGGCCGAGCCTGTCAGAGCCGGTTTTGTCTATGTCTCGCCCATCACCGAGGCAGGCTGGACGCGCCAGCATGACGAAGGCCGCAAGGCCGTCGAGGCCGCGCTGGGCAACCAGGTCAAGACCATCTTTGTCGAGAACGTGGCCGAAGGCGCCGATGCCGAGCGCGTGATCCGTGATCTGGCGGCCACGGGCCACCAGATCATCTTCACCCCCAGCTTTGGCTACATGGAGCCCACGCTCAAGGTGGCGCAGGACTATCCACACGTGAAGTTCGAGTCCATCACCGGCTACAAGACCACGCCCAATGTGGCCGCTGCCAACGCGCGCTACTACGAAGGCCGCTACCTCGCCGGTATTGCAGCGGGCCGCATGAGCAAGACCGGCGTGGCCGGTTTTGTGGCGGGCTTCCCCATCCCGGAGGTGCTGCAGGGCATCAATGCCTTCACATTGGGCATGCGCTCGGTCAACCCGCAGGCCGCGGTGAAGGTGGTGTGGCTCAATGTGTGGTTCGACCCACCCAAGGAGCGTGATGCGGCCATGGCGCTGTTCAACCAGGACGTGGACGTGATTGCGTTCCACACGGGCTCCACCGCCGTGATGGCCGCCGCGCAAGAGCGCGGCAAGATGGCCGTCGCCTACCACTCGGACATGCGCCGCACCGGGCCAGACGCGCAGATCGTGGCCGTGACGCACCAGTGGGGCAGTTACTACACCGAGCGCGTGCGCGCCGTGCAAAACGGCACCTGGAAGAGTGCCAACCTGTGGGGTGGCGTGCGCGAGGGCATGATTCGCGTCGGCGACTTTGGCACCCGGGTGCCTGCGGCCGTTCAGCAGGAGGTGCTGGCCGCACAGAAGGCCATTGGGGCGGGCAAGCTCCGGCCCTTCCGTGCGGGTAAGGCGCCGGTGCGCGACAACGAGGGGCAGGAGCGGATCCCCGCAGGCCAGGCGCTGTCGGATGCGCAGATCCTGCAGATGAACTGGCTGGTGGAAGGGGTGGCGGGCAAGGTGGCGCGTTGAGCGCTCCTGTACCCAGCCAACTGCCTTCCATAGCCACTATGGGGCGCGCCGTATGCTGGCGCCAGGCGGTGCCGCTAAGCTAGCGCCCCATGCCTGTATACCGATCCGCCCTTTTGCGATTTGCCGACGATGGCCGCGCCCTCTATGACGAAGATGGCCTGCTGGCCATTGGCCCGGATGCCCAGGGCCGCCAGCGGGTGCTGGCAGTCGGCGCCTGGCAGGCGCTGTCGCACCAGTATGCCCACGAGCCTGTCACGCACCTGCCGGGTCGCATCCTGGCCCCGGGGTTTGTGGACATGCACATCCACTTTCCGCAGACCGACGTGATTGGCTCGCCCGCGGACGGTCTGCTGCCCTGGCTGGAGAACTACACGTTTCCCCATGAATCGCGCTTTGTCGCATCCGACTACAGCGCGCAGGTGGCAGAGTTCTTTGTGGCCGAACTGCTGCGCCATGGCGTGACCACGGCGCTGGCGTTTGCCACCTCGCACCCCGCCTCGGTGGATGCCTTGTTCACCGAAGGGCAACGCCAGCACATGCGCCTGATCACCGGCAAGGTGCTGCAGGACCGCCACTCGCCCGATGGAGTGCGCGACGATACCGAACAAAGCCTCATCGACACCGAGGCGCTGATCCAGCGCTGGCACGGCGTGGACCGCCTGGGCTATGCCATCACCCCGCGTTTTGCGCCCACCAGTACCCATGAACAACTGCGCGGCGCGGGCGAGCTGGCTGCGCGCTACCCCGATGTGTGGATTCAGTCCCACGTGGCCGAGAACCGCGACGAGATCCGCTGGGCGCGCGAGCTGTTCCCCGCCGCGCGCAGCTACCTGGGCGTCTACGACGACTTTGGCCTGATGCGCGAACGTGCGGTGTACGCGCACTGCATCCACTTCGACGACGACGACCGTGCGCTGATGCGCGACACCGGTGCGGTGGCTGCGGTCAGCCCCACCAGCAATCTCTTTCTTGGCAGCGGGTTCTTCGACTATGCCGGTGCCGACCGGGTGGGCTTTGGCTACGGCCTGGCCAGCGATGTGGGCGGGGGCACCAGCTTCAGCCCGTTCCACACCATGCTGGCGGCGTACTACGTGGGGCGTGAGGGCCAGACCAAGCAGGGCCTGAGCCTGTCACCCCAACAGCTGTGGTGGCAACACACGGCGGGCGCGGCCCGGGCGCTGGGCCTGGCGGGTGTGGTGGGCAATTTGCAGCCGGGCTGCGAGGCCGACTTTGTGGTGCTCAACCCTCGGGCTACGCCTCTGCTGGAGCGCAAGACCTGCCAGGCGCGCAGCCTGGACGAGCTTTTGTTTGCGCTGATCGTGCTCGGCGATGACCGTGTGGTGGAGCAAACGGTGATTTCTCAAGCAAAATACGGCCCCAGCGCATGATCATCAAGCGCTAATAGCTACATATTTAATAGCGCCCGGCTGTTTGCCGACGGCCAGGGCCACAGCGCAGGAAATTCAGCCATGAGCATCAAGAGCGACAAGTGGATCCGCCGCATGGCGGCCGAGCACGGAATGATCGAACCCTTCGAGCCGGGCCAGGTGCGCGAGGTGGAGGGCCGCAAGATCATCAGCTACGGCACCAGCAGCTACGGCTACGACATCCGCTGCGCACCCGAATTCAAGGTGTTCACCAACATCCACAGCACGGTGGTGGACCCGAAGAATTTCGACGAGAAGAGCTTTGTGGATTTCGAGGGTGACAGCTGCATCATCCCGCCCAACAGCTTTGCGCTGGCGCGCACGATGGAGTACTTCCGCATCCCGCGCAACGTGCTCACCATCTGCCTGGGCAAAAGCACCTATGCACGCTGCGGCATCATCGTCAACGTGACGCCGTTCGAGCCTGAGTGGGAAGGCTATGTGACGCTGGAGTTCTCCAACACCACGCCGCTGCCCGCACGCATCTACGCGGGCGAGGGCTGCGCGCAGGTGCTGTTCTTCGAGAGCGACAAGGACGATGTGTGTGAGGTCAGCTACCGTGACCGGGGCGGCAAGTACCAGGGGCAGGTCGGCGTGACACTGCCCAAGGCCTGACCTCCCGCCCGCCGGGTCTTCGGCATGCGCTGGAACGTGTTCGCAGGGGCTGCGTCCTACAGCGCCAGTGCCCATTGGCTGAAATGCAAGCGCAGGTAAGGTTCTTAGCATGGTGTCATGCCGCCGGGCCCTCCGGTGGTCACGGAGTCCACCATGCTGACCTTTGCTGCGATGACCACACCCGCCAAGGCCCGGGGTGCTGCGCTTTCTCTACATGACCCTGCAGGTGCCACAGGCGACTTGGCCTCGGACCACGGCGCATTGCGCCCGGCAGCCGTGTCCCACGCCCACTATTGGCCCTGCGAGCTTCTCAACGCTTTCGTTCTGAAGATGGCCGCCACGGGCCACTGTGTGAATACCGCCATGATGCTGGGGCACCGGCCCTACGCGCTCGAACAGCTGGCCGTTGCGCGGGCCGTTCAGGACCACAGCCTGCATGCGCTGGCCTTGCGGCTGCAAGCCTATTTTGATGCTGCCGCGCCCCAGGGCTGCGCCGTGGTGGCCGAGATCAGCGAGGTTTAGAACAGGTTACTGGCGGGTCTCTTGCACGCCGCTGGCCTTGCTGTGCGCTGACCGCTGTTCAGGGACTGTGGTCACGCTTCCACGCAGACCCTGTTGCGCCCCTGGCCCTTGGCTTCATAAAGCGCCGCATCGCCCCGGCGCAGGATATCGAGGCCGTTGTCCTGCAGGCCGCGCATGCTGGCCACACCCGCGCTCACGGTGATGCGGCCCACGACCGGGTCGTGTTGTTCGGCCATGGCTTCGACCAGGGCCTGGGCGATGGCTTGGGCCCCCAGGAGGTCGGTGTCGGGCAGCAGCACCACAAACTCTTCACCCCCCAGCCTTGCGATCACATCCGAGTTGCGCAGGCGCATTTCCAGCGTGCGGGCCAGCCGGCGCAGGACTTCGTCGCCGGTTTCGTGTCCATAGGTGTCGTTCACGCGCTTGAAATGGTCCACATCGACTGTGATCAGGCTCAACGGCCGGCCGCTGCGCCGCGCCAGCGCCACGGCAAACGCCATCTGCGTTTCAAAACCCCGGCGGTTGAGCAGGCCCGTCAGAGCATCGGTGCGGGCCTGCAGGTCCAGGGCGCGGTTGGCAGCCTCCAGCTCCAGCGTGCGCAGGCGTACTTTTTCCTCCATGGCTTCGTGGGCTGTCAGAAGCCGGTGCGTCATGCGGCCCAGTGCGCCTGAAAGCTTGCTCACTTCCCGGCTGCTGTGGGCCTGGGGAATGCGGGTGCCGGGCTTGTCGGCCTCCACGGCGCTGGCGGCATCGGCCAGCGCGTACAGGTCATCGCTCAGGCGGCGTGCCGCCAGCCACGCCAGCACCGAGGCCAAAAGCGCGGCGCCGAGCCCGATGGCCAGTGCCAGTTGCACGGTGCGGTGGGCCTCGGCGAAGGCCAGTTCTACGGGTTCGCGGGCGACAATGCGCCAGCCTAGGTCGCTGGTGCTGTTGCGTGCCTGCATCGGTGCGGTGGCCGTGAGGTAGCTGCGGCCGTCCAGCCACCTCGCCACGACGGCCCGGCCTGCGGCGCGGTCAGACGCCACCGGGTTGTTGGCCTCGACGGGCAGGCGCTGCCCGGCTACTTGCAGGGCCCGGGTCTGGCCCCCAGGGGCGTAGATAAGCTCGCCTTTGCGGTCGAAGACGAACAGTTCTACCGCCTTGTCGTCCGTACGTGCCGGGGTCAGGCTTTCCATGACCTCATGGGTCCATTCCCAGCTGCCGTGGATACCCACCACGCCGATGGTGGTCGGGCCCAGGCGAATGGGCGCCGCAAAATCCACAAACCGGTAGGGCTCGCCCGAAGGCGGCGGGGCCAGCAGCTGCTCCAGCAGCTTGGCCGGGTGGACATCTCCCACGTGCAGTGTTTGCAGGCCTTCCTTGAACCACGGGCGCTCTGCCACGCTCTGGCCCACCAGCAGCCCGCCCGTGGCGGCGCGCACCACGCCCTGGGCATCGGCCACACCGATCCAGGCGCTGTGGGGGTGGGTGGCCTGACTGCGTGCCAGCATGTGGTGGGCTTCGGCGCTGTCGAGCCCTTTGGTCCAGACGGCCTCGGCGGCGGCCAGGACCTCGGCCTCGCGGCTGCGCTCCTGCAGGCCGTTGGCCAGCAGCTTGCCTGCATTTTCGGCAATGACCTGCAGGGCAGTCCCGGCATCGCGCTCGATGCGCAGCTTGAGCAGTTCGCCAAATCCCAGTGACAGCAGCACCGCCAGGCCCACCACCAACGTACCGAACACCAGCGCGATCTGCGAGCGCAGGCTGTGGTCCGAGAACCGGAGCAGGCTCATGGCGTGGCCTGCGTGGGTGGGGCACCCTCTGTGCCCAGGCGCATCGCCAGGCGGGCCGCAGCCAGGTCCCAGCCCGCCCAGCCGCAGCTCTTGAACAGCACCGGCCCTGCGGACGGAGCGCGCTGGCGTTGCAGAGCTTCCCGCAGTGTGGGCAGCATGCCCACGTCGAGGCCCGCCTGCAGCAGATCGCCCGCCTCGTGGCGTGCGTCTTCACTGTCCACCACGATATGCCCGTGTGCGGCCACATGGCGGCAGAAGGCGGGGGCCAGTTCTGCCATGGCCGGGGTGAAGGCTCCCACCGCTGCCACAAAGGCGTCGGGCCGTGGTGGCGCGCTCAGCACCACGCTGTGCGCCGGGGTGCACACGGCAATCAGCGGGCAATGGGGCACTGCAGCGTCTGCATCGGCCACCGTGCGTGCCTGGGCGCCCAGCGCCTGGGCGCGCAGGACCAGGGCCTCGGCGCTGGCGGCACTGCGCGAGGCCACCCACACATCACGCACCCCCAGGCCCTGCACAAAGGCTTCCAGGTGGGCCAGGCCCTGCACGCCCGCACCGACGATGAGCAGCGGCCCCTGGGCCTGCGGCGCCAGATGCTGTGCAGCCAGCAGCGACACCGCCGCTGTGCGCCGTGCAGTGATGGTGGGGCCGTCTAGCACCAGGCGGCGTTCGCCCGTGGTCACGTCAAACACCACGACGTCGCCCTGGATCGCGGGGCGGCCGGTGCCCGTGTTGGCAGGGGTCAGCGTGATGAGCTTGGCCATCGCGACGCGGCTGTCGGTGGCAGGCATGACAAACAGGCTGCCGTCCTGGGGCAGTGGCAGCACCGTGCGGGCAGGCACCGAGACGGTGCTGTCCTGCAAGAGGGCCGCGATCTCGGTGGCCAGCGCGTCCCATGGCAGACACGCCGCTGTGGCTGCTGCGTCCAGCGTACCGGGGGCCGGGGAGAGGGGGGTGAAGGACATTCGCCGACTTTACACAGCGAGGGCGGAGCCAGGGAGCGGGCAAGCCCCCAGTCCGAGGCCATGATTTCAGTGCGTGGCCCCCGCCCCGAGCGCTATGTCGCTCTGGTGAAGCACAGCGGCCCACAGGGCTGCGTGGATGCCGCGCACCATGTCTCGCAGTGCCAGGGAGGGTGTGCCTTGCCCGGGCAGCCAGGGCACGTGCACAAATCCGCCCCGGGCGCCCGCAGGGCCAACGCCTTGTGCCTGCAGCATGTGCATCAGTCCGTACAGCACATGGTTGCAGACAAAGGTGCCCGCTGTTTGTGAAACCTCGCAGGGCACGCCAGCCTGCTGTACGGAGCGCAGCATGGCCTTGAGTGGCAGGCTCGCAAAGTAGGCGGCAGGCCCGCCGGGCACCACCGGCGTGTCGATGGGCTGGGCGCCCACGTTGTCGGGAATGCGGGCGTCGTTGATATTGATGCCCACCCGCTCCAGCGACAGCGCGCTGCGCCCTCCTGCCTGGCCCAGGCAGACGGTCAGCGCGGGCCGGTGGGCCGTGGCCAGCGCCCGCAGCTGTTGCATCGATTCGCCAAAGACGGTGGGCAGTTGCGCCGCCATCACGCGGTGGCCCGCGATGCGCTGCCCGTCCAGCGCCTGGGCCACCAGCCAGCTGGGGTTCAGGCTGTCGTCGCCAAAAGGGTCAAAGCCTGTGATCAGAATCACCTTGTCGCCGATGGGGGCGTAGTGCGAGGCGTCGTGGAGCATGGGGCGGTTCGGGTGGGGCGTGGAAGGGGGGAATCGTGCCAGCGGGCGCCGACAGGCAGGCCATCGTAATCGGGCCCTCCGGTTCCTGCACCGCGCGTAATATGCGCCATGCCCTCCGCACGTTGAGGGCGCTGGAGATACGGCATGAAATGGGAAGGCAATCGCGAGTCGGACAATGTGGAAGACCGGCGCGGTGGGGGCGGCGGCTCGCCGATTTTCGGAGGGCGCAGCATTGGCATCGGTACCATCGTCATCGCTCTGGTGGGTGGTTGGGTGCTGGGCATCAATCCGCTGACGATCCTGGGGCTCCTCAGTGGCGGCGGGCCACCTGCGCAGGTGCAGTCGCAGGGGCCTGCCCAGCGCCCCCCGGCCGACGACACCATGGCCCGTTTTGTATCGACCGTTCTGGCCGATACCGAAGACGTGTGGCAGGCCGTGTTCCGCCAGGGTGGCGGCACCTACCAGGAGCCACGTCTGGTGCTGTTTCGGGGCGCTACGGCCACGGCTTGCGGCACCGGGCAGGCGGCGATGGGCCCGTTCTACTGCCCGGCGGACCAGAAGGTCTACATCGACCTGGGCTTTTATGAAACCCTCAAGAACCGTCTGGGCGCGCCGGGCGACTTTGCCCAGGCCTATGTGATTGCCCACGAGGTGGGCCACCATGTGCAGAACCAGCTGGGCATCAGCGGCAAGGTGGACCAGATGCGTGGCCGCGTGAGCAAGGCAGAGTACAACGCGCTCTCGGTGCGGCTGGAGCTGCAGGCCGACTGTTTTGCCGGGGTGTGGGCACACCATGCGCAGAACGCGCGCCAGATTCTGGAGCAGGGCGATGTGGAAGAGGCCATGAACGCAGCGGCCAAGATTGGTGACGACGCCCTGCAGCGCTCGAGCGGAGGGGCGGTGGTGCCCGAAAGCTTCACCCACGGCACCAGTGCTCAGCGGCAGCGCTGGTTTCACAACGGTCTGCAGAATGGCAGCGTCAAAGCCTGCGATACCTTCGCGGCGCGGAGTCTTTGAAACACCCCCCTGAGCCGCTTCGCGGCTTCCCCCCGCTCTCGCAACACTGCGCGTTGCGGGCAGGGGGACGCAGCCAGCGCGGCGGGGCGGCCCTTGCGCGGCTGCCCGGGCATGGGCCGCGC